>JADCEX010000130.1 GCA_020249825.1 Roseomonas sp.
CAGGTGCAAAGCGTGCGCCCCGTGGCTGTCACCACCGTTGAACCGCGCCCTGAATGGCCGGGCGTGCCCACCATGGGCCAGACCATTCCGGGCTTTGAGGGGTCAAGCTATTTCGGCCTTGCCGTGCCCGCCCAAACCCCGCGCGAGATCGTCGTCAGGCTCAATACCGCGCTGCGTGAGGCCTTGGCAGATGAACGGGTGCGTGCGGCCTATAAGCGCGTGGGGGCTGATCCGGCCGATCCGGCCTCACCCGAGGATTTCGCCGCCCGCGCCAAGCGTGATGGCGAACGCTGGGCGCCGCTGATCCGCCGGCTCAATCTTGTCGCGGAATAGCAACGCCGGCGAAAAGGGGGCTGCCCGCGCCGCGCGGCTGCGCTAAACTGCAAGTGTGAATATCCTGGCACCCCTCCAGCCGCGGCTGGATATTGATGTCGCCTTCGACCTGATCTGCCCCTGGTGCTATCTGGGCGTCAGGCGGCTTCGTCGCGCACTGCGGGCCAGGCCGGATATCATTCCAGAACTGGTCTGGCGGCCCTTTTTGCTCAACCCCGATATCCCACCCGGCGGCGTTTCCCGCGCGGAATTCATCGCGCGCAAATTCGGCGGTGAGGATCGCGCCCGGCGCCTGCAAAATGCTCTGACCGAACTTGGCCGGTCTGAGGGGATCAGCTTTCGCTTTGACCTGATGGGGCGCGTGCCATCCAGCATCACCGCGCATCGGCTGGTGCGCTATGCGGTGCGGGAAGGCCTGGGCGAGATGATGGTGGAAGCGCTGTTCCACGCCTATTTCACCAATGGCGTTGATATTGGCGATCCTGCTCGGCTGGCCCATTTGGCTGGGCGCATTGGGCTCGACTCGCAGGCGGCGCTGGCCTTCCTAAGGTCAATTGAAGAGGCCGAGGCGGTGCATACCGAAAACCTCCGCGCCCATCGGCTGGGGATCAATGGCGTGCCCTGCTTCATTATTGCCGGGCAACAGGCCATCGCGGGCGCACAGGAACCCGAGGTGCTGGAGAGGCTACTGGATGTCGCCCTGCAGCAGCATCACTTCTCTGGCGGCGATGGCGGCTGAGGCTTGCGCCGCTGGGGCCGGGCGTTTAAAGGCAGGGTCAGTCGGTAAGGGCGCATAGCTCAGTGGTATGAGCGCCTGCTTGACACGCAGGAGGTCCGTGGTTCGATCCCACGTGCGCCCACCATACCCCCCTACATCAGAAGCGCATGCGGAAGCCCACAACCAGGGAATTCGCGCCCTCATAAACGCCATTATAGGTGCCAAAGATGCCGCTGCGGTGCATGTAACGAATGGCGATTTCGCGGTCTGGCCGGCTTGGCAGGGCGAAAGTGAGCTCGGGCGCGAAGAAATTCAGGAAATGTGATTGGTTTGGTTCGGGCCGCGCATCTGTGCCGCGTTCCACCTGCGGCAGGCGCGTGACGTAATTCGGCCCCATGGAAAGCCCGAAGGTGGTGTAGACATGGTTGGTCCAGGGGAAGCCATCATACCGCACATAGGCAACGGCCCAGAATTCACCGCCTTCAGTATCGCCGAAGCGATAGGCGCCGCCCAATTCCGCATCCAGCATGAAGAACTTCCAGAAGCGCGCCAGGCGATAGCTGACGGCCCCGCCGGCCAGCGTGTCATCGCCCCAGGAACCGGTCCAGGGCGCCACGATGATGTCGCGGAGATTGCCGTCTGCCACTGAAGACCCGATGAAGGCCATGCCTGCCCAAGGCCGCGCATCGGCCAATTCCCGCGCGCGATCGGCAACGGAAAGCTCGGCAGGCGGCGCCGTTTGGGCAAGCGCCGCGGGGACAACACCAAACAGCCCCGCCAACAGCAAGACAATTTGAGCGATACGATTCAGCGGGGGCATTAGCAACTCAGTGATCTTTGTGACCGCTCCCTTTAGGGTAACGGTCGCGGATGGCAAGCGTCGCCCGAAAAATTTGCCTCTGTTACAATGTGCGGCGGTGACTTGTTTGTGCGGAATTGGCGCGCCACATCGCTTTTCATGGTCATTCTGCGTCCTTCCTTCCCGCGCAAGATTTTCGGCTGGGCCATGCTGGTGCTTGGTGTGCTGGGCCTGGTGCTGCCGTTTTTGCAGGGCTTTCTGTTCCTTGCCTTTGGCGTTTTTGTGCTGCGAGACCAGCATATCTGGGCCGCGCGGCGCTGGGGCTGGGTGGCGGGGCGCTGGCCTCAGATGGTGGGCAGGCTGGAAGCCATGGAAATCAGTATGGCGGCGCGAATGCGCCATCTTGCCAAGCGGTTGCGGTTGCGCGGTTGAACCGTGCTCTGGCCACCTGCTCAGGGTCGGCGTAAGGGCCTTTCATGCATCGCCTTTGGCTGATCACCGGCGCCCTCACCGGGCTTACAGCGGTTGCGCTTTCCGCCTGGGCCGCGCATGGGCTGCCGGCGCGGCTTGACCCCGCGCGCATGGCGGCGGTGCAAAACGCGCTGACCATGCAAGGCTGGCATGCCTTGGCGCTGCTGATCGCGGCGCTGATGGCCGAAAGGGGCCGGCGCTTGGCCCATGGCGCGGCAGCCGCCTTCCTGGCCGGCATGATCCTGTTCTGTGGCGCAGTCTGGGTGGGCGCGCTTTCCGGCCAATCGCTCGGCCCCATCGCGCCTTCGGGCGGGATGCTGCTCATGCTCGGCTGGGCCTTGCTGGCCCTGGCGGCGGCCCGGCGGTGATCCGCGCTGCCTACCTTGCCGCCGAGGGGTTTGAGGCGGAATTGGCCGAAGAACTCCGCCTTTCGGGCCGGCGCTTGGCTGGCTGGCATGGTCGGCTGGCACTTTCCCCAGACCCACCCGCCCCGGCGATCTGGGCATTGGATATCTGGACCGACCCGCGCGAATTGCCTGCCCCTTCAGTGAAGGCCGCCGCCGATGCCTTGCGCGCCATCCAGCGCAACTGGTCCCATCTGCCCCTGCTGCATCATCGGCGCAGCACGCTGATCGCCGAACGCCTGCCGCCCGTGAAGGCGCGCCCTTTGGTATTTCCGGAGCCGGCGCTGACCGCCCCCTTGGGTGCCTGGACGTTGCTGGCGCCGGATCGGCTGCTGGCGAGCCCCAGCAAGACCAGCCCCTTCGTGAATGGCGAACCCCGCTTTGTGGAAGACAAATCCGGCCCGCCATCCCGCGCCTACCTTAAATTATGGGAAGGGCTGACCCGGCTTGGCCGCCATCCCGGCCCGGGCGACCGCTGCCTGGACCTGGGCGCTGCCCCCGGCGGCTGGACCTGGGTGATTGCGCAACTCGGCGCCGCAGTGACGGCGGTGGATAAGGCGCCGCTTGACCCGGCCATTGCTGCCCACCCCGGCGTGAATTACCGGCCGGAGAGCGCCTTCGCCCTGGACCCCCGGCAAGAATCGCCGGTCACCTGGCTGTTCAGTGATGTCATTTGTTACCCGGCGCGGCTTTTGGGCCTGGTGCGCCGCTGGATTGAGGCGGAAAAGGCCGACAATATCTTTTGCTCCATCAAATTTCAGGGCGAAACCGACCACGCCATCATCGCAGAATTTCAGCAAATTCAAGGATCTACGCTGTTCCATGCCGCGCATAACAAGCATGAAGTGACCTTCGCGCGCCTCGCCCCCTGAATTTTTTGGGGCCGCGCGCCAAAGCTGGCACGGCTTCTGCAATAGCCCTTGTGTACCAAAATGGTGCCGCCGACCAAAGCGTCGGCGCCAACCAAAACGGGGTTGCGACGATGTTGGTGGTTTCGGAAAAGTCTTTGACAGCTCCTCAGGAGGTCCGGGCCCGCCGCATGCAGAGCACGCAAGACGCGGCTCGGCTTGACGTCGCAGGGGGGCGAAAAGAATTCGCGCCCATGCTGCAAGAATTGCGGCAAAGCCCGGCAAGAATTGCCGGTCCGGGGACACCCACGGGCAACACGCTCGCTGCCATGCTCCAGCGGATGGATACGGACCAAGACGGTCGCATCTCTCCGCTGGAGCTGAGGGCTTCCGCGAAACGCGCCTATCAGGTGCCGGAACGCGCGAAGGCCTGAAGCTTCCGCATTTGGCGGGGCTGACCCTATAAGGGGGCATGTCGCACGCCCAAACGGCCCAATTCGGCGCTTCCGCCATACTCATGCGCGTGCTGCGGGCCTCCGCTTCCGATCGCATTGCGTTGACCAGCGCGGGCTGCGCCTTCTACGCCATGCTGGCGCTATTTCCCGGCATTTTCCTGCTGATTTCGCTCTATGGCATGGTCTTCGACGCGGCGGCGGTGGAACCGCAGCTTGAGGTGCTGCGCGAATTGGTGCCGGAAGACACTTTTGAGATGATCGCAACCCGGGTGCATGATCTGGTGGAAGCCCCGCGCCCGCGCCTGGAATGGAGCGCGATCCTGAGCGCTTGCATCGCGATATGGAGTGCCTCGGCCGGCACGCGTGCGACCATCGGCGCGCTGAACATGGCGCATCATGTGGAAGAAACACGGCCCTTCTTTCGCTACCATGCGCTGGCGATTGGGCTGACGCTGGCGGCGACCTTGGCCGCGGTGATTGCTATTGCGGCGCTGGTCGCGCTGCCAGGCATTTTGGCGCTATTCGGCCTGCCAGCGCTGCGTGCCTTGTCCCTGCGTGGGCTTTCGCTCCTGACGCTTTTATTGCTGGTCTGGCTCTCCCTGCTGGCGGTTTATCGCGTGGGGCCGGCATCGCGCCGCCTGCCGATCAAACGCATCCTACCGGGGGCGCTAATGGCGACACTGCTTTGGGCCGTGGGGTCGGCGGCCTTCAGCCTTTATGTCTCGGACTTTGCGACTTACGATGCGATGTATGGGCCGCTAGGTGCGACTGTCGGGTTGCTGATGTGGTTCTATGTCAGCGTTTATGTCGTACTGCTTGGGGCCGAGTTGAATGTCGCACTGGCCACGCGCGCCGGGGCGTGGTGACAGGGCCGCGCCGCCGCGCCAGGATTGCGCCGGAGGCACCGCATGACACTCACCACCATCAGCGCCATCACCATAAGCTGCGTGGATGCGCCGATTGACCCGCCGCTCCGCAATAGCCTGAATGTCATCCCCCGCGCGCCCTTGGTGATTGCGGATGTCACGACCAGCGATGGCGCCACCGGCACGGCCTATGTCTTTCCCTATACGCGCGCGGCTCTGGGGCCGACTGCCTCCCTCGCGCGCTCGATTGGGGAGGGGCTGATCGGGCGGCCCCTGGCGCCGACTTCGCTCTGGCGCGAATTGCATGATGGGTTTCGTATCCTGGGCAGTGAGGGGTTGGTGCAGATTGCGCTGTCGCTCCTGGACATGGCGCTCTGGGATGCGCTTTCCCGCCGCGCAGGCCTGCCGCTTTACGCCATGCTGGGGGCGGAAGCGCGGCCCATGCCGATTTATGCCTCATTACGTGGCTTCGGGCCGGCGATGCTGGCGGAAGAAGCCGGCCAGGCAGTGGCGGGGCTGGGCGCGCGGGCGGTGAAGTTCAAGCTCGGCCATCCAAAGCTTGAAGATGATTTGGCGACGGTGCGCGCCGTGCGCGGCGTGGTGGGCGATGATGTGGCGATTTTCGTGGATTACAATCAGGCGCTGACGCTGCCGGAAGCGGAACGGCGCGGCCGCGCATTGCAAGCGCTGGATGTGCGCTGGCTGGAAGAACCGCTGCCGGTGCAGGATGATGCGGGGATGGCCGCACTCGCCGCGCGGCTCGAAATCCCGATCCAGGGTGGGGAGAATTGGTGGGGCCCGGCGGGCATGCAACGCGCTTTGGCCGCTGGCGCCTGCGATTTCTGCATGCCGGATGCGATGAAGATCGGCGGTGTTACGGGCTGGCTGCGTGCCGCTGCCATGGCGGCGGCGCATCGGGTGCCGATGTCATCGCATATCTTTGTGGAAGTCAGCGCGCATTTGCTGCAAGCGACACCGACCGCGCATTATCTGGAACATCTGGATATCGCCACACCCTTGCTCAGCCAGCCCTTGGCGGTGCGCGATGGCATGGCGCTGGTGCCTGATGCGCCGGGGCTAGGCCTTGAATGGGATGAAGCTGCGCTGAAGCATTTCGCGGTGGAAGTGTAAGGCCAATCGCCATGTGACTATGGCGATTGGCCCGGCGATGTTACGCCGCCTGCGCCAAGGTAGGCGCGCTGTCAGCGACGGTTGTCCGATGCAAATCGCGCGGCTTATCCGCCGGGTAGCGCCGCGCGCGGTGCATCGTCACACGGTTATCCCACATCACCAGATCATGCGCGCGCCAGACATGGGCATGGACAAATTCGCGCTGGGTCGCGTGTTCCGTCAGATCACGCAGCATGGCGCGCGCTTCCGGCACGGGCCAACCATGAATCTGCCCGGCATGGGCTGAAAGAAACAGCGAAAGCCGCCCGGTCTTGGGATGGCGGCGTACCAGACGCTGCGGCACCGGCGCCCATCTTTGGCGTTCTTCTTCGGTGAAATCCGTAAAGCCCAGAATCCCGCGCGAGAATATCTGGCTGTGATCCGTGATCAGGTCTCGGATTTCCGCCTTTGCCTCAGCGTCCAGGGCATCCCAGGCGGCGCGCATATCGGCAAATTCCGTATTGCCGCCTTCACCCGGAATCACGCGCGCCGACAGCAGCGAATATTTCGCCGGCGTCGCCTTGAAGGATGAATCGCTGTGCCAAAGCATATTCCCCAGGCTGAACAGGCGCCGCCGATCATCGCGCGCCAGCACATTGGAATTCTTATCAAGGTTGGAGATGTCATTCACCTCCATCGCCAGGCGCCGATCGGCGACCTTGGCGATATCGCCGGTGGCGGTCTCAAGCGGGCCGAAGTTGCGGCTGAAGGCCAATTGCTGTTCGTCATTGATGTCCTGGCCGTGGAACACCAGCACGCCGAACTTGTCCATGCCGGCATCAATGGCGGCGGCATCGGCAGCGCTGACGGGGTTTCTCAGATCAATGCCGGCAACCACGCCGACAAAATCGGGCCGCGCTGGATTAGCGGGGGCGATGGTGACACTCATGGGTTCCTCCTGTGGCGCCTTGCAGGCACCTTTGACCCGGAGCATAGCGCGGAAATCGGCACTTTGAAGCGGTTTGTGCGGCGCGGCCTGTCCATGCCAGAAGAACCCCATGTCTGACGCGCCAAATCGCCCCCGCCGCCCCGCCGGCCCGCCGCCCAATGCGGCGCGGCTGCGTGAAGCGGCACTCGCCCATCTGGCGCGCTTTGCAGCGACCGAGGCGGGGCTCAGGCGCGTCCTGGAACGTCGCGTTGCGCGCTGGGCCCGCGCTGCCGAGGCTGAGGGCCAGCCGCGGGAGGCGATTGCTGCCAGCGCCGCCGCGCTAACGGCCGAAATCGCCAGCATCGCCCAAAACCTGGTCGCTGCCGGCGCGGTGAATGATGCTGCCTTTGCCGAAAGCCGCGCCCGGCGGCTCGCGCGTTCCGGCCATTCCCGCCGCGCCATCGCCGCGCATCTTGCTGCCAAGGGAATCGAGAGTGACACCGCCGCCGCTGCGCTGCCGGAAGGCGAGGAGGCTGAGCTTTTGGCCGCCATCGCCTTTTGCCGTCGCCGCCGAATTGGCCCCTTCGCGCGTGTGGCGCCGGATGCGCCGGCGCGCATGAAGGCTTTGGCGGCGCTGGCACGCGGCGGCTTTGCCCAGGGCCTCGCGCGCCGCGCCTTGGCGATGGAGCCGGACCAGGCCGAAGACATGCTGCTCTCAGGCCGGCGCGGATGAGTGATCCGGCAGAAATCAAAGGGCCGGTGGTCTTCACCCGGCATGGCGTGGCGCATGGCATGCGCACCGCCTTGCCCCTGGTGATTGGCACCTTCCCCTTTGGATTGGTGGTGGGCGTGATTTCGGATCAGAAGGGGCTGTCCTGGCTTGAGACGGTGCTGATGGCCGCGCTGCTCTTCGCGGGGTCCTCGCAATTGCTGGCCTTGGAGTTGTGGTCAGACCCGGCGCCGATCATGGCTGCCACCATTGCCGCGATTGTGGTGAATATTCGTATGGCGCCGATGGGCGCGGCACTCGCGCCTTGGCTTGATAAGCTGCGCGGCGTGAAGCTTTGGGGCAGCCTGGCCTTCATGGTGGATCATGCCTTCGCCCTTTCCGCCGCCGAGCAACGGCGCGGCGGCCGCGATGCCGGGTATTTGCTCGGCATTGGTGTGACGCTGTGGTGCTTCTGGAACATCTCGGTTGGGCTTGGGCATATCATGGGCTCGGCGGTGCGGTTTCCGGCAGGGCATCCGCTCTATTTCGCGGCCATCGCGACCTTTGTGGCGATCCTTGTGCCGCTTTGGCGCGGGGTGCGCCGTGATTTCTGGCCTTGGTTGCTGGCGGGCGCGCTGGCATTGCTGGCCTGGAAGGCCGGGCTCGGGCAGCCCTGGCCCTTGCTGATCGGCGCCTTTGCCGGTGCGTCGCTGGGGGCGTGGTTGGAGCTCCGCCGCGAATGACGCTCCGCCCCGATGTGCTGCTCGCCATCATCGGCATGGCGCTGGCGACTTACCTCTGCCGCGCGGGCGGCTATGCGTTGTTTCGTGCGCTCCGCCCGCCGCGTTATGTGGAAGTGGTCTTGCAGCATCTGCCGGGGCCGATTTTCATGGCCTATGCCATGCCGGCCTTGGCGGCGCATGGCTGGAAGGGTTGGGTGGCGGCGGTGGCGGTGGTGGCGGTGCAGTATTATGCGCGCAGCCTGGCGGCGGCGATCCTGGTTGGGGTTGGTGCCATGGCAGGGCTTGGTGCGTTTGAAGCCTGGTATCTTGCGCGCTGAGGCGACACTTTCGCGCATCGGCGCGCCAGGCATTCTGGTGCTGGTCATTATCGCGATTGGCACGCTGATTGTGCCCTTGGATACATCGGTGAATATCGCCTTTCCGGCGATCACGGCGCGGTTTGAGCTTGGGCGCACCGGCATTCAATGGGTGGTGATCTGCTATGTGCTGACCTATGGCAGCCTGATGCTCGGCATTGGCCGGCTTGGCGATATTTTCGGCTATTTGCGTGTATTTCGTCTGGGTCTGGCCTGGAGCATTCTGGCCTTCATCCTTTGCGCCACGGCGGAAAACTACGCCTGGCTTTTGGCCGCACGTGTGATGCAGGGGATTGGCGCGGCGCTAGTGATTGGGTGCGGGCCTGCGCTGGCCACCAGCCATTTCACCGAGGATTTGCGCCCGCGCATTCTGGGCTTTTACGCCTTTGGCTTTGCCGCAGGTGGTGGGTTGGGGCCGTTGATTGGCGGCGTGCTGGTGGAGCATTTCGGGTGGTCCGCGGTTTATTGGTATCGTGCGCCACTGGCCGCTTTTGCGCTGGCCTTGAGCGTTTTTCTGCGCGCGCCCCCACGCGCGGCAGGGCGCGAAAGTTTTGATCTGACCGGCGCGGTGCTGATCACGGGTATGATGTGTTGCCTGCTGCTGGGGATCAATCGCGCGCCGGATATTGCGGCGGGCAATCCGCTATCCTTGGCCCTGGCCTTTGGGTTTTTGGTTCTGGGCTGGTGGTATGGAAGGCATGCGGGGCGCATCGCACGGCCCGTGATTGCGCTGAAATATTTCCGTGATGCGGATTTCCTTTTTGCCTGCATTGCCACCGCCGTGGTGAATTTCGCCTGTTTCGCCGTGCTGCTGTTTCTGCCCTATCTGCTGCTGCACGGCGTTGGCCTGCCGGCGGGCTGGGGGGGCTTGGTGCTGGCGATTGGGCATTTGGCGGCGATGGCGGCATCGCCCTTTGCCGGATTTTTGCTGGCGCGCATCAGCGCGGCGCGGCTGGCATTGATTGGTTCGGTGATGACCGCGCTTGGGCTTTGGCTGATTGGCGCCATTGGCGCTGCAGGCGGCGCGCTTGTGCTGTTGGTGGCCGCGCTGGCGCTGCAAGGCATTGGGCTTGGTCTGTTTCAGGTGAGTGTGACCGATTTATTGCTGGAACGCATGCCGCGTGAGGATCGCGGTGTCGCAGGCAGCCTTGCGCAGGTGTCCCGCACCTTGGGTGTGGTGACAGCGGCATCCTTGCTGAGTACGGTTTTCGCCGCGCTTGAGGTCGCCGGTGTGGCGCGCGGGCTTGCGGGGATGGAGGCTTTCCGCGCGGCCTTCGGCAGCATCTTCAGCTTTGGCGCGGCGTTAGTAGCGGCGCTGGTGGTGGTGGGGTTCTTCGTTAACCGACGCGGGTATCGCTGACGATCCGCCCATCCACCAGATGAATCCGCCGATTGGCGCGTTTGGCGAGTTCCGCATCATGCGTCACCACCAGAATGGCGCGGCCTTCTTCGGCCGCAAGGCGTTGGAAGATATCGAAAACCGCCGCGGCATTGCGTGTATCCAGATTGCCGGTGGGTTCATCGGCCAGGATGATGGCGGGGTCATTGGCCAGCGCGCGCGCAATCGCAGCGCGTTGGCGCATGCCGCCGGAAAGCTGTTCCGGCAATTTCGCTGCCGCTTCCGCCATGCCGAGCGCTTCCAGCAGCTTCATCGCTTGTGCGCGTGCGGCCGCATCCTTCAAGCGGCCAAGCCTGCGGATTGGGATCAGCACATTATCGAGTGTGGAAAATTCCGGCAGCAGGAAATGGAATTGGAAGACAAAGCCCAGGCGCGCAAGGCGCAGATTGGCAAGTTCTGCCGCACTCAGGCTTGCGGTGTCGCGGCCTTCCAGCAGCACGCGGCCTTGGGTGGGACGGTCGAGCAATCCCAGCAGATAGAGCAAGGATGATTTGCCGGAACCGGATGGCCCGGTGATGGCGATGAATTCGCCGCGCTCCACCTTCACCGACGCATCCGCCACCAGCGTGACGCCTTCCGGCAGGCGTCGTGTGATGTGCTGCGCTTCCAGCAGGGGGGGTGGGCTGGTCATGCCGCGCCACGAATAGTCTGCACGGGATCAAGCCGCGCTGCGCGGCGTGCCGGCACCACCGCTGCGATGCTCGCTGACGGCAGCGCAAAGAAGGAAGCGACAGCGAAAATCCGCCAATCATGGGCAAGCAGAAACCGGTCATTGCCTGCCGGCGTTTCGGTATTGAAGCGGATTTGCGCCAGGCCTTCGATC
>JADCEX010000131.1 GCA_020249825.1 Roseomonas sp.
CCCGCCGTTACCAAGGAACAGCGCGCCGCCCTTGCGGTGGCGAAGAAGCGCCTGGGGTGCAAAGCTAGTCGCCCACCGCATCCAGCACATGCAGCGCATAGGTATAGGCCGCGCCGGCATTGAGCGCGATGGCAACGCCAAGCGCTTCGGCGATTTCTTCCTTGGTGGCGCCGGCAGCCTTGGCCTTGCGCGCATGCGCATCAATGCAGCCGTCGCATTTCGTGGTGATGGCAACGGCAAGCGCGATGAATTCGCGCGTCTTGGCATCCAGATGCTTGGTCTGCGCGGCGCCATTTGAAAGCGCTACAAAACCCCTGACGATATCAGGGTGCAATTGCCCCAATTCCTTGCCGCGTGCCTTCAGCCCTGCGCTGTATTCGGCCCAGTTCTTCACTTCGGTCATGGTTCGCAATCCTTTCAATGCATCACGGCGGCGGCTGCGCTGGCATAACCCACACGGCGTTCCGGCGGTACAGGATGGCGCCCCGCCACGCGTTCCAGCAGCAGCCGCGCATCAGCAATCATGCCGGCCTTCATCGCCGCATCCAGAAAAAGCTGTTCCAGCACATCCTGCTGCGCATGGCTGCCGCCCATGCGGTGCATCACGCCAATGGCAGGGCGCATCACCGCCACCGCGCGGGCGTAATCACCACGCCCATGCGCCAATACTGCCTCACACACCGGCAGTGCTGCATCGCGCAGGATGGGCGCCAGTGTACCGCAAGAGGCAATGGCATCGCGAATACCGTCCAGAAGCCTCGTTGCAGCCGGAAAACGACCGGCCGCCACCAATGCCATCATCCAATGCGGCAGTGTGAAGGCGGAAAGGCAATCGCCAATCCGTGCTTCCGCCTTATCAGCCAATTCTTCCCAACGCGCGCCGACATTCACGCCCTGGCGCTGCAAGCGAAACAGCATCGAAGCGGCATTCTGCACATCAATGTAAAGATCAGGCGCCGCTTCCGTCAGCGGACTTTGCAAATTGCGAAAGCCCTTGTCGTAAAGCGCCAGCACGTCGTCGGATTCCGCGCGTTCCAGATGATACATCGCGCGGTGCCAGAACAAATGATGCGCCAAATTCGAAGCGCCTGCCCAATGCTTTTCCAGGCCCGAGAGCCAGGCAATGCCTTCCCCCCTGCGGCCTTGCATTTCCATCACATGCGCCACCGCATGCGCGGCCCATAAATCGCCGGGGTCGAGGTCAATGGCGGCGCGGCCACTTTCTTCGGCCACCTGGTAATTGCCACATTCCTCATGTGCGAAGCAGCGACAGGCCAGAATACTGCCAAAGGCCGGCAGCGCTTCGGTCCAATAAGGATAAACACTATCCACCACGCGCTGCATCAAGCCCGCGCGCCCCAGCCAAAAGGCATTGAAGTGGTGCAACCGAAACGCCAGGATATCATGCGGGCGGTCGCGCAAAATCGCCTCCCACCCTGCCAGCGCCTGGTCCAAATCTCCCTCGGCCCAGGCGGTCACGGCAGCCGCATGCGCCGCTTCCCGCGCGCTTGCTGTCGCGGCAAGCCGCGTGGCGGCCGCGGCCGCTTCCCGCGCGGCGGGCAGCAATGCGGCCTTATAGCCAAGCAATAAAAGCGCTGACTGCAACACCCGCGCCATCGGCATCTCGCCATCCGCTTCCAGCAGCGCCTTCATGCGCGCAGGCGTATCGGCGCGATATTTCAGATAGCCCGTTACCACATGATCATAAGCGCGTGTTGCGCCATCCGATGCGCTGGTGATGGCAAGGCCGTGCTGATCCTGGTGCATGGGGAAACTCCAATATTCAAGCCCAAAGCTTGCCAGCCTTGGCCAAGCCGTGTCGAGTATTCTTACCACATGCAGGAGAGAGAAATGCCCGAAGACACCCCCGAAGCCCGCCTGGCAGCACTTGGCTTGGTCCTGCCGCCGGCACCGAAGCCGCTTGGGACTTACGTGCCCTTCCGGCGCGATGGGAATATCATCTATCTGTCAGGCCAGGGCCCGCGCGATGCGGAAGGCAAACCCATCAGCGGCAAGGTACCAACGGAAATCGGCATTGATGAGGCCTATCAGCTCGCGCGCCGCGTTGGGCTTTCGCTGCTGTCAGTCGCGGCATCCGCTGCAGGCGGGCTTTCGCGCCTGCGTGCGCTCAAGGTGCTTGGCATGGTGAATGCGGTGCCGGAATTCCGCGAACATCCGCGCATCATCAATGGCTGTTCTGATCTTTTCGTCGCGGTGCTGGGCGATAATGGCCAGCATGCACGCTCAGCTGTGGGGTTTGGCAGCCTGCCCAATCAAATCCCGGTCGAGATCGAAGCGATCTTCCGCGTGCTTGACTGAAACAGATCAAACCTTGGTGCCGGTGCTGCCGAAACCGCCCGCCCCGCGCGCGGAATCCGGCAGTTCGGCCACTTCGCGCCACACGCCCCGCGTCACTGGCGCCAGCACGGCTTGGGCAATGCGCATGCCGCGTTCCACGGTGAAGGGCTCATTCCCCGCATTCATCAGGATCACACCCAATTCGCCGCGATAATCCTCGTCTATCGTTCCGGGGCTATTGGGCAGCGTAATGCCGTTCTTCAGCGCCAAGCCTGACCTGGGCCGCACCTGAATCTCATACCCCGCCGGGATCGCCATTTTCAGCCCCGTCGGGATCAAGGCGCGCCCGCCCGGCGGGATCACCACCGGCGCGCTGATCGCGGCCAGCAAATCCATCCCCGCCGCCCCTTCCGTGGCATAGCCCGGCAACGGCAAATCCGCGCCATGGGGCAGGCGTATCACAGCAATTTCCGGGGTCATGCCAAAGCCTCTGCAATGCGCGCGGCAAGCCTTGCCGCGACCTCTTCCTTTTTCATGCGTGGCCAGGCTTCTGTGCCCTTGGGCGTGATCAGCAGCACGGTATTCTCCGCACCCCCCATCACATCGCCCGATACATCATTCGCCACAATCCAATCGCAGCCCTTTTTCTTCTGCTTGGCCCGCGCATGGTCTTCCAGCTTTTCGGTCTCTGCCGCGAAGCCCACCACCAGCTTGGGGCGGCGCGGCCCGGCGGCGGAAAGTGTCGCCAGAATATCGGGGTTGAGCGCCAAGGCGATTGGCGGCGGCACCTCGCCCGCGATCTTTTTCATCTTCTGATCGGCGGCGGCGGCGCTCCGCCAATCCGCGACCGCCGCGGCGCAAATGGCGACATCGGCGGGCAGTGCCGCTTGGCAAGCCGCCAGCATATCGCGCGCCGATTCCACGCGCCTTACGGTCACGCCGGGCGGATCAGGCAGCGCGACAGGGCCGGAAACCAAAGTCACCCGCGCGCCAAGTGCGGCGAGCGCTGCCGCAATCGAATGGCCCTGCTTGCCGCTGCTGCGATTGGCGATGTAGCGCACCGGGTCAATCGGTTCATGGGTCGGGCCACTTGTCACCAGCACATGGCGGCCTTGCAGGGGCTGCGGGGCGGGGGCCAGAGCCGCCGCGACTTCTTCCAAAAGCGCCGTCGGTTCAATCAACCGACCGGGGCCTGATTCGGGTTCCGCCATGGCGCCTTCCGCCGGCCCGGCCAGCATGATGCCGCGCGACCGAAGTGTTGCGATATTCGCCAGCGTCGCCGGATTTTCCCACATGGCGGGGTTCATCGCCGGCGCCACCATGATCGGCGCGCGGGTCGCCAGCAGCACGCAAGTCGCCAGATCATCCGCCAAGCCATGCGTGATTTTCGCGAGCAAATCGGCGGAGGCCGGCGCCACCAGCACCAGATCAGGCAGGCGCGCGAGGCGGATATGGCCGATCTCGGCCTCGGCCGCCCAAAGATCATCATGCACCGCCTGGCCGGTAATGGCGGCGAGCGCTTCCTTGGTGACAAACCGCGCCCCGCCTGCCGTCAGGATGGCGGTCACACTCGCCCCCGCCTTGCGCGCAAGCCGGGTGAATTCCAGCGCCTTATAGGCCGCGACGGAGCCCGAGACGATCAGCAGGATTTTACGGCCGGCAATCATGGCGCAAGCCTAACCCAGAAGCCGCGTGAAGCATATGCTGAAGGGCGCGATGAAGGCGCTGGCCTTTTCAAGGCATGCTGTCTGGTTGGGGTCGAGACGCTTGGCGGCAGTCACCTGGGCTTGGCCGCTGCCTAGGCGCCCAGACCGGAGCAGGCAGCAGTCGGGTTAAAATCCTGCAAAATCAGGGCAATTCCCCTGCTGCGCATGCGCCAGCCATGCGAAGCCGCTGGGGCAATCAGGCTTTCATGCCATCGCCCTGGGCTTACCCACCGCGCCCCTTGCGTTCGATCTGTTCCACCTTGGGCCAGATGGATTTGAACAAGGCCTCACGCAGCGGAAGATCGGCACAATCCGCCGGCGCGTAATCCGGGTGCAATTCACGCGCGAGCACGCGGCGCAGCGCATCAAAGCGGTGGCGATCCATTTCATCGGCCTCTTCGGTCAGCATGCGCGCCTCGGCGGCCAAGGCGCGGCGCTTCCAGGCTTCGCGTTCGGCGATCAGCAGCCGGCAGGCATCACGGAGTTTTTGCATATTCTCCCGCTCGGCCATCAACACCCGGGCTGCGTCACGCAGTTTTTCCAGTAGTTTTTGCTGATCTTCATCATTGGATTGGCCAAGGGGCGCCCCGGCGACGAGAGTTTCTTGAGGTCTTTCGAACTTGGGTGTGGGGCTTTGCTGCGGCGTAGCAGCCTGGGCCGCCGTGGCTTTGCGAACGGCAGGCGGACCCTGAGGCCGGCACACAGGCCACCAGCCGTGATCGTCTATGGCGCCAACAACGCCCGCTTGCTCCATGCGCTGCAGGTAGTCGAGAGCCAAGCTCCAGCGGATCCCAAGGCCATCCGCCAGGGCGCTGGTATTGATCCGCGGCTGGCGGCGCACATAGCGCACCGCATCTGCGTAGCTTGGAATCGGCATGGTCCACCATCAGGCGATCCCGGGTGGATCACCTGAAGGCATTTTCGCCTGACCCGGTTAAGTTACGGTGAAGCGCGCCATCGCCTGCGCCCGAAGGGTTAACCAGCGGTGATCCTGGCTGCCCGCACAACCTCGACCCAGGCGGCGGTTTCGCGTTCCATGCGGGCCGCGAGCGCTTCCGGCGAGGAAGGCACCACCAGCGCCCCCGCATCAAAGGCGCGTTTGCGGATGGCGGGATCAGCCAGCACTTCGTTCAATTTCTGCGCCAGCAGCCGCGCCACGGGTTCCGGCGTGCCGCGCGGGGCGAAAAGGCTGAACCAGACATTGAGGTCCAGATCCGCCAAGCCTTCTTCCTTGGCTGACGGAATATGCGGCATGCCGGGATGGCGTTCATTGGAACTGACGCAAAGCGCGCGCAGCCTGCCATCCGCGACCAGCGGCGTGAGTGGTGGCGGGGAATTCATGTAGAAATGCACGCGCCCCGCGATCAGGTCGCGAATGGTTTCGCCCGTGCCGCGATAGGGCACATGCAGCATGTCAATGCCCGCGCGCAGCTTCAGCAATTCTGCGCCCAGATGATGCATGGACCCAACGCCCGCCGAGGCATAGGTCAGATCGCCCGGCCTTTGCTTGGCATAGGCGATGAATTCACGCATGGAAGTGACCGGCACCGAAGGGTGCGTCACGAAAAGCTGTGGTGTGTCGGTGATCTGACCGATAGGGACGAAATCGCGTGCCGGAACAATCCCGCCAAGCGTGCCAACTGCGACCCGCCCTGTCATGGTGCCGCAATAGCCACACAGCAGCGTATGGCCATCAGGCCGCGCTTGCAGAACGGAAGTCAGCCCCACCACATCATTCCCGCCGGGGCGATTTTCCACCACCATGGAACCACCCAAAGCGCGGCCCAATTGATCAGCGATCAGCCTGGCGCTGAAATCCGTGCCCCCGCCGGCGGGGGCGGGCACCACCAGCGTGATGGGACGATTGGGGAAGGCGTCTTGCGCGCGTACCAGCGCGGGCGTGCTGAGCAGGCCAAGCGCCGCACCCGTCAGCGCGCGGCGGGAAAGGGTTTGCGTCATCGCGATGTCCTCCTGTTTCTGTTTCTAAAGGGCGCCGGCAGCGGTGACGCCGCCATCCACGATCAATTCGGTCCCCGTGATGTGCTTCGCCTCATTGGACACCAGGAACAGCACCGCATGGGCAATATCCCAGCCATCGCCCATTTTGCCGAGCGGTACTTGCGCATCACGCTTGGCGATCAGCGCGGCGGCATCATTGCCGCCCAATTGGCGCACCAGCCGATGTTCCACCAGCGGCGTATGCATCAGCCCTGGCACCACCGTATTGCAGCGCACGCCCGCCTTGGCGTTTTCGATGGCAACCGATTTGGACAGTGCGACAATGCCGTATTTGGTCGCGCTATAGGCCACATGCGGCCGCGCCGCCTGCATGCGATAGCCGGCGATGGAGGAGATATTCACAATCGCACTCCCCGGGCGCTTCTTCAGATGTGGCAATGCGAATTTGCAGCCCAGGAAAGCGGATTTCAGGTTGAAATCCACCTGGCGATCCCAGACTTCCTCAGGCATGGATTCCGCGCCACCGGGGTGCGAGCCACCGACATTATTGACCATGATGTCCAACTGGCCATAGCGCGCAACGCAGGCTTCCACCGCCGCCTGGAAGCTTTCGGAATCAAGCACATCACAGATATGCGCTGTCGCTTCCCCGCCTTCGGCTTTGATGATGCCGATGGTTTCCTCGACCGCCGCCGGGTTATTATCCAGGCCAAACACCTTGGCCCCCTGGCGCGCGAGCAGCACGGCTGTCGCCTTGCCATTACCCCAGCCGGGGCCGACCGAACCCGCGCCGGTGACGATGGCGACCTTGCCTTTGAGACTGAGCATGTGTTCCTCCGATTTGCTTTGGCGCGAAGCATCCGCGCTTCGCGCGGCCCCGTCCAGACCCCTTGCTATGAGGGCGCCGATTTTGCGCTAAGCTGATCCAACCCGAACCGGAGAACCCGCCATGGCCGTCACCTTGGTGCGCAGCCGCGCCATGATCACCAAAACCCTCTCGGCCACCGCCTGGGAGGAAATCGCCGATGGTGCGCTGATCCAGGAAGATGGCATCATCACTGAAATCGGCACCCATGATGATCTGCGCCGCAAGCACCCGCATATCCCCGTGGTGGGGTCTGGGCGGGAGGTGATGCTGCCAGGCTTCGTCAATGCGCATCACCATGTCGGGCTGACGCCGGTGCAATTGGGCTCACCCGATATGCCGCTGGAGCTTTGGTTCGTCACGCGCATGGTCGCGCGCAATGTGAACCCCTATCTCGATACGCTCTATTCCGCCTTTGAGATGATCGGGTCTGGCATCACCACCGTGCAGCATTTGCATGGCTGGGCGCCGGGCAGGCTGCCCGATGTGGAAAAGCGCGCCGGCGAGGTGATCCGCGCCTATGAAGATATCGGCATGCGCGTTTCCTATTGCTTCGCGCTGCGTGATCAGAACCGGCTTGTCTATCAGGCGGATCAGGATTTCGTGGCCAGCCTGCCGCCTGAATTGCGCGGGCCGATGCAGCGCTGGTTTGATCGTTTTCAGTTGTCGCTGGAAGATAACCTCGATCTGTTCCGCAACCTCCATCGCAACCACAACGCCAAGCGCCGCGTGCGCGTGCAATTGGCGCCGGCCAATCTGCATTGGTGTTCCGACAAGGCCCTGGCGGCGATGGCAGAGCTTTCACGCAGCCATGATGCGCCGATCCATATGCATCTCGTGGAAACCGCCTATCAGAAGGAATATGCGCGCCGCCGCGGTGGTGGCACGGCGGTGGAATATCTTGATCGCTTCGGCTTGCTAGGGCCGAATATGACGCTTGGTCATGGTGTCTGGCTGAATGAGAAGGATATTGACCGGCTGGCCGAGACCGGCACCTGCATTTGCCATAATTGTTCTTCCAATTTCCGGCTGCGTTCCGGTGTGGCGCCGCTCAATCGCTTCGAAGCCAAGGGTATCACTACCGCGATTGGGCTGGATGAGGCCGGCATCAATGATGACCGCGATATGCTCCAGGAATTGCGCCTGGTGCTGCGCGCCCATCGCGTGCCTGGCATGGGCGTTGATGAGGTGCCAGGCATGGGCCAGGTGCTGCGCATGGCAACGGTGGGTGGTGCGCGCACCACTTCCTGGCGCGAAAGCCTGGGCACGCTGGAAGTGGGCAAGGGGGCGGATTTGTCGCTGATTGATTGGGACAGCATCGCCTACCCGTATCTGGATGAACTGACGCCCACGCTTGATGCACTTGTGCAGCGCGCCAAGGCCAACGCGGTGCGCGCTGTGTTATGTGATGGCGAAGTGATCTATCAGGAAGGCCGCTTCACGCGGGTGGACCGTGATTCCGCGCTGAAGGCTTTGCATGATGATCTGTCCCGCGCTTTGGCGGATGATGAGGTGGAACGGCGCCAGCTTTCCAAGGCGCTGCTGCCCCATGCCAAGCGCTTCTATGCCGAATATATTGATCCTTCCCGGCATGAACCCTTCTATCGGCCAAGTTCCAGGGTCTGAGGGGCTGCCTACCCGTAACTAGTGCTTGACCTTGGCCCCCGGGGGCGGAAGAGATGCTACCATGCAATTCCGCCGCCTTTTGCCGATTCTGAGCGCCCTGGTGCTGGCCACGCCGGCCTTTGGCCAATCGAGCCTGGGCGGCGCGCAGAATGTGCCGCCGCCGCGCCAGGCGGCGCCCGCCCCGGCCCAGCGTTCAGAAGCGCGCCCGCCGGTTGTTAATCCGCCGGCCAAGCCCCAGGCCACGCAGCGCAACACCCAAGGCCAGCAGCAGCGCCCGCCCGGCCAGCAGCAGCAGCGTCAGGCTGGCCAGCCACAGCGCCCCGCCGGTCAGCCGCAGGCGGGCCAAGGCAATCGCGCTGCCGCCGGCGCTGCCGCGGGTGTCGCCGCCGGTGCCGCTGCCGGGGCCGCTGCCACCGCCGGCGCCGCCAAACCGCCCGAGCCTGCACCCACGCCCCCGGCAGAACGCGCGCCTACCACCGGTTCCGTCACCGGCCTGCCGCTGCCGCGCTTTGCCGCGCTGCGTTCCGATGAGGTGAATATGCGGAGCGGCCCGGGCACGCGCTTTCCCATTGAATGGACCTATCAGCGCCGCGAATTGCCGGTGGAGATTGTGCGCGAATTCGAACTCTGGCGCCGCATCCGCGACCCGGAAGGCACCGAAGGCTGGGTGCATCAATCAACGCTGATGGGCAGGCGGTCCTTTGTGGTGCGCGGCGCGCCGGGGTCTGAAGTCATGCTGCGCCGCCGGGCAGAGGATCAGGCAACCCCGGTTGCGCGGCTGCGCCCAGGCGTGGTGGGCCGCTTACGCGCCTGTGAGGCTAATAACCCCTGGTGTGAGGCGCAAATCGGCGAATTCCGGGGCTATATCAAGCGCGCCGATATCTGGGGCGTAGGGCCGAATGAGGAAGTGAAATAACGCCCCTTTCGCGCCCTGGCTTTTCCATATTAAGCTTTCGCCATGACCGAGGAATCTCCCAACCGCGCGCTGCACGATATTGGCGGGATCGCGCGCTTCCGCTGCACCCCAGTTGAGCATGATGAGGCGCCGCCCGATGCCTTCGGCAAGAAGGTGGATGCCATTCGGCAAATCCTGGCGCAGAAAAAGATGATGACGGTGGATGAACTCCGCCGCGGCATCGAAAGCATCCCGCAGGATGAATATTTCGCGCTTGGCTATTACGAACGCTGGCTGCGTTCCATCGCGGCACTGATGGTCGAAAAAGGCGTGATCCGGCAGGAGGATTTGGCATGACCACCGCGCCACGTTTTGCCCCCGGCGCGCGAGTGCGCGTGAAGGATGATTGGCCGGAAACCCGCGGCCCCTGCCATATCCGCACGCCTCATTATGTGCGCGGGCGGCTCGGCCGCGTGGTGCGCCCGCTGGGTGCCTTCCCGAATCCGGAGGATTTGGCCTTTGCCCGCCCCGCGCCGCGCCGGCAGCTCTACCACGTGCTGTTCGAACAGCCGCCCATTTGGAATGAGGGTAAGGCCGGCGATACGGTGATGGTGGAGATCTTCGAACATTGGTTGGAGGAAGCCTGACATGGCCGCCCCCCCTTCTGGCGCGAGCCTCGCGCTGCTGGATAAGCTGGTTGCTGCCCTTGGTGCCAAGGGATTGGTGAGTGAAACCGAAATCGCCGAGCGTCAGGCGATCACCGATCGCGCCAGCCCTGAGATTGGCGCGCGCATGGTGGCCCGCGCCTGGACTGACCCTGACTATTACGCGATGCTGATGCGTGATGGGAAAGCAGCGGCCGAGACGATGGGCGCTTCCATGGCTGGCGCGCCGGAATTGGGTGTCTTGGAAAACACGCCAAAGCAGCATCATTTGGTGGTCTGTACGCTCTGTTCCTGTTACCCGCGGGCACTTCTGGGCTATCCGCCTGGTTGGTACAAATCCTTCGCCTATCGGTCACGCGCTGTGCGCGAACCGCGCGCGGTGTTGGCGGAATGGGGCACGCAAATCCCCGATGATGTGGAAATCCGCGTGGTGGATAGCACGGCGGATTACCGCTGGATGGTGCTGCCGATGCGGCCCGCTGGGACTGAGGGGTGGAGC
The DNA here is from genome assembly GCA_020249825.1 of Roseomonas sp. Lineage (GTDB taxonomy): Bacteria > Pseudomonadota > Alphaproteobacteria > Acetobacterales > Acetobacteraceae > Neoroseomonas. The sequence goes on from JADCEX010000131.1 coordinate 10,514, forward strand.
GTGGAGAAGCTGGCGGCGATTGTGACGCGGGATGCTTTGGTTGGGGTGGCGGTGCCGCGGGTGTGAGGCCCTTTGGTAATCCTAGCTCAAAGCCTTGAAATGCTAAAACTATCGTCATACTCATAGCCTGTCTTAATGATTTGGTAATTGCGTGGAAGTAGCTTGGCGTTATGTCGAAGGAACGTGCTGGTCGTGTCTAGTCAAGTTGATCCTTCAGAACTTGCGCTCGTATTTCTCCATCTGCCGAAGACCGGAGGGACTACCCTGCATCATCATTTTTCAGCCCATTTCACCCCGGAAGAAACATGCCCCGAGCGGCATTCAAATCTGAAGTCCTATAGCGTGGATGAACTGCGTCAGTGGCGGTTTTTTTTCGGCCATTTCAACGCGGATGAGATCAGGCGAATTCCAAGGCCACTTTTTGTCGTGACTGTATTGCGCGATCCGATCAACCGGCAGCTTTCCAACTACTATTTCTGGAAACGGCATAAAGCCGATTATATTGAATTGAGTGGCCTGATCGGCCTGCAAATCACCAAGGCCGGAACGCTGCTCGATTTCTTGCGCAGTGATAACCCGCATATCTTTCCAGCGGCCACCAATTGGATGACTTCTCAATTGGCAGGCGCAGTCTTGGCGACGCCAGATGGATACGCCTTGATAAGGGACGGCGAACAGACTGGGTGGTTGTCTGAAGCGCAACTTGTCAGCCGCGCACTACAGAACCTTCTGTCTTTCGATGTCTTTGGTGATATCTCTCAACTCGCAGTTGTATATGGCACGGTTGCTCAAAAATTCGGGATGGCACCGCTTAGCGAGGTCGCGCGCCTGAACGCCAGAGAAGACGCGCACGAATTGATGGACCCCTACGTCCCGGAACCGATCACGCCGGAAATCCAGTCGCTACTTGAGGAGAAGACCCGCCTTGATCGGGTGCTTTACAAGCTTGCGCGCGGTCATTGGGATTTATGTTTTGATGAAGTAACGTACAACAAAAAGAGCAAGGAGAATTTTCTTCCTCTCAAAAATGCACCAGGCAAGCGCTCATTGCAAGAATGGTATGCGTCCTTGGTTTAGTGGCGAAACTGGTCAGTGAGGCGGCGTAGCCCACAACCCGTGAACCAAACCATCACTGCCCTGCCAGCAATCAGCAGCATATGACTAAAGGGCACCGCTGCCGTCATGGTCTGCGCGCCGGAAAGGGCGCCCAGCAGCAAAAGCGGATTCATGCGCAGCATCTAGCGCCCTGCAAATAGCGCAACGAATTGCGGCATCAGTGTCACGAAAGCCACGGCAATCAGCAGGCCCATGCCCACTTCCCGCACCGCCTCCACAAATACAGGGCCAGCATGCAGGCCGATCATGCCGACAAATCCAGCCAGGGACATCAGGGCAGAAAACGCTAACTCAAAGTGATCCAGCGTTCAGGAAGCAAAGCAGCGTGGGCCATTAGATCAACGCAAAACCATCTTCAACCAACTGCTCACCCGTCGTCGCATGGCTGAGGTAGAGGATTTCTGATTCAGCTTCATCTCCCTTGGGGTTAGGCTGGTCCAGATTCATCCCTTATTCCACTTATTGATTTAGCCACATGGGCGCTGATCCCGAAAAGAAGCCTCACCACCAGGGAATCGCGGACCCTTCTGGCGGTTCAACGCGAAACACATTCAACTGCATTGCCAGCAGCGAATAATAACCGATCAGCCCTGTCAGTTCGACAGCCCCCTTGTCGCCCAGCAGATCGCGTACCGGCTGGTAAAGCGCATCAGGCGCCTTGCCCGTGCGTAGTACGGCGCGCACAAATTCCACCACCACCCGATCAGCATCGGAATCGAAGGGGATTTTTTCTGAATCTCGCCCGATTGCCGCAATCACCGCCGCAGGTACGCCCTGCTTTTCGGCAATCGGCGCATGGGCAAACCATTCATAGGCCGCCTTCCAATGATGGCCGACGCATAGAATGGCCAGTTCCCGCAAGCGCATCGGCACGCTGCATTCAAAGCGCACAAAAACGCCAAGCTGTTCCACCCGCGCGCAAAGCTCAGGACTTGTAATCAGCGCCTGGAAGGGGCCTTTCACACCGCCGCGCGCGCCGGACGTCATCCGATCCCAGACCGCCTGCTGCGCCGCATCCAGGCTTTCGCGCGTTTGCGCGGGCAGGCGCGGCGCGCTCATTCCGCGGCGGCCGCGACGGCGGGATAGGCGCCGAAATGGGGCATGATTTCCCGCGCGAAGCCGCGGAGATTGGCAACCGATGCATTAGGGTCCACGATCAGGATGGTCGCCACCCCGCCGGCCTTGAGCTTTTCGATGCGCGCGATGATTTCTGCCGGCGTGCCCAGCAGTGGCGCATCATCGGTTTCAATACTGTCGGCACGCTTGCCCTTATGCAGATCACCAATCACGCCAACTACGCGCCGACGCACCTCATAAGCGGCAGCGCGTTCTTCTTCCGAATGGATCATCTGCAGCGCGCGCGCCACCGCGACATCATGCGGCTGCCAGGCGCGACCCTGCTTTTCGCATTCCTCACGGAAAATGCCCACACGTTCGATGATCTGATCAACGGATGCCAATTGATCAAGCAGCAGGTTAAAGCCTTCTCGCGCGGCGCGGCGAATGCTCTCCTCACTGCCGGCAGCCAGCCAGAAGGGTGGATGCGGGCGCTGCGCTACCGCAGGTTCCACCACGATATTCTCATAATGCCAGCGCTTGCCATGATGGCTGAAGCGATCTTCCGAGGTCCAGGCCTTGCGGATCACTTCAATCGCTTCGTCAAAACGTTCGGTCGCTTCTTCGGGCGGGATGCAGAAGCCGCTGAATTCAGAGGCTCGATACCCCTTGCCCACGCCAAAATCGAAGCGCCCGCCGGAGAGCAGATCAAGTGTCGCGGCCTGTTCAGCAATCAACACGGGATTATGCCAGGGCAGCACCACCACCGCCGTACCAAGCCTGATACGTTCTGTCTTTGCCGCAAGGTAGGACAGCAAGGTCATGGAGGCAGAAACCTGCCCCTGGCCGGTGAAGTGGTGTTCCACCATGAACATATGCGCAAAGCCAAGCCTTTCGGCTTCCTGCACATAGTCAATGAAATCCTTATAGCTATGGCTATCACCAAGGCCGACCGAACGCTTTGTCCGCGCCCCTCCAAACAGACCAAAGCGCATGGCAAGACCCTCCTGATCAGGAAGTCGTATTTTGAGGCTTCAGGCCGCCGCGGTAAAGGGGTTTGTGGCATTGTTTTTCTTGAACAAATTTCAGCCTTTTGCCCTGTAGTGGCCCTGGCCGGTTGCCAGTCAGGCCAAAGCCTGCCCAAACTTGGCTCGGAAACTGTTCAGGAAAACGCCCATGGAATGGCACCCCAAGCCGCTTGACCCCGGCATGATCACCCTGCACCGCCGTGGCAAGGGCGAACCACTCATGCTGCTGCATTGCCTTGGCATGTCCTGGCGCTTTTGGGATGTGCTGGAACCGCTGACAGATCGCTTTGAGCTGATCGCCTATTCCTTCCCGGGCCATCACGATACCCCGCTGCCTGGCCATCAATACGGCGTCCCGGAATTGACCGAGCAATTGCGTGCTGTTGCGCACCGCGAAGGGCTTTCGCAGTTTCACCTGATGGGTATTTCGCTTGGCGGAAGTGTGGCGCAGCATTTCGCCGGTACCTATCCCGATATGGTGGATAAGCTGATCCTGGCTGATTGCACGCCGCGTTATGATGATGACAGCCGCGCCAATTGGCCGGTGCGCGCAGCGGCGGCGCGCAAGGATGGCGTTGCATCACTGGTGCCGACCCTGATGAAAACCTGGTTCAGCCCGAATACGCTGGCCGCCGATGGCCCCAATGTGCGTTTTGCCAAGGCAACGCTGGAAGCCTGCTCGGGCGAAGGCTATGCACTGGCCTGCGAAGCACTCGCGACCCTTGATGCGCGGGAAGAAACCAAGCGCGTCAAGGCGCCAACGCTGATCCTGGTGGGTTCCGAAGAACGGAAATCCTTCCAGGATGCGGCTGATTGGATGCAGGCCACGATCCCTGGCAGCCGCAAGGTGACTGTGCCGGATGCGGGCCATGCTTCGGTGCGCGATCAGCCGGATTTCGTTGTGCGGACGCTCCGCGACTTTCTGGGCTGACCCATGGCGCAACAGGCGGCGAAGCCGGGACGCTGGCCGCAATATCTGCCCGTGGCGGGTGTCGTCGCCGGCTTTCTGCTGGTGATTGGCCCGTTACTGGCAACGGTTTTGCGCAGCCTTTTGGTGTTTGAAGGGGATGATGCGCGGCTTTCGCTTCATCATTTTATCCGCATCTTCAAGGACCCTGCCATCCATGCGGCGCTTGGCAATACGCTGATTTGCGGCCTTGCCACCACCTTCTTCAGCCTGATCCTTGGCTTTACCTTGGCCTGGCTTGTGGCGCGCACCGATATGCCAGGGCGGCAATGGTTTGAAGTGGGCAATCTTATTCCCTTTTTTCTCTCGCCCTATGTGGGCGCCATCAGTTGGATTTATTTGGCCGCGCCCAATAGTGGCCTTGCGATCAATTTCTTCAAGGATCACTTCGGCGTCGACCTTTCCTTCATCAATATCTACAGCCTGCCTGGCGTGATTTGGGTCTTGACCATCTTCTACACGCCCTATGTCTATCTTTTCGTCATCGCGCCCCTGCGCCGCATGGATGCCGCGCTTGAGGACGCCGCCCGCGTGCATGGCGCTGGCTTCTGGTTCACGCTTCGCCATGTGACGCTTCCCTTACTGAGCCCTGCATTGTTATCCGGCGCCTTGGTGGTTTTCGTGACCAGCGCTGGGCTTTTTGATGTGCCGCTGGCGCTTGCCTCACCAAGCGGCATCCGCACCATGCCGACCGAGATTTTTGCCTCGGTTCAATACCCATCCGATTTTGGCCGTGCGGCTGCCTTTGGCGTGATTGTGCTTTGCGTGACAGTGCTTTTGGCCTTGTTGCAGCGCCGCTACCTGGCTGGTCGGCGTTATGAAACCGTCACGGGCAAGGGCTATCGCCCCAGGCTTCTGGCGCTTGGCACCTGGGGGCGCGCTGCGGCGCTGGCCTTTCAATGCTTCTATATCGGCATCGGCGTGATCCTGCCGACTATTGCCCTGGTCTTGGTATCGCTCACACGGCTTTGGACCGGGCGCTTTGTTCCGGCGCGCGCCTCGCTCGCGAATTATGAATATGTGCTGTTCAATTACCAGCTTACGCAACAGGCCATCATCAATAGCCTGATCCTGGCTGTGGTTGGTGCCACCTTGGGTGTTGGTCTCAGTGTCTTGCAAGCCTATTACCTCAATCGCGGCGCGCCAAAGCGGAGATCCTTCGCGGATGCGGTGCTGTCGCTGCCGCTTGGCATCCCCGGCATTATCCTGGGGCTTGGCTTCCTGATCCTTGCGGTGCGTACACCGCTTTACAGCACGCTCACGATTGTGCTGATCGCCTATATTGCGCGCTTTTTCCCCTTCGCAACGCGCACCATCTCGGCCATGTTCGGCTCGCTCAACCCTGAATTGGAACAAAGCGCACGCGCCGCCGGGGCAAGCTGGGCGGAGACCTTGCGCCATATCATCCTGCCACTGCTGCGCCCGGCCCTGATTGCCGCCTGGATTATGCTGTTCGTGATTTTCATTCGTGAACTGGGCGCCACCGTCCTACTTTATGCGCAGGGCACTGAAACCATCAGCGTGGTGCTGGTTGTCTTGAGTGATCGCAGCTTTGGTTATGCGGCCGCCCTTGCCATGGTGCAGCTAATTCTGCTGCTGGGGGCCTTCGCCATCATGCGCGCCACTAAGACCAGCATTGTGCAGTCATGAAATCGGATAGCTCCCCATGAAGGCAACGCCCCCTTTCCTGAGTGTTACCGGGCTTGAGAAAAGCTATGGCCCGCTCAAGGCCGTGAATGGTGTTTCCCTGACGGTGGAGGAAGGCCATACGCTTGCGCTTTTGGGGCCGAGTGGCTGCGGCAAGACCACCATGCTCCGCTGCATTGCCGGGCTTGAAACGCCTGAAGCCGGCCGCATCGAAATCGGCGATGTCTGTGTTTTTGATGCCGCGCAGCGCATCAATCTGCAACCGGAAGCGCGCGGGCTTGGCATTGTGTTCCAATCCTACGCCGTCTGGCCGCATATGACTGTGGCGGAAAATGTCGGCTTTCCGCTCAAGGTCAGGAAAATCGGCAGTACGGAACGTGATCAGCGTGTCGCACGCATCCTGGATATTGTCGGGCTCGGCGCTTGGCATGACCGTCCAGCCACTAATCTTTCCGGCGGCCAGCAGCAGCGCGTGGCGCTGGCGCGCGCCCTGATCCATGAGCCGCGCTTGGTGTTGTTCGATGAAGCATTGTCCAATCTTGACGCGCAGCTTCGCGAACAGATGCGGCTGGAACTGAACTTACTCCAGGATAGGCTTGGCTTCACCGCGATTTACGTGACGCATGATCAGGCAGAGGCCTTCGGCCTTGCCGAGCATATCGTGGTGATGAATAAGGGCCGTATCGAAACCCAAGGCCCGCCGCGGCGGATTTTTCATGAACCCGATACGGCCTTTGTTGCGCGGTTTCTGGGCTTTAATTTATTGCCTGGCAGTATCACGAGGTTGGACGGTGCGCAGGCGGAAGTCACGCTTGCGGGCGGTGCCCGCATTCGCGGCCATATCCCAGCCAAAGCAGGCAAACTTACCGAAGGCGATGCCGCGATTGCCTGCATCCGCAAGGAACATGTGCAGCTGAGCGCGACGCCCGGCAGCATAATGGCGCGTATTCGCGGGTCATCCTTTCTTGGTCTTGCTGATGAATTCATCCTGGATTTCGGCGGGCAGGAATTGCGCGCCATCCAGCATTTTCCCGAAGCCCGCGCAGATATGATGGTGGGTGTGGATATCCCATCTGCCCATTGCGTGATCCTGCCGCCAGAAGATCAATAGGCTGTCAGGCCACCATCCACTGGCAGGATCTGACCTGTCACCGCAGCAGCCAAGGGGCTCACCAGATAGGCGACGGCGGCAGCCACTTCCTCAGCGGTTGGGAAGCGGCCAGTTGGGATGCGGTCCAGCATGCGTTGGCGCCGCGCAGGGTCCGCCAAAATACGCGTGCGTGATGGCGTCAGCACCGTACCAGGCGCTACGGCATTTACGCGTATGCCCTTGGCGGCCCATTCAATCGCCAGCGCGCGGGTCATTTGCACAATACCGCCCTTGGAAATGCTATAGACGGAACGATCCGCAATGCCGATCAGCCCATGGGTGGAAGCGATGCTGACAATTGCGCCTGGCCGTCCCGCGGCGATACAGCGCGCGGCCATGCGCGCGGCAAGAAAATAGCTGCCTTTCAAATTCACATCCATCACCTGATCATATTCATCCCAGCTGACATCAATTACTGGCTTGTTCAGCGTGCAGCCGGCATTATTCACCAAAACACCAATGGGGCCGAAGGCAGCCTCGGCCCTCTCCATCAGGGCGTTGATACTGCCTTCTTCGAGCAGATTGAGCGGCAATCCCAGCGCGCGCCGGCCGCGCGCTTCAATACCTGCAATGGTTTCCACCAGACTTTCGGTTGCAAGGTCAGTGACAATGACGTCATGGCCCGCTTCAGCCAAGGCCCAGGCGGTGGCTTGGCCAATACCCTCGGTAGCGCCGGTGACGATAGCGGTCTTGGTAGGGAGTGGATCATTCATGACTTGAAAATACGCGTCCAATCCTCGCGATGCTTTTGCAGATCAGCGGTGGTCATGCCGCGCCAATCCAGATCCAGCAGCTTCAACTGCTCAATCGCCGGTGCATATTCCGGCAGCGGGCTGCGAAAGCCTGAACGGCCAGAGATCAGCGCTTCACGCCGCGCCAGGATTTGCTGGCCCGCCTCCGAATGGATGAAATCCGTCCAAAGCCGTGCGGCATTCGGGCTTGGTGCCTTTTGCAGAATGAAACTGCTTTGCGGCATCAACACCACGCCTTCCTGTGGCATGAGGAAGCGGAGCTTCGCACCTTGCGCGTTATTCTGAAAGGCGCGCGTCGGCATGCCGGAAAACGCCATCAGATCCTGCCCTGTCACCAGCCGCTGCGCCACCTGTTCCGACCGCAACAGAAAGGCCGGCTTCATCGCAGCCAGATCAGTGAAAAACCGTGTCGGCAGCGCCTTGGTTTGGCCAATATAGGTCGCAAGGTAGGAGGCTGAGACCGCCGCATCACCAATGGAAATCCGCCCCTGCGGCACGGCATTGATCACATCCAGCCAGGATTTGCCTGAAAAATTCAGCCTTTCCGCATTCCACATGGGCACAAACACATAAGCGCCATTGAAGGCAAAAACGTCCTTCTCACCAAGCCCCGCTTCAAATACACGCCCATACTGCGCCAATTCCGGGCTGGCATAACGCGCGACATGGCCGGCGGCAAGTTTTTCAAACACCCAGGTCGGTGAGGCAATGGCCGCAACGTCAATCGTGACGCGATCAGCGGCCAGTTCCTGTTCAATGCGCGTCACCAAGGCGCCGGTGCCGGTCAGCGTGTAATTCACGCGAAAAGCACTGGACAGGCCGTAATGGCGCCTGAAGGCCGCTTGCAATTCATCATGCGTTTCAGGCTGGATCACCGTATCCCAATAGGTCATGCGCCCTTCGCGCCTTGCGCCTTCAATCAATGGCGCCAGGCGTTCACGTTCCGCGGGCGTGGCAGCCGCAAGGGCGGGTGCCTGCTGCGCCCAGGCCGTGCCGATATTGAAGACACCAAGCGCGCCCGCACCCAGTGCAAAATTGAAGCCCCGACGTTTCATCCCAGCACCTTTATTAGTTGAGAGTTGCCCGCGTTTCATTCACCAAAGTGGTCCATAAGCGGCGTTCTTCCGCCCAATAGGCGTCCATGGCTTCAGGCGTGCCCACCATTGGTTCATGCGCGCCTTCCGCCATGCGTTGGCGAATAGCGGGGCTTTCAATCCAGCGATTCGTCTCGGCATTCAGTCTTTCGACAATCGCACGCGGCGTGCCGGTGGGGGCATAAAGCCCGAACCAGACGGTTTCATAAAAGCCAGGATAGCCTTCTTCTTCCAAGGTCGGCACCTCGGGCATTTGCGGCGCGCGGTTGCGGCCCGTGAGTGAAAGCCCGCGCAGCAGCCCATCACGAATCATGGGTCCCGCATTGCCAATATTGTCGAAGATGTAATCGCTCTCGCCTTGCGAAACTGCCAGGATCCCCGCTGGCCCACCACGATAGGGCACATGCACGCGCCGAAACCCGGCACGCTGATGAAAGCGTTCAGCCATCATATGCCCGACGCTGCCAATGCCCTGGCTTGCCATATTCACTTCGCGATTCCCGGCCTTGGCCCAGGCAACAAATTCCGCCGTATTCTTGACAGGCAATTTGGGCGAGACAATCAGCATCATGCCATAACGATAAATTGCCGCCACGGCGGTGAAGGCGCGCACCGGATCATAAGGTACGCTTGGCAGTACAAGCGGTGAGACGATATGCGCCGTATTCGATGAAAGCAGGAGAGTCCAGCCATCCGGCGCGGCCTGCGCAACGGCGGCGGTGCCGATAGTACCGGTGCCGCCCACGCGGTTTTCGGTGACAAAGGTGCCGCCGAAAACACGCGAAAAATGCTCACATAACAGGCGCGTGTAGATATCACCCGGACCACCCGCTTGGGATGGGTGAATGATCCTGACCGGGCGTGTGCCGGGCCAATTTCCGACAGCCTGCGCCTGCACGATTGCAGGCGCGGCCAAGAACGCGGCACCTGCGAAGAACCCTCTGCGTTTCATCCCTGCTTCCTTTTTTTGTTGCAAGAAGCCATTCCCGAAAGGCTAGATTTGATTGGGGCGCTACGCAAGCGGTTGGTCGTCCATAAGCCTGATGGGCGCTACTCCCCGATCTGACACCAAATCCTTTGAGGTCGACTGGCTGGCTATCGGATTGATTGGTCCGTCGGCAGGCGGGGCTATGCCGCATTTTTGTGATTTATCAACCGACAATGCTGTCGAAGCTTCCCCCTCATCCTGCAGTTTTGCGTCTTTTGTCATGGGCATTGACAACCGCGCCATTTGTCCGCGAAGCTACCTGAAAGCGCTTTCTTTCGCGCGCAAGCTGAAGCGATACTGCGCAAAGCACATCGCTATCGAAGGAGGAAACAGGAATGGGCGCACAGCCCCTTACCCTGCGCGGGGCTCTGCGGCCTCTCGCATGCGCGCGGAACTGCGGCTCGTGAACGCGCTGCACCGCCTCAAGGACCGCATTGCCATCGTCGGCGTCGGCAACACTGCCTACGGCAACTTCCCTGATATAGATGATTATGGCCTTGGCGCCCGCGCCTTCCGCAGCGCCATTGAGGATTGCGGACTGGACAAAAACAAGATTGACGGCCTGCTCACTTGCCGCGTGCCGTATTACGCGCGCATGGGTGAAATTCTTGGGCTCAATCCGCGCTGGACAATCCAGCTACCGCCGCACGGAAGAATGTCCGGCATGGCAATCATTGAAGCTGCGGCGGCACTTGATGCAGGGCTTTGTGATTATGCGGCCCTGATCTACGGTAATATCGGCCGCTCCCGCCGCGTGAATTACGGTGGCGACGAAAGCCCCGGCATTTGGGACCCTTGGGGGTTCACCTCCCCAGGTGCGGCACATGCGCTGATGTTCCAGCGCCACCGCGCGCTCTATGGCACAACGACGCGCCAATTGGCCGAAGTGTCTGTGGCCTTTCGCCATCACGCCTGCCTCAACCCTTCGGCAGTGATGAAGCAGCCCATCACCATTGATGATCATGAATCTGCCCGTTTCATCACCGAACCGCTTCGCCTGCTTGACTATTGCCTGATCAATGATGGCGCCGTGTGCATCATCATGACCACGAAGGATCGTGCGCGTGATCTCAAGAAGCGCCCCGTGATGATTTCCGGTATCGGCGCGCGGGAAGCCTTCAGCACGGCCTCCATCTCAAATTTCGACCTCAATTTCTGGTATGATGAAATGCAGGATGTGGCCGCCCAGGCCTATGGCATGGCGGGCGTCGGGCCTTCTGATGTTGATGCGCTGATGTGCTACGACAATTTCAGCCCAACGGTGCTGTTCAGCCTTGAGGGCCTTGGCTTCTGCAAACAAGGCGAGGCGGGTTCCTTTGTGGAAGGCGGAGCGCTTAAGCTCGGTGGTCGGCTGCCGACCAATACCGATGGCGGGCATCTGTCGAACTCCTACATGCAGGGCTGGGCGCTGAACATTGAAGCAGTGCGCCAAATCCGCGGCGAATGCGGTGCACGCCAGGTGCAGGACGCAGAGGTCGTGCAGTATTGCGGCGCCACGCCGTGCTCACGATCCATCATCTACACACCGGGCTGAGGGAGGATTCCATGCAGCCAGCAATGCCCGCCAAGCCCCGTCCGCGGATTGATACCGTCAGCCGCGGTTTCTGGGACAATGCCCGCGAAGGTCGTCTTTCCGTACAGCGCTGCGACGACTGTTCGGATATTCATTTTCCGGGATCGCCGGTCTGCCCAAAATGCTTATCAGAAAAGCAATCCTGGGTCCCGGTCTCTGGCCGCGGCACGGTGCTTTCCTGGGTCCGTTTCCACCGTGCCTATTGGGATTGTTTCCGCGCCGACATTCCCTACCTGGTCGCGCTCGTAGGCCTTGAGGAAGGACCGATGTTGATGACCAGCATCGTGAATGCGCCTGCCGATGGGCCAAAGATCGGTGCATCCGTCACCGCTGTCTTCGAGCAAGCCGATGACGAGCTGACGTTGCCGAAGTTCCGCGTCGTTCTCTGAACAAAGCCTCGGCCGGGACCGGGGAGTTTCCATGGAAGGAAAAACAAGATGATGCGTATCTTAAGGGTGGCAACCCTGGCGCTGGCCATGTTGGGACCGCTGGTCGCGTCAGCTCAAACGCAGCCACCGGCTGCGACGCGCGCCAATACCTTGCGCGTGGTGGTGCATGCCAACCTGCAAATTCTTGATCCGGTCTGGACCACGTCCTTCATCTCCGGGCGCCATGCCTACCTGATCTATGACACGCTTTACGCGATGAATTCGCGCTTCGAGCCCCAACCGCAAATGGCGGAGGGGCACGAGATGCTTGAAGGTGGTCTGGTCTATCGCATCCGGCTGCGCGACGGCCTGCGTTTCCATGATGGCAATCCCGTCCGGTCACAGGATGTTGTCGTATCATTGCGGCGTTGGATGAGTCGCGATGTCATGGGCCAGCAAATGGCCGCCGTGACCGACACGATCACCGCGCTGGACGACCGCACTTTCGAAATCCGCCTCAAGGAACGTTGGGGCTTGGTGCTGGATGCGCTGGCGAAGCCTTCCAACCCGCCCTTCATCATGCCGGAACGCATTGCGCAGACGCCCGCCACCACGCAGGTGACTGAAACGATCGGTTCGGGCCCCTTCATCTTTGTGCGTGAGGAATGGCGTCCGGGTAACCGCGTTGTCTACCGGCGCAACCCGGATTATGTGCCGCGTGCCGAACCGGCGGATTACCTCTCGGGTGGCAAGCGCGCCCTCGTTGAGCGTGTTGAATGGCTCTATATGCCGGACCACAATACGGCGCTTGCCGCGCTGAACGCCGGCGAGATTGACTATTTCGAGGCGCCGCCGCTGGACTTCATCAACGTCCTTGCGCGCAACCGCAACATTCGCCTCATCAATATTGATGCCATCGGCACTTCGGGGGTGATCCGTCCGAACCATATTCATCCACCGTTCAACGACCCCCGTGCACGCCAGGCACTCGCGCATCTTGTGCGCCAGGAAGATTATATGCGCGTGGTGGTGGGTAATCCGCAGCTTTACAGGCCTTTCTGCGGCTCCTTCTTCATGTGTGGTTCTGGGAACGGAACTGAGGTAGGCAGCGAGCCCTTCCGTGAGCCCAATGTCGAACGGGCGCGTCAGCTATTGCGCGAAGCCGGCTATAATGGCGAGCCCATCGTTGTGCTGCAGCCAACCGACCGTGCACAGTACAATGCCGCAACCATGGTGCTGATCCAGGCGCTGCGCCGTGCCGGTGTCAATGTCGATGTGCAGGCGATGGATTGGAGCACGCTGCTGTCACGCCGCGCCAACCGCAATGATCCTTATCAGGGCGGCTACCACCTGTTCGTGACCACGCATGGCGGCCCCACCACGGCGCTGCCGCCTTCCAACACCTGGTTCAATACCCGTTGTGAGCGTGCCAATCCGGGCTGGGCCTGCGACCAGGAACTGGTGCAGATGGTCGCCGATTGGTCGCGGGAAGCCGATCCGGCGGCCCGCAAACCGATCCTGGAGCGCATCAACCGCCGCGCCTGGGAAGTGATCCCATATGTTCCCTATGGTCAGTACAGTCAGCCGGTGGCCGTCCGTGCGAATATTCACGGCGTTCTGGAAGCCGGCATCCCGGTTTACTGGAACATCGAGAAACGATGACCTGACGGAAGCCTTTCATGTGGTACTACGTCACCAAGCGCATCCTCGCGACCCTGCCTGTCATGGGCGTGGTCGCGGTCATAGTGTTCCTTTTGCTGAGGCTAAGCCCCGGCGACCCGGCGGCGATCATCGCCGGGGATGACGCAACCAGCGAAGACATCGCGAAGATACGGGAGCATCTCGGCCTGGATCGGCCTTTGCTGACGCAATTCGTGCGGTGGATCGGGCAGCTCGCGACCGGCGACTTTGGCAATTCCATCTACCTTGAACGGCCCGTGCTTGGCCTGATCCTGGAAAGGGTGGAGCCGACCCTGGCGCTGTCGGTGACGACCATCATCTTCGCTGTTGTGCTGGCAGTGCCCATCGGCGTCCTGGCCGCTTGGCGCGCCGGCACCTGGATTGACCAGACCATCATGGCGCTGTCGGTCCTGGCCTTCTCCGTGCCGGTTTTTTTGATCGGCTACGGCCTGGTGATCGGCTTTTCCCTGACGCTGGAACTGCTGCCGGTACAGGGCTTTGTCAGTTTGTCCGAAGACCCGGTCGCGTTCCTGCGCCACCTTGTGCTGCCGACCGTGGCGCTTGGCCTTGTCTATACCGCGCTGATCGCCCGTATCACGCGCGCCACCATGCTTGAAACCCTCAATGAGGATTTCATCCGTACCGCCCGCGCCAAGGGCCTTGGTGAGCCGCGGGTATTGATCCTGCACTCGCTCAAGAACGCCTCGGTGCCCATCGTCACCACCATCGGTACCGGGATTGCGCTGCTGATCGGCGGTGTCGTCGTCACGGAAAGCGTCTTTGCCGTGCCCGGGATCGGTCGCCTCACCATCGATGCCGTCATGCAGCGGGACTATCCGGTGATCCAGGGCGTGATCCTGGTTGTCGCCGGTGTTTACGTGCTTGTGAACCTTCTGATTGACCTGACCTATTCCTTGCTTGACCCGAGGATACGCTACTGATGGCTGCCACCGACATCACCGCCGCAGCCGCCATCGTCCCGCGGTCGCGCAGTGCGACAGGGCTGATGCGCCGCGCGGCCCGGCGCCCGCTGCCCGTGCTGGGCAGCGCCCTCCTGATTGTCCTGATTCTCTCTGCGCTGTTCGCGCCCTGGCTCACGCCATATGACCCGTTTGAGATGAATGTGGTGGACCGGCTGCTGCCACCGAATGAGACATATTGGTTCGGCACGGACGCCTTTGGCCGCGACATCTTCACCCGTACGCTCTACGGGGGGCGCGTTTCGCTCGTGATCGGCGCTTCTGTCGCGGTTGCGGCGACTGTGGTCGGTCTTTTGATCGGCGTTGTTGCAGGTTATTTCCGCACGGCTGATGCCATTCTGATGCGGATCATGGACGGGTTGATGGCCATTCCGGGCATTCTGCTCGCCATCGCGCTCATGTCACTCACGCGGGCCAGTATCTGGATCGTGATCCTGGCCATCACCATCCCTGAAGTGCCGCGCGTCGCGCGCCTCGTACGTTCGGTGGTCCTCTCGGTGCGCGAACAAGTCTACATCCAGGCAGCGAGTGCCGTTGGCACGCGGTTTCCGCGGCTCATGCTGCGCCATATACTGCCCAACACCTTTGCGCCGCTGATAGTGCAGGCGACGTATATCGCCGCTTCTGCCGTATTGGTCGAAAGCTACCTCAGCTTCCTCGGCGTCGGAACCCCGCCGGAGATTCCGTCCTGGGGCAATATCATCGCAGAAGGCCGGCTTTATGTGCAGATCGCCTTCTGGAATATCCTGTTCCCGAGTGTCTTTCTTGCGGTCATGGTGCTGTCCATCAACATTCTTGGCGATGGGCTACGCGACATGCTCGACCCCCGCCTGGCGCGGAGGATCTGATGGCCGCCGATCCTGTCCTGCGGGTCGAGGGGCTGCGCACGGAATTCGCGACCGGCGATGGTCCACCGGCGGTCGCGGTCAACGACCTTTCCTTCGAGGTAAACCGCGGCGAGACCCTGTGCATTGTGGGCGAATCCGGTTGCGGCAAAAGCCTGACGGCGTTGTCCGTTTTGCGCCTGCTGCCGCGGCCTTATGGGCGGATCGGCGCCGGGCGCGTGTTGCTTGAAGGCAGGGACCTTGTGCAGGTGTCGGAACCCGAAATCCGCGAAGTCCGGGGCCGAGCTGTCTCAATGATTTTCCAGGAACCGATGACAAGCCTGAATCCAGTGCTGAACATCGGTCGCCAGATCGCCGAGACGGTGATGGTGCATGAAGGCCTGCCCTGGCAAGCCTGCATGGATCGCGCACTCGAAATGCTGCGCCAGGTGCGCATACCCGAACCTGAACGTCGCCTGCATGAATATCCGCATCAATTATCGGGCGGCATGCGCCAGCGCGTTATGATCGCGATGGCGCTGGCCTGCCGCCCACGCGTGCTGCTGGCCGACGAACCGACCACGGCGCTTGATGTCACTATCCAGGCGCAGATCCTCGATCTGATCCGCGATCTGCAGCGGGAGACTGGTACAGCCGTTCTGCTGATCACCCATGATCTTGGCGTTGTTGCGGAAATGGCCGACCGCGTGCTGGTGATGTACGCGGGAAGCAAGGTGGAAGAAGGCACCGCTGAGGAAATCTTCGACGCGCCCACCCACCCCTATACGCGTGGCCTGATGGGTGCGATGCCGCATTTGGGGGGTGCCCATGGCGGGCGGCTGGCCGAAATTCCTGGTGTGGTGCCGGCGCTGAAGGCACTTCCTCCCGGTTGTCCTTTCGCGCCCCGTTGCAGCCTTGCGACATCGCGCTGCCATGTTGAAGCGCCGCCTCTCCGCACTTTCGCAGGTAGCCACAACGTCGCCTGCTGGGAAGTCGGCCAAGGAGCTGCCGCATGAAGGCGCAGATCCCGGTCCTGGAGGTCCGCGACCTTGTCAAGCATTACAGCGTGGGTGGCGGCTTCTTTGGCCGCGGCCGCAAGCAGCTTCGCGCAGTGGATGGTGTTTCTTTCAGTATCGGGCAAGGGGAAACGCTCGGCCTGGTGGGGGAGAGTGGTTGCGGGAAGTCCACCGTCGGCAAGGCGGTACTGCGCCTGGTGGAACCGACCTCTGGCCAAGTTACCTTGGAGGGTGAGGAGATCACGGGTCTCGGCAGCGCCGCCCTGCTTGACCGGCGCAAGCGGATGCAGGTCATCTTCCAGGATCCCTATTCCTCGTTGAACCCCCGCATGACGGCGGGTGAAATCGTACAAGAACCGCTGATCAACTTCGGCATCGGCTCGCGCGCTGAGCAACGAGATCGCGTCGCCTTGCTTTTCGCCCGTGTGGGGTTGCGTCCGGACCAACGCGGCAATTATCCGCATGAATTTTCCGGTGGGCAGCGGCAAAGGCTCGGCATCGCGCGGGCCCTGGCGCTCGGCCCCAGCGTGATTATCGGGGATGAGCCGGTCTCCGCGCTCGATGTCTCGGTGCAGGCGCAGGTCATCAACCTGATGATGGACCTGCAGCAGGAATTCGGCTTGAGCTATCTTTTCGTCGCGCATGATCTTGGCGTGGTCGAGCATATCAGCCATCGCGTTGCCGTCATGTATCTCGGCAAGATCGTGGAGATCGCCGCGCGGGCGTCATTGTTCGAGACGCCACGCCATCCTTACACCGAGGCATTGCTGGCCGCTGTGCCGGTCTCTCACCCCCGGGCGAGACGGGCGCGCACCGTTCTGGCGGGTGATGTGCCGAGCCCGATCAACCCGCCCTCAGGGTGCCGTTTCCATACGCGATGCCCAATCGCGGTCGCGCGCTGCCGGCAGGAGGAACCGCCGCTGGTGGTGGACGCGTCAGGTCACGGCGTCGCCTGTCACCTTCGCGCCGCAACCGCGTAGGACCTGTGCCGCGCAGATGAAGACCAAGGCAAGCACGCCGCAGCCGGGGGGCAAAAGACGCAGGAAAACCGGCGCCCCCAAGGTGCGGCTGGAAGAAGTGGCGCTGGAAGCCGGCGTTTCTGCCGCCACCGTGTCACGCGTGCTCAACAATGCCTCATTGGTCACGCAGGATTTGCGGGAAAAGGTACTGAAGGCGACATCGAAGCTCGGTTATGTCGCGCATGGCGCGGCAAGGGCGCTCGCGTCGCGCCGATCGCGCGTGCTGGGCGCGGTGGTGCCCAACCTTTCAAACACGATCTTTTCCGACATGATTGAAGGCTTTCAGCAGCGGCTGGAACCGCAGGGCTACACCATGCTGCTGGCCACCTTCAATTATGATGAGGCGGCGGAATTTCGCAGTGTCCGCACCATGATCGAACGCGGCGTGGATGGGCTTGTGCTGGTTGGTGTGACCCACAGCAAGGAACTTGAACTGCTGCTGAATAGCTCTGGCATTCCCTTCGTACAGACCTGGGCGCCGGCACGGGCCAGCGCACACCCCACCATTGGCTATGACAACGCGACTGCCGCGCGGCTACTGGTGGATCACCTTGTCGGGCTGGGGCACCGCGATATCGGGGTTGTGGCAGGGCTTACCCAGCATAATGACCGCGTGCGGGCGCGCATCGCCGGTCTGCGCGCAGCGATGCGCCGCCACCGCATTTCGCTGCCGGCCGACCGCATCGTCCAGACCGAGTATCGCATCACCAAGGTACGAGAGGCTTTCCGCGTGCTTCAGCGAAACGGCGAGTTACCGACAGCCTTGATCGCCAATAATGACGTCGTAGCGCTTGGCCTGCTGCTGGAAGCGCAGGCGCAGGGCATCCGCGTGCCAGCGCAGCTTTCGATTGTCGGAGTCGGCGATCTTGAGATCGTGACGCATATGCGGCCACCGCTGACGACGTTGCGTTCGCCGAAGCATACAATCGGCGCCATGGCAGCCGACTACCTGCTTGCCCGCATCAGCGGGCATGACTTCGCCATACCCGAAGAACTCCCGCTTGAACTCGTGGTCCGGGGTTCTACCGCCCCGCCGCGCACGACCCGCCGCAAGGATATTTCAGCATGACAACTGCGCCGAGCACCCTGCCACTCACGCGCGACAAGGCTGGGCACCTACCAGGCATGCTGGAGGGTTTGCGTGTTGTGGAAATGGCTGATGAGACAGCCGAATATGTCGGCATGGCACTCGCCGGCCTGGGTGCTGAGGTCATCAAGGTTGAACCGCCGCAGGGTGCTTCCACCCGTGCCATCGGACCCTTCCTGGATGATGAACCCGGCCCCGAGCGTTCGCTGCATTTCTGGGGCTATAATCGCGGCAAGCGGTCTGTCGTGCTCGACCTTGACACGCCGGACGGCCAGCAGAAATTCCGACAGCTTCTTGCTTCCGCCGATATCTACCTTGATGCGAGCGAGGGAAAGGCGGCTTCTGCACTGGGCATCGCGGCGCGCAATATCGCGGCGGAGTTTCCCGGCCTGATCGCCGCACGCATGTCGCCTTTTGGTGATGAGGGGCCCTGGAAGGATCACAAGGCATCGGACCTGATCCACCTGGCGCTGGGCGGAATCATGATGAATTGCGGCTATGATCCTGATCCGTCCAAGCATTACGATTTGCCGCCGATCGCGCCGCAGCTTTGGCACGCCTACCACATCGCCGGTGACCAGATGGTTGTGGGTATCCTCGCCGCGCTGATCCATCGCCTGCATACGGGCGAAGGCCAGGATCTGTGCGTGGCGATTCACGAAGCGGTCTCAAAGAATACTGAGCTTGATATCATGTCCTGGGTGATGCGGCGCGCGCCGTTATTCCGCCAGACCTGCCGGCACGCAATCGAAAAACCGACGCATGTGCCAAGCATTGGCCATACCAAGGATGGGCGCTGGTACATCGCTGCCGGTGTGTCGGTACGCGACCAGACAAGTCTTGTGCCCTTTCTAACGGGCTATGGCATGGCAGCCGACCTACAGGCGCCGGGTGGAAATGCTGATACCAAGGCGCGCAACGTTCCCGGCTCGGGCGCGGATGACGAGAAGAAGTCTCATGTGCTTGAGATCGTGCAGCGCTTCATCCGATCCTTTCGCTACGAAACAATGCCGTGGCGGGAAGCGCAGGCGGCTGGGCTGCTGTGGTCGCCGCTGCGCAAACCGCACGAAAACGTGCTTGACGCGCATTGGCAGACGCGCGGCACCTTTGCCGAGGTAGAGCATCCCGAACATGGGCGCGCCTACCACTATCCGGTTAGCCGATGGCTCTCATCCGGGACGGTCTGGAAATCCGGCCGCCGCGCCCCGCTGCTGGGCGAGGATACAGCAGCCGTGCTTGGCGCGCTGGCGCCGAGGAAGCCGCTGACGCAGCCGGCAAGGCCGCGCAGTGATGCACCGCCGCGGCCTTCCCCGCACGCAAAGCCGTTTCCCTTGCAGGGCGTGCGGATCTTCGATTTTTCCTGGTTCCTTGCCTCGGCTGGCGGTACGCGCTTCGCCGCGGCGCTGGGTGCGGATGTCATCAAGGTCGAATGGAAGGACAATCCCGACACGCGCCTCGCGGCCATGTCGCCCGTTGGCGGGCGTGCAGCGCGAGAGGCAGCGACGGCACCGCTCAAGGGTGTCACCGATTCCGACATGGGCGGGCAGTTCAACAATAAGAATTCAGGCAAAAGCGGCATCTCGCTCAATATCCGCCATCCCAAGGGCATGGAGATTGCGCGCCGCCTGATCGCGATGTCGGACGTGGTGGCGGAAGGTTTTTCACCTGGTGTGCTTCAGCGCCTTGGCCTGGGCTACGATGTTCTGCGGTCGCTCCGGCCCGACATCATCTATGTGCAGCAATCTGGCATGGGCGGCATTGGCACCTATGGGCGTTTCCGCACCATTGGCCCTGTCGCTGCGGCCTTTGCCGGCACTTCTGAGATGTCGGGCCTGCCCGAACCAGCCATGCCCGCGGGCTGGGGTTATTCCTTCCTCGACTGGATCGGCGCCTATAGCTTCGCAACAGCGATCATTGGCGCGCTTTATCACCGCGACCGCACCGGCCAGGGGCAATGGATTGATAGTTCGCAATGCGAGTCTGGCATTTTCCTGAAGCCGGTACCGATCCTCGACTGGTCGGCGAATGGGCGAAGCTGGAGCCGCATCGGCAACCGTTCTCCCTATAAGCCGGCCGCGCCGCATGGCGCCTATCGCTGCGCCGGGCAGGACCGCTGGATTGCCATTGCCGTCTTTGACGAAGCCCAATGGCATGCACTTGTTCGCGTGGCAGGTCGCCCGGCATGGCTGGCGGAGCCGCGCTTTGCGACGCTGGAGAGCCGCCTGTTGCACCAGGGCCTGCTGGATATTGCGATAACGGAATGGACGCAGGATCAGGATGCCTATGCCTGCATGGCGGCGCTGCAGGCGGCTGGCGTGCCGGCGGGTGTCTGCCAAACGGCAGAGGACCGGTGCGACAATGACCCGCAACTTCCGGCACTCTCCTGGCTCACGGAAGTAACCGGCACCAAGATCGGCCGCTGGCCGGTAACCGAGATTCCAACGAAGCTTTCTGCAACGCCGCCCTATAGCGGCGGCATCATCAACCGCGGCGCACCTGGCTATGGTGAGGATAATGCCCGCATCCTGGGTGAGTTGCTCGGTTACTCCTCCGCGCAGGTCGCGGCGCTGGCCGAAGAAGGGGTAATTTGAGGCCGTGATGCAGGGCCCTGCCTGGGAACAGGATATTGTCTTCATCGGCGATATCCATCGTCAGTGGCGGCATGTCGCGCAGGGCCTTGCCAAGGCCAGGCGGCGGCCCCGCGTCGCGGTACTGCTCGGGGACATGGAATGCGACCAGCCGCTTGATGTTGCGGCGGCGCCGCTGCTCGATGCCGGGATCGAAGTGCACTGGATCTGGGGCAATCATGATTATGATGGCGGGCCCGAAATGTGGACCAACCTGGTGGATGCGGGCCGCAATCCGCGCACCCGCCAGGGGGAACTCAATGCGCGTGTCACCGATATTGGCGGGCTGCGCATCGCCGGGCTGGGTGGCACCTTCCGCCGCCGTGTCTGGGAACCGCCGGGGGCACCTCAGTTACATTCTCGCAATGATCTACCGGCAGACATGACCCGCCTTGGTCCCGACTGGACCGAGGCGCAGCGCCGCTCAATGGCCGATGCGTTGGCCGCCATGGCAATCTGGCCCGAGGATGTGGAGGCGCTGTCTGCCCTACGTGCCGATGTGCTGGTGACGCATGAGGCACCATCGAGCCATCCACAGGGCGTTTCAGCGCTCGACGCATTGGCGCGACGGATGGGCGCGCGGCTCGTCATCCATGGGCACCATCATGTCTGTTACCGCGCGCGCGCTGAGGATGGGCTGGAGGTGCAGGGCGTCGGTGCTGGATGGGGCATGGGGATTGATGGCCGGCCTTGGTGGCCGGGTGAAGCTGATCGCTGGTTGGGCCAAGCACCCGCCGGCTGGTCGCATCTTCAAGGATAGGTTCCATGCGAATAACTGACCTTGCCGGCAAGGCCGTTCTCATCACCGGTGCATCCACCGGCATCGGGGCTGCCGTGGCCAAGGGCTTCGCCGCGCAGGGCGCGCGCGTTGCGGTGCATTATAATTCCAGCGAAGCCCAGGCGTTGCAGGTGCTGGAGGAGATCCGCGCCGCGGGCGGCAACGCCATCGCATTGCGGGCCGATGTCCGTTCCGTTGATTCTTGCCGGGGCTTGGTTGCTGAGGCACAACAACGTCTTGGGGCGCTTGATGTGTTGGTGAACAATGCCGGTGGTGTGGTGAAGCGGCACCCGTTGCACGAGATTGATGACGCGCTCTATGACGATATCGTTAACCTGAATGCACGCTCAGTCTTCGCCTGTTCGCGCGCTGCGGTGCCGATCATGCAGGCGCAGGGTGGTGGCGCGATCATTTCCACCACATCCATCGCAGCGCGTACCGGTGGCGGCAGCAAATCCACGCTCTATGCCGCTTCAAAGGCATTTGTTTCGACCTTCAGCCGCGGATTGGCGAAGGAGGTCGCGCGTTACGGTATTCGCGTGAACGCCATTGCGCCGGGTGTGATCGGCAAGCCAGACAAGGCGAAGACAACGCCAAACCATCAGCTTGAGGCTTCGATCAAGCTGACACCCATGCGGCGAATCGGCACCGTTGAGGAATGCGTCGGCGCCTATCTTTTTCTGGCTTCCCAGGAGATGGCGGGCTTCATCACCGGTCAGGTGATTGAGGTGAATGGCGGGCTTCATATGCCCTGAACGCGGGGGGCGCGGCCAGACGCAGCTTTGAAGGCAGCCGGTTTTGCGCAGCAGAGCAAAGAAGGTGTGGCAAAGCGGAAATCCAAGGTCAGACCACTCAGCCCGCTGTCAGGCGTGCAAGATCCTTGATGATAATCCGCTGCCGACCGCAAACGATGACCCCGGCATGCGCCAGCCGAGACAATTCGCGTGAAACCGATTCCCTGGTTGTCGCCAGGCGTGCCGCCAAGGCCTGATGGGTCGGCGCCGGGTGGATAAGCGCTTCACCCGAAACAAAGCCCTGCAAAAGAGCAAGCCGTCGCAATTCCAGCCGCAACCTGTCGCCAAGTTTCAGCGTGGCCATTTCATAAAGCTGCGCGGACATGGCGCGCGCACGCTTGGTGATCATTTGCGCCATCGCCATGGCGAAATCTGGCTCGCTGCGCATCAAACCAAGAAAGCGTTCACGCGGCAGGCGGACAAGAATTGCCTGCGTGATGGTCTCCACGCTTGCTGAGCGGGGTAGCCCGTCAATGGCGGCGAATTCACCGAAACAATCGCCCGCTTCCATGACACGAAACGCAACCTCCACCCGTTTGCCGACAAGGCACGGACAAGTAGCTGCCCCTGCTGCAAAAAATAAAGATCCTGATCGAGCGAGTTCTCCTCGATCACGGTTTTTCCGGGACCAAAGGAAAGGGGAACACAAGCGGCAAGCACCTTTTCGCGAAGGGCGGGTGAGAGCGATTGCAGGATTTCAGGAACCATTTTCTTTGTCCGGACTCGGCTTGGGTTGGCCCCATCGGCCAGGAAACAAATGATTAGCGCGCTTTGTACCAAAGGTCACAGAGCAGATCACCGGCCTGTGCTGAATGTCTCCCTGCGGGCCGAGGCCCGGGGCAACCAGGGGGGGCAGGCCATGTATTCCGAATTCAACTCACCACTTCTCGGCCATGCGCTGCTTGGCGCGGTCTTGGCGATCTTTGCGCTGGGGATGGTGTTCTGGCTCCTTCTCGCCTTCCGCTCCGTCTGCGCGGTGGTTTGGAAGCTTTCCGCGCTTGAAGGCGCATTGCTCGGCGGCCTGACAACAAAAGCCGAACCGGCACCTCAACTGAAAACCAGCGCGCCATGATTACGGCGGTCTTCCTGATGCATTTCTTCCTCTGTGGCCCCTTCGAAATGTACTGCGAGGAAGGGCGCATGACCCATCATTCCTGCGCCGCCGCCGAGGCTTGGCTGCGTGCCGGCCTCAAGCCTGATCAGGCGCTGTTGATCGCTGGTTGTGAAGCCACTGACCAACACAACCCCAGCGCTGCCTCACTGTTGGAGGAACCAGCGGTGCCCCTGCTGGCTGCCCGGAAAGTCACGGCAGGAGGTAATTGATATGCCGCCGGGCCTTTCCTTATGGGTGAGCCATCGCGGCTGGCTGGTCGTGCTTGGTGCCTTCCTTATTCAGGTGGTTGGCTTTGGTGCGATTTACTCGAGTTCTGCCTTCTCGGCGGAAATCGCGGCAAGCCTCGGCCTGGATCACGCGGATGGCCTACGCAAAATGGCGACGGCAAATGAACCCGCACCACTGGCCCATCGCGTCGCGTGGATAGGCGAAGTGGGCATTCGCGACTTTATTGGTCCAGCGGAATATGCCTGGAACTACAACGTCTCAGGCGGCGCGCCTGGTTTCGCCTTGCCGCACAGGAATGCGGCGATCCTGCTGCTGCATGGCGCGGAAGATCCGGCCAACCCGGCCGAGGCTTGCGCTTCCTTATGCGAAGGCCTGCGTGCCACGGGCGCCGAGGTTGGTCATCAGGAAGTGCCAGGTGCCGGCTATGCCTGGGATTATCCGCAATTTGGATCAACGCGGGAAGTGATGCTGCCCGCACCCGGCACGGCTGGGCGCGTCGCTGCCCGCCCCTGGCCCGCCATGGCAGCGCAAACGGCGGCAACAGTGGCCGGGTTTTTCGCCATGACCCTGGCGCGGTAATCCCATGAGACCCGCAATGCACCGCACGGCGCCCACCCGCCATGAACGCCCCATGGATGGAATGTTGAGGACGTCATGACCCTTGAAGCGACCACCCTTTCCTACACGCTACTGCTGAATTTCGCCCTTGGCTATTTCGCCATCTTGGCCACGCCGGGACCGAATATGTTGACCATTGGTACCATGGCAGCGCTGCGCGGCTTTCGGGCCGCCTTGCCCTTCTGCCTTGGCGTCGCACTCGGTGCCGGCTTGGTGGCTGACGCGACTTCGCTGCTGCTTGAAGCCTTTGCAGGCTCCCATAGCCTGGAAATGGTGGGGCGCGTTGTGGCGGGCACCTTTTTGATGGCGCTCGCGTTTCGCATCATCTGCGCCCGCGCGCCGCGTCTTTCAAACCAATCCCTGTTTTCCGAGCCGCAGATGCTGAACAACTGGGCGGTTGGACTTGGGACGGGCTTTTTCATTGCGCTTACCAATCCGGTCACGGCGGCTTATTGCTTTGCGCAATTCATCGGCCCCTTGGCGCAGAGTAATGTGGCACCCTGGGCAATTTTACTGGTTGCGACGCAGGCGCTGCTTTTCGGCCTGCTGACGGCGACACTTTTTGCGCATCCCTTCATGCGCCACGTGGCCTTCACCTATCATCGCCCAGTCTGCGCCCTTTCCGGCATGGTATTGATGAGCCTTGGCCTGCTGATGCTTCTGCCGGTTACGCTGGAATGACATGATTGGCGCTGAGGGTTGCATTTTCCGTCGTCAAATCACGTGAGACCCTTTGGCGCGCTGGTCAACAGATTATCTGAACCGCCCCAAGTTTGCCGGAGGCTGTTTTGCTTAAGTTACGCTGCCATGGCTGGTTGTGCCAGTGAGGCAAAGGTGCGTTCCTCGGCTTCCGCGGGCGGAATATACCCGATTGGTGCTAGTGGTACGATTCATGCTAACCCTTTGCGATCCAAAGGTGTCCGCGCGCACCACTAGCCCTATATTTGGTGGGCCGATTCACACTGCTGTCGGGAATCGACAGCAGCGACCGGACCACTAGCAAGCGTCTGTTATTGACCAATCTACCCATTCCAAGGTGGCGAATTCCACGGCCTCGAAGCTGCGCCACGACACGCGGCGGTGAATGAGCTCGGTTGTGTAAAGCCCGTTGATGGTCTCGGCGAGCGCGTTGTCGCCGACGCTGCCGACCAAGGGTTCGATCCCGGACTCAAGCAGCCTTGCCTTATATTTTATCGAGACACATCGGCTGCCCCTGTCGCTATGATGGACCAGGCCGCCGCGATGCAGGGGCCGCCTGTCATGCAAAGCGTGCCCCAGCGCATCAAGCACGAACCCCGTATGCACCGCGTGGCTGACACGCCAGCCGACGATCCGGCGCGAAAACGCGTCAATGATGAAGGCAAGATAGACAAAGCCAGTCCAGGTCGAGACGGAGCATTTTCAAGCCAAGCGGAACGCTTGGCGGCTCGGAAAATGCGACCAGGCGGAA
>JADCEX010000132.1 GCA_020249825.1 Roseomonas sp.
CGCGACAGCCGAAAGCAACATGGCCAGCACCAGCCAGATCACCCAAGGCACGGTGCTTTCCATGGAAACGCCGGCAATCCGGCAGGAGACCATGAGGTTCACCGCCATGGGTGGCGTGAATTGGCCGATGGCGATCATCATGGTCAGGACCACGCCAAACCAGGTCAAATCCCACTGAAAGGCAGCGGCAATCGGCAGCAGCAGCGGCAGCAGGATCAGAAAAATCGAAATGCCATCCAGAAACATGCCGACAATGATCAGAAAAATCGTGAGCAGCGCGAGTGTCCCGGCGGAGCCAAGCCCAAGCCCCACCACCCATTCCACAATCGGGCGCACAATACCAAGCGTGCTGGTGGACCAGGCAAAGACCGTCGCCAAGGCGATCACGATCAGGATTACGGCGGAGATTTCCCCAGCCTCCACCAGCATTTCATAGACATCGCGGAGCTTCAGGCTGTGATAGACGAAAAAGCCGATGAAAAGCCCGTAGAATACCGCGACCACAGCGGCTTCCGTTGGCGTAAAGAACCCAAGGCGCATGCCGCCCAGGATCACCACCGGCGCCATCAGCCCCCAAAAGGCTTCCTTGAAGCTTTGCCAGACGGCAATCGCTTCCTGCTTGCGGGCCTTGCCGCCGAAATCCTTCAGAATGGAAATGATCACCACGGCGGCGATGATGCAAAGCCCCGCCAGAATCCCGGGGATCATGCCGGCAGCGAAAATGGCAGGTACGGAAACACCGGGCACCAGCACGGCATAGACGATGAAGGCGATGGAAGGCGGGATCAGGATATCAGTGGCCGCGGCTGCCCCTACGGTGCTCGCGATAAAGGGCCGCGGATAGCCATCCTCCGCCATGCTTTTTGTCACCACCTGGCCCACCGCCGCGCTGGTGGCGGGGCCCGATCCCGATATGCCGCCAATCACCATGGCGACCAGCACGGCCACGGAAGCAAGCGCCCCGCGCCCCGCGCCGACCAGCGCGGTCGCGAAACGCACAAGGCGCAGCGCCACCCCAGTACGGTCAAACACACTGCCCACCAGCACGAACATGGGAATCGCGATCAGCGGGTATTTGGCGATGCCGGCATAGACATTGGTTGGAATCGCCATGATGGATTGATCCGCAAGCCAAATGGCGAAAGCGCCAGCTAGCCCAAGACAAATGGCGACCGGCACGCCGCCCGCCAGCAATAACGCAAAGCCAAGAAACAGGATGGTCGCGATCATGCCTCAGCCATCCTCACCGCGCGCCAGCCGGATCAGCCGCCCCGCTGCGCGCGCAATCACCAGAAGAGAGATCAGCGGCAGCCAGCCCGTGTAAAGCCACTGCGGATTGCCAAGCCCGTTGGAGAGCACTTCAAAGCGATATTCATCATAAGCGAGCCTGGCGCCGAACACCGCCAGCAGGCCAAAGCAGATAATGGCAAGCAACAGTGCCAGCATTTCCGCCCGCCGCTGCCCTGCCTTGCCCATCAGATCGGTAAAATAGCCAACCCGGATATGCCGCCCGGTTGCGATGGCCAATGCCGCGCCGATCAGCGCCACCACCACCATCAGCACCACCGAATATTCTTCCGTAATGGCGAGTGAAACATTCGTCAGGTAGCGCGCCAACACATTGACCGCCGTGATCAGCGCCATGACCGCCATGGCCAAGGCGAGCAAAATACGTTCGAAACTGAGCGGAACACGGGTTTTCGGATCCGGAAGCGTTGCCCCCGGATCCAACTCAACACTCATGGCGCGTCAGGCAATCGCGCGCGCAATGGCGGCTTCAGCCTTTTGCACCAGCGCGCTACCCACGGTCTGGGCCCATTTGTCAAAGACCGGCCGCGTGGCGCGGGCGAAGGCCTGCTTTTCAGCCGGCGTCAGTTCCGCCACCGCGACACCGCGGCGGATGCATTCTTCAATGGAAGAACGATCCCCATCAATGCCAAGCCCCTTGCGCGCGGCAGCGATTTGCCTCTGCGCGGCTTCACGTGCGCAGGCAATCACCAGATCGCGATCCGCCGGCGCGAAGCTATCCATCACAGATTTGGAGGCGACAAAAATCGCCGCATCCGCGCAGTAATTCCAGATGGTCAAATGGCGCTGTGCAAGCGTGTCCATCCGGAAACCAAGGAACAGATTGACCGGGTTTTCCTGCCCATCCACCGCGCCGGTGGAAAGCGCGGGTTGCAGATCAGCAAAGGACATTTGCACCGGATTGGCGCCAAGCCCCTGGAAGATTTCACTGAAAATCGCGCCCGCCGCGAAGCGGATCTTGAGGCCGCGCAGATCCTCCGGCCGGCGAATCTCACGCCGGCTATTGGAGATTTCGCGAAAACCATTCTCGCCCCAGGCGACCGGCACCACATCGCGGCTGGTCAGCGTGCCGAACAGATCGCGCCCGACTTCCCCATTGATAATCGCGTCATAGGCGCGGTGATTGGGCATCAGGAAGGGCAGCGAAAAAATGTTCATTTCGCGGATTTGCGGAGAGATATTGATGGTGGAAAACACCGCCATATCAATCACGCCCTGGCGCATGGCGACCAATTCGCGCGTCTGATCGCCGCCGACCAATTGGCTGCCTGGATAGACGCGCATATTGATCCGCCCGCCGGAGCGCTGCGTGACCAGCTCGGCCCAGGTGAAGGCGCCGTCGGAAATGGGCAGCGGGCGATTGCCCACGACCGAGACCTTGTATTCGGCCCGGTATTGTCCCTGGCCGCACGCGATGCTGGGGGCGGCCAGCGTCAGCGCGCCAGCGCCAAGCAGCAGGTTGCGGCGGGTCGCGCCCTGGAATTGGGTGGTCATGGCATTCTTCTCCCTTTGGTTAAGTCCAGCCTATGATCCCCACTTGCCTAAGGCCGGCGCCGGAGGCAAGCGAAACATCGCATGAACCGCCGGAAAGGCGCATCGAAAGACAGGAGACGCCGCATGATCCCGACTTCCAACCTGGGCGCCATGCTGCTGCAAACCGCCCGCCGCCTGCCGGATCGCCCCGGCCTGATCTGGCGCGATAGGGTCTGGAGCTGGGCGGAAATCGCCGCCAGGGCGAGTTCCGCTGCCGCCGGCTTGCGCGCGCGGGGGATCGGCGCCGGGGATCGCGTGCTGATCCATTCACGCAACAATAACGCGATTTTCGAAGGCGTTTGGGCCTGCTGGCTGATTGGCGCCGTTTGGGTGCCGACGAATTTCCGCCTGAGCCCGCCGGAAGCCGCCTATCTGGCCGGGTCTTCGCGCTGCAAGGCGCAGATTTTCGATGTGGCCTTCCCTGAACATCGCGCCGCCTGCCGCGCGGAAAACCCGGCCTGTATGCTGGATATCGCCATTGGCGAAGGTGCGGGCTTTTCCTGGGAAGATTTGATCGCAGAAGGTACTGCCGCGCCCCTGACCCTGCCTGCCGAGGTGGATCGCGACCATCCGGCCTGGTTCTTCTATACCTCCGGCACCACAGGCCGACCCAAGGGCGGCATTCTGACCCATGGGCAGATGGCCTTTGTCATCAACAACCATATTGCCGATCTGATGCCAGGGCTGACCGAAAATGATGCCTCCCTGGTTGTCGCACCGCTTTCCCATGGCGCGGGCGTGCATGCGCTATCGCAAGTGGCACGTGGCGCGTTTTCCATCCTGCTGCCTGGTGAGCGATTTGATGTGCCGGAAGCCTGGAGATTGATTGAAGCGCATCGCGTTTCCAACATGTTCACCGTCCCGACCATCCTGAATACGCTCTGCCGTGATCCTGCGGTGGACACGCATGATCATTCATCGCTGCGCCACGTGATTTATGCCGGCGCACCGATGTATCGGGAGGATCAGAAATACGCGTTGAGCAAGCTCGGCCCCTGCTTGGTGCAGTATTTCGGACTGGGTGAGGTGACCGGCAATATCACCGTGCTGCCGCCCGCCTGGCATAGCTTGGAAGATGATCCCGCCATGCCGATCGGTTCCTGCGGCTATCCGCGCACGGGGATTGAGGTTGCGATTTTGGATACCGCGAATCAGCCCTTGGCGGCCGGCGAGACTGGGGAGATTTGCGTGCGCGGGCCTGCGGTTTTCGCCGGCTATTTCGAAAATGATGCCGCGAATGAAAAGGCCTTTGCCGGCGGATGGTTCCATACCGGTGATCTCGGCCATTTGGATGCTCGCGGCTTTTTGTACATCACGGGGCGCGCTTCGGACATGTATATCTCGGGCGGGTCGAATGTTTATCCGCGTGAGGTTGAGGAAGCGCTGCTGACGCACCCAAGCGTTGCGGAAGCCTGCGTGGTCGGCGTGCCTGATCCGAAATGGGGCGAAAGCGGGATTGCGGTGCTGGTGGCCGAGGCCGGCGCCGTGATTGATCCTGCGGCGGTGATGGCGCACCTGGATGGCCGGCTTGGGCGCTATAAATGGCCAGCCAAGATCGTGTTGTGGGATGCGCTGCCGCGTTCCGGTTACGGCAAGGTCCCGAAGAATGAGGTGAAGCGCCTGCTGGCCGAACGCGGGCAGGCGTGACGGTGTTTAAAGCGTATCCCGTTCACTTTCGTTCACGGGGCACGCTCTAAACTTTTTGTTTGGTCGCATTTTCCGAGTCGCCAAGTGATTCCACTTGGCTTGAAAATGCTTCAGGCAGGCGGCGGCAGACGCTTGCCGGTTTCAGCATCAAAGACATGCAAATGTTCGCTGCGCGGCGCAATTTCCAGCACTGCGGCGGAAGGCGGCGCGCCGGGCAGGCGAAGCGCCATGGTCTCACCAGACGCCAGCTTGCCATGCACCACGCTTTCGGACCCCAGCGGTTCAATCAGATCGGTGGTCAGACGCAGCGGCCCTGGCAGGCTGATATGTTCCGGGCGGATGCCGAGTGTGACCTTCTGGCCGGGGCGCGTGGCAAATTGGCCTTCTGGCAAGGCGATGATGGTGCCATCCGAAAGCCGCGCCGCCTTGCCATCTTCCGTGATGGTGGCGGGCAGGAAATTCATCGCAGGGCTGCCGATGAAGCCCGCGACATAGGTATCGGCGGGGCGTTCAAAAATCTCCATGGGTGAGGCGATTTGCGCCGCGCGGCCTTCATGCATGACCACCAGCCTGTCGCCCAAGGTCATCGCCTCCACCTGGTCGTGTGTCACGAAAAGGCTGGTGACACCAAGCCGGCGTTGCAGGCGCTTGATTTCCGCGCGCATGGCAACGCGCAGCTTCGCATCCAGGTTGGAAAGTGGTTCATCAAACAGGAATAGCTTGGGTTCGCGCACAATCGCGCGGCCCATGGCAACGCGCTGGCGTTGACCGCCCGAAAGCTCCCTCGGGCGGCGATCAAGCAATTCGGAAAGGCCGAGCAGATCGGCGGCTTCCTGAACGCGGCGCTTGATATCTTCCTTTGAAAGACCCCGAATGCGCAGCCCATAGGCCATATTGTCGAAGACGCGCATATGCGGATAAAGCGCGTAATTCTGGAAAACCATCGCAATATCTCGCGCCGCAGGCTCAAGCGCCGTCACATCCCGATCATCAATCAGCACCGTGCCACCCGTGCTGCGTTCGAGCCCCGCCACGATGCGCAGCAAGGTTGATTTGCCGCAGCCGGAAGCGCCGACAATTACAATCATCTCCCCATCCTGCACGGCAAGATCAATGCCATGCAGCACGCGCACCGCGCCGAAGCTTTTGACAATGCCGGAAAGCTTGAGTTCAGCCATGGGGGTTTCTCATTTCTCGGTCTCGACCAATCCCTTGACGAACCAGCGCTGCATCAGGATCACAATGGCAACGGGCGGCAGAAGTGCCAGCACCGTGGTCGCCATGACCAGATGCCATTCCGTATCCCCCTGGGAGCCGAGCATTTTCACAATGCCGATCATGATGGTTTCCACATCGGTGGAGGTCGTCACCAGCAGCGGCCAAAGATATTGGTTCCAGCCATAGACAAACAGAATGACGAAAAGCGCGGCGATATTAGTGGCCGATAGCGGCAGCACCACATCCTTGAAAAAGCGGATTGGCCCCGCGCCATCCATCTTGGCGGCTTCCACCAATTCATCCGGGATGGTCAGAAAGAATTGGCGGAACAGCAGGGTCGCGGTGGCGGAAGCAATCAGCGGCACGATCAGCCCGGCATAGGTATTCACCAGGCCAAGGTCAGACACCACCTGAAAGGTCGGAAAGATGCGCACCTCCACCGGCAGCATCAGCGTGATAAAGATCGCCCAGAAAAACAGCATGCGGCCAGGGAAGGAAAAGAAGGCGACCGCATAGGCCGAGATGATGGAAATCGCGATTTTGCCGAAGGTGATCAGCAAAGCCATGATGGCGCTATTGAACATCATGGTGGAAACCGGGACGCCGGCGCGCTGCTTGTTGCCCTGCATCCAGACCGCGCCATAATTCGCCGCAGCTTCGGCGCCGGGCAAAAGCGGGACCTCACCGCGCCCGATGGTTGCGGCATCATGGGTGGAACCCATCAGCACAATCCAGATGGGCAGCGCAAAAAGCAGCACGCCAAGCACCAGGATGATGTGAGTGAGCATATCCGCGCGGGGGTTGCTGCCGGCCATGCCCATGGGGGCGGCGATGCTGTTGCGCGCTTCGGCCATCAGTAATGCACCTTGCGTTCAATGAAGCGGAATTGCACGAGCGTGAGTGCCATGACCGCTATCATCAGCACGACCGATTGCGCAGAGGATGAGCCGATATCCAGATTGACCCGCCCATCAATATAGGCGCGGTAGATCAGGGTTTGCGTGGCATTGCCCGGGCCGCCCTTGGTGAGTGCGTCAATAATGCCGAAGGTATCGAAGAAGGCGTAGGTGATGTTGATGACCAACAAAAAGAAGGTGGTTGGCGACAGCAGCGGGAAGATCACGGTGCGGAAGCGATGCAGGGGCGACGCGCCATCAATGGCAGCCGCTTCCAGCACGCTACGCGGGATGGATTGCAGCCCTGCCAGGAAGAACAGGAAATTATAGGAAACCTGCTTCCAGGCCGCCGCCAGCACCACCACCAGCATGGCCTGATTGCCATTCAGCGTATAATTCCAGGCAACACCCGCTGCCTTCAGCGCGCGGCCAATCAGCCCAATATCGGGGTGGAACAGGAAGATATAGAGAATAGCGGCAACGGCAGGCGCCACCGCATAGGGCCAGATAAGCAGCGTGCGATAGCCATCCTTGCCACGAATATGCCGATCCGCGAGCACCGCCAGGCCAAGTGCCAAGCCCATCGCAAGCACGGTGACCGCCAATGAGAAGATGAGCGTATTGATGATGACCTGATGATAAAGCGGGTCCGCAAAAAGATCCGTGAAATTCTCAAACCAGACGAATTGCTTGGAAATGCCAAAGGCATCCTGGCGGATGAAGGAATACCAAATGGCTTCCCCCGCCGGCCAGAAGAAGAAGACAAAGGTAATGGCAAGCTGCGGCGCCAGCAGCAGATAGGGCAGCAGCTTATTGTTGAAAATCGCCTTACGCTGCATGGAACCTCAGCCAAAAAGATGGGGCCGCCGCGAAGGCGGCCCCGATACGCGATCAACGACGAGTGGCGCGTTCAAAATTGCGCAGCACCACATTGGCGCGGCGATTGGCATTGGCCAGTAGTGTTTCGGTATTCTGCTGCCCTTGGAAGCCGCGCTCCAGCTCCTCCTGGATGATGTTCCGGATTTCCACAAAGCCGCCCAGGCGGAAGCCCTGGCTATTGGGCGTGGGTTCTGCGCGCGACAATTGGATAATGGCGGCGTCCGTACCCGGGTTCTGGGTATAGAAGCCCTCAGCCCGCGAAGCCTCATAAGCTGCCAGCGTCAGCGGTACATAG
>JADCEX010000133.1 GCA_020249825.1 Roseomonas sp.
GATCGCGATGGGGATTCGATCAGCGAGAATACCGGCGGCATCGCCTCCTTCTCCTGCATTCTGCCGAAAACCACGAAGATATTTCTGGAACGCTTCCCGGCAGAGACCTGGCAGCCAGGCGATTGCGTGATCACGAATGATCCCTGGCTCGCCACCGGGCATTTGCCGGATTTCACCGCGGTCGGCCCGATTTTCCACAAAGGCACGCTGGTCGGCTTCGCCGGCTCCATTTCCCATTCGCCCGATGTCGGCGGCGCGCTGTGGTCCGCCGATTGCCGGGAATTGTTTGAGGAAGGCATCCGCATCCCCCCTTCCCGCCTGTTCCGCGCCGGCAAACGCAATGAGGATTTGGTGGAGGTTCTGCTCGCGAATGTGCGCCTGCCACGGCAAGTGATGGGCGATCTGGAAGCTCAGGTGATTGCGAATGAGGTCTGCGCGCGCGGCGTGGATGAATTTCTGGGCGATACCGGCCTGCCTGATTTACAAGGGCTCGGCGCTGCACTCCATCAGCGGGCGGATGCCGCCATGCGCCGCGCCATTGCGGCCCTTCCCGATGGCACCTGGCATTCCACCCTGGAAGCGGATGGCTTTGATGAGGCGATTACGCGCATCGCCTGCGCCGTCACCATCAAGGGTGACACCATGCATATTGATTTCGCCGGCAGTTCCAAACAGGTGGATCGCGGCATCAATTGCGTGATGAATTACACCCATGCCTATTCGGTTTATCCGGTGAAATGCGCGCTCGATCCTTTCACGCCGCGTAATGAAGGATCCTACGGCGCGATTACCGTCAGCGCGCCTGAGGGCAGCATTCTGAACCCACGCTTCCCGGCGGCGTGCAGCGCGCGGCAATTGACCGGGCATTTGCTGGCGGGGGCGATCTATAAGGCTCTGGCACCCATCATGCCCGATAAGATCATTGCCGAATGCGGCGGCGCGCCCACCATGCGCGCGCTGTTCAGCGGGTTGGATGGCGCCGGGGATCGGTTTTCACAAGTCTTGTTCGCCTCAGGCGGCATGGGGGCATCGCCGCATCGCGACGGGCTGCCCACCACCGCCTTCCCCACCAATGTCGGCGCCGGTTCGATTGAGGCTTATGAGAGTGTGGCACCCTTGGTGGTCTGGAAGAAAAGACTGCGCGCAGATTCCGGCGGCGCCGGGCGCTTCCGTGGCGGCTTGGGGCAGGAGGTGGAGATCGAAGTCCGCGCCCCGGATGAAGTGCGGCTTTCGCTGCTGTCCGACCGGCGCGACCATCCGGCACAGGGCGTTTTGGGCGGCGGCGCGGGCGGTGCGGCGGTGATTGCCTTTGATGATGGCACGCGCCCGCACCCGAAATCCCGCACCACGGTCGCGCCCGGCACGCGTGTCACGCTGCTTTACCCTGGCGGCGGCGGTTATGGAGAACCCGCAACGCGCGACCCGGAAGCCCTCGCCGCTGATATCCGCGATGGCTATGTCTCACCCGCAGGGGCTTCGCGTGATTACGGAGCCAAGCCATGAGTGCCACAGCACGCATCGGCGTTGATGTCGGTGGCACCTTCACCGATTTCGTCTTGCATGATCCCGCGCGCAATCTGGTGGCGACCGGCAAGCGGCTGACGACGCCGGATGATCCATCGGAGGCGATTGTCGCCGGCATTGCGCGCTTGCTGGAGGAAACCGGCCTGAAGCCTGCCGATCTGCACAGCATTGTGCATGGCACGACGCTGGTGACGAATACCATCATTGAACGCACCGGCTGCAAGGTGGGCTTGCTCACCACCGATGGGTTTCGCGATTCCATCGAAATCGGGCGCGAAATCCGCTATGATTTATACGATCTTTTCCTGGAAGCCCCGCCCACGCTGGTGCCGCGCCATTTGCGCCTGGAAGTGCCCGAACGCTTGGATGTGCAGGGCGCGGTGCTGCTGCCCCTGGATGAGGCCGCGCTGATCGCCGCCGCGCGCCAATTGGTGGAGGTTGAGAAGGTTGAAGCGCTCGCGATTGGCTTTCTGCATGCCTGGCGCGACCCGCGCCATGAACGCCGCGCGGCAGAGGTTATTCGCGGGCTTTACCCTGATCTGGCCATGACGCTTTCTTCCGCCGTGGCGCCGGAAATTCGCGAATTTGAACGCATCAGCACGGCCTGCGCCAATGCCTATGTGCAGCCGCGCATGCAGCGCTATTTGGCGAAGCTTGAAGCATCCCTGGCCGCGATGGGCGTGACGGGGGCGCTTTATGTCATGCTCTCGGGCGGTGGCATTGCCTCGGTGCAGGAGGCGAAGGATTACCCGATCCGGCTGATCGAAAGCGGGCCGGCTGCGGGGGCCATGGCAGCATCATGGCTGGCGCAACG
This sequence comes from Roseomonas sp., assembly GCA_020249825.1. Classification (GTDB taxonomy): domain Bacteria; phylum Pseudomonadota; class Alphaproteobacteria; order Acetobacterales; family Acetobacteraceae; genus Neoroseomonas. The sequence continues at coordinate 2,339 of JADCEX010000133.1, forward strand.
CGCCGGGCTGGATCAGGTGATTTCCTATGACATGGGCGGCACCACGGCCAAGATGTGCCTGATCCAGAATGGCGCGCCGGATCGGAAATTCGATTTCGAAGCGGGGCGTGTGCGGCGCTTCCAAAAGGGTTCCGGCCTGCCCTTGAAAGTATCCGTGGTGGATATGATCGAGATTGGCGCGGGCGGTGGTTCCATCGCGCGGGTTGATCCCGCTTCCGGGCTGATGAAGGTTGGGCCGCGCAGCGCCGGCGCCAAGCCGGGACCAATCTGCTACGGGCGCGGCGGGGTTGAGCCCACCGTGACCGATTCCGACCTGGTGCTGGGCCGGCTTGATCCCGCCTATTTCCTGGGTGGCGAAATGGCGCTTGATCTGCCCGCCGTGACGCGCGCCGTGAGTGGTGATCTTTCCGCAAAATTGGGCGTGAGTGCCGATGACGCCGCGCTTGGCATTCGCCGCATTGTGGATGAGACCATGGCGGCGGCAACCCGCATGCATATGGCGGAAAAGGGCCGCGATCCGCGCCGCTTCACGCTGATTGCCTTTGGCGGCGCAGGCCCGGTGCATGCCTGTGATTTGGCAAGGCTGCTGAAGATCAAGCGCGTGCTGGTGCCGCTTGGCGCTGGTGTGGCTTCCGCGATTGGCTTTCTGGTGGCGCCGCCAGCGACTGATTTGGTGCGCAGCCTGGTCGGGCGGTTGGAGAGGCTCGATTGGGCGAAAGTCGCCGCGCTTTATGCCGAAATGGTCGCGGAAGGGCGCGGGTTGTTGCTGGGGGCCGGTGCTGATCCTGCTGATATTATCTACAAACCGGCAGCGGATATGCGTTATGTCGGCCAGGGGTTTGAAATTCCCGTGCCCATGCCAAGCCTCACGCCGGGCAAGGCTGATGTCGCCGCGATTGAACAGAATTTCCTTGCTGCCTACCGCGAACGCTTCGGCCGCGCTTTGGATGGGCTGCCGATTGAAGCGCTGACGTGGCGGCTCGCGGCTTCTGCACCTGGGCGCGATATCGCCATGGAAGGCGCGCAACAGGCCGAGGCAGGCGAAGCGCAGCGCGGCGTCAGGCGCACGCTATTTGAAGGCCATGGCTGGTGCGATTGCGCGGTCTATGACCGGTATAGGCTGGCGCCAGGGGCCGCTTTTGCTGGGCCGGCGCTGGTGGAAGAGCGCGAATCAACCTGCGTTATTCCGCCCGGGGCACTGGTTTCCGTGGACAGGCACCGCAATCTCATCATTGAATTGAGCCAAAGCTGAAGGAGGCTGCCCATGCATTCCATCCAACGCCGTGTGGTTCTAACCGGGCTATTGGCCACGCCCGCACTACGCCACGCCTCGGCGCAGGAGATGTGGCCGGCGCGCCCAGTGCAGATCATCAATCCCTGGCCGGCAGGTGGGTCTTCCGACACCATGGCGCGACTTTTCGCGCAGCGCTTCAGCGCGGCGTTCGGGCAGCAATTCGTGGTGGATAATCGCGCCGGCGCTTCGGGCACCATCGGGCATGGCGCTGTCGCGCGCGCAAGGCCCGATGGCTATACGCTGCTATTTGCGACCAATAGCACCTATGCCATCGCGCCCCATCTGATCAGCCCGCTGCCTTATGATAATCGCGCGGGCTTTACGGGCATCAGCCTGGTGGGGCGCACGCCGCAGGCGCTTTGCGTGCATCCTGGCTTGCCGGTGAATAACATCGCTGAATTCCTGGCCTATGTGCGCGCGAGGCCGGAACAGGTTTCTTTCTCCTCAGCCGGGATTGGGGCGTCGAGCCATTTGGCGAGTGAAATGCTGATGGCGATTGCGGGGCTGAAGATGCTGCATGTGCCCTATCGCGGTGGTGCGCCTTCCATGCAGGCCGTGGTGGCTGGTGAGACGCAAATGTCCTTCATTGATGCGGTATCATCCCTGCCGCATCGCGCCGCGGGCACGCTGAAATTACTGGCGGTGGGCACCGCAACACGGTCCTCCCTTTTGCCGGAATTGCCGACGCTGGCGGAATCAGGTGTGACGGGTTTTGATTCCTCGACCGATATGGCGCTGATGGGGCCGGCGGGCCTTTCCAGCGTGGTGGTGGAACGCCTCGCCGGCGCGGTGCGCGCGGCGGTGGATGACCCGGCCTTTCGCCAGCAGATGATCACGCAAGGGACAGAGCCGATTGGCGATAGCCCGGCGGAGTTTGACGAGTATTGGACGCGGGAACTCGCCAAATGGGGCGAGGTGATCCGCAGCCGGGGGATTCGCGCGGCGGGGTGATGGGGGAATGTTGCTCTTGAACGAGATTTGCGTCCGGCCCGGATCAAACTGGTTGGCGGAGGCATAAGCTTTGTTGCGCAGCTTGATTGGCATGAATAAACGCAAGAGTGAGCACATCGTGTTTGGACGTGAGCCATTCGCGCTCGTAGACCATAAGAGTTTTCCGCTAGCAGGCTGCTGAAAAGCTGTCATTGAGCGTCGCAATTTTGGCGCGCGAGTATGTTTTCAACGCTGCTTTTGCCTGAACATAACCATTTTCAGTGATTTTTTGGCCCTGCCGGCTCGCTCAGGACAGAGTCCCGGCATCACGCCGCCACCACCAGCAACTTCGGCAGGCGAACCAGGTTGTACGCCGCCATCGCAAGCGTGAATTGCCAATCCACCTTGGGCAGCCCGCGATGGCGCGCCTTGCGCATGCCAGCCACCGTCTTTGCCCAGCCGAAGGCCTCCTCGATCCGCTTGCGAATACGCAGGCTGATGGCATAGCCAGCATGGCGCGTGGTCCGGCCATCAATCGCCGAACGCCGCCCATTGGTATGCTGCGCCACATGCGGCGTCACGTTGATCTCGCGGAGTTCGGCCACGAAGTCCTGCGTGTCAAAGCCTTTATCGCCTGCCAGCGTGACCTTCTGCGATCGGTCGGCATGCGGCTCTATCAGCCCCCGCGCAGCCGACCTTTCAGCATGACCCGTGGCATGTGTGGCAACAGCACCGACAATAAGGCCATGGCGGTTTTCCATCAGCGCGTGCCCCATAAAGGCCAGCTTGGCTTCCTTGCCGCGCCCCTTGCGATAAAGCCGGGCATCGGGGTCAGTGGTCGAGGCATGGGTCTCGTTGCTGCGTTTCTGGCCGTGGAAATTCTGCTCACCATTGCGGCCCGCATCGGGCGGCGGGCCAGAGCCGTCCTTTGGCCGGAAGCTCTTGGTGCTGGCCCAGGCTTCCAGCAGCGTGCCATCAACCGAGAAATGCTCGGTAGAAAGCAGGACCTTTACCTTTGGCTGCGCCAGTAGCGCGCGCATGAACTCCGAGGCCACGTCGCCTTGCAACAGGCGGTCGCGGTTTTTGGTAAAGGTCGTGGCGTCCCAGACCGGGTCATCAACGCCAAGGCCAACAAACCAACGGAACAGCAGGTCAAACTCGATCCGCTCAACCAACTGCCGCTCCGAACGGATCGAGTAGAAAGCTTGCAACAGCAGAGCGCGGATCAGTCGCTCGGGCGGGATGGATTCACGCCCGAATGGCGAATAAAGCGCGTCAAAGGCGGTCGAGAGATCAGCCAGCGCGCTGTTCACCAGGCCGCGAATAACGCGCAGCGGATGGTCAGGACGCACCCGCTTTTCAAGATCAACATAGCTGAACAGGGAACCAGCCACTGCATCATTGCCACGCATCGCAACCTCGACCAAATGCGAGGACAGTGAATCATA
>JADCEX010000134.1 GCA_020249825.1 Roseomonas sp.
CGGCCATGCTGCTCGGGCGGCTGTTTCGTGTTTTTGGCGCTGATATCTCGGTGTTTCCCAATGCGGGCGGTCGCTTTACCTTTACGCCCAAGGAATGCCGGGATCTTGCCATTGCCATGCAGGAGCCGCTCGGCGATGTGAAGCCCGGTTTCCCTTCCCCGGCGGGCGGCATGACGATTGAACGCATTGACAGCATGGTGGCTGCCTTTGGGCATGACGCCGTGTTCCTGATTGGCGGCGCGCTGTTGCGCCATTCGCCCGAACCTGAGGCCGGCGCACGCGCCTTCATCGCCGGAATCGAAAAGGCTGTTTCAGCCAGAAAGGCCGCAGAATGACGGTGCGTCGTTTCAATGCTTTCGCTTGGGAAAACGTGCCCGTCCTGTCCTACAAGGAAGGCGGCCCCTATAAGGACGTGACGCGCCAGATCCTGTTTGAAGGGGAGGCATCGCTCCCGGTTCAGTGGCGCTATTTTGAGGTTGCACCCGGTGGCCATTCCACCCTGGAACGCCATGCCCATATCCATTATGTGCTGATCCTGCGCGGGCGCGGCGCCTGCCTGGTGGGCGATGAGATCAGCGCCATCGCCGAGCATGATTTGGTCGAAATCGGCGCCATGCAATGGCACCAATTCCGCGCGGTCGAAGATGCGCCGCTTGGCTTTCTCTGTCTGGTTGCCGCTGAACGGGATCGCCCGCAATTGCCGGATGCGGATGATTTGGCTGCCTTGCGGCAGCACGCGAAGATCGCTGATTTTATCAGGATTTAGCGCCGCCGCAGCACGGCTTCCCGCGCCAACGCCATGACTGCAGCGCGCGCGATTGCCTGATCCGGCATGCCGGTGGTCTTGGTTTGGCGTTCGGCTTCCAACAACGCATCACCGGCTGCCGCTAAGGCCGGCGCGGGCCACAGGCGCAGCGCCCTTTCATAAGCCGGCCGGCTTTTGAAGAATACCGGTGGCCGCAGCGAAGATAGCGCATCGCCAGGGCTTGAACCCTTCGCCACGGCCAATGCGGCCAGATGCAAGCGCTGCACGTGTCGCAGCGCCGCGCGCACCACCTGCACCGCGGCCGCGCCCTCGGCAAAAGCCTGATCCAAGGCACGATCCGTGAGCGCGGCATCGCCTGCCGTTGCCGCCAGCAGCGCCTGATCAAGATCAAGCGTTGACCCTTCAGCGATGCAGGCCATCGCGTCTTCTTCCGTCACGCGCTTGGCGGGGCCGACATAAAGCGCCAGTTTTTCCACTTCCTGGCGGATTTGCAGGCGGTTTTCGCCAAGCCGCGCGGCCATGAAGGCAAGCGCGCCGCTATCGGCCGCAACACCGCGTTCCTTCAGCATGCGCGCAAGGCTTGCTTCCAACTCCGCCCCGGTTTCGGGGTAGCAGGCAATCACTGCGGCGGCGTCATTGGCGCGTTCCAGCGCGGGGCGAAGGCCCTTATTGCCGGCCAGGGCGCCGGCTTCCAGCAGCACAATGCCGGGGCCCGGACCTGCCAGCGCGGCCTTGGCAGCATTGGCCAGGCCATCTGTCGCATCACGCACGCGCACCAGGCGCCGCCCGCCCGTGAGCGCAGGTTGCGCCGCTTCCCCGGCCAGGATGCTGGTGTCACGGCTGGCGGCTTCGCGCGGGACCTCCACCAGGCCAAAGGGATCATCACCCACCACAGCGCGCGTGAGGTGATCCGCCCTTTCGCGCACCAGCCCCAGATCATCGCCATAAATCAGCACGACGCGCGTGGCTGGCGGCGGATCAGCAAGGAAGCCCGCAATGCGCCGCGCATCAATCTTGGCCATGATCAGGCCGGCGCCACGCCTTGAGGTGCGGTGCGGAAATAAATGGCGAGCTGTTGCAGGATCTGCTGCGCCAATTGTTCGATCAATTGGCGCTCCATGGTGTCGCGGGCGACATCAGCGGCAAAGAACTGATTCTCCGGAATGTCATAGGCATCAAAGGCGCGCTCCGTGCCGCGTGTGATTTCACGCGGCGGCGCACCAACATCAAAAAGGAACCAATTGGCCGTTGCAGTGAAGCGCACCCGGCTTGGAAAGCCATCGCGGCGAAAGCCCTGAAGCTCGAGGTTATAGGCAAGCCCGACCCGCAGATCATATTGCGGCCGCACGCCTTCCCGGCCTTTGGGTGCCAGCCCCTCTTCCAGGCGCCGGCGCAGCAATTGCCCTTGGCGTTCGGTGATCAACCCGACCTTCACCGCCGCAAGCGATGCCGAGACCTGCGCATCTTCGCGCCCGCCGCCCTGGCCATACATGGGCCGAAAGCCGCAGCCTGCCGCCAGCAGCGGCAGGCCAAGCGCGATCAGGGCGCGTCTAGATGACAAAATTCACCACCCGACCCGGCACATGGATACGCTTTTTGATGGGCTTGCCACCCAGGGCACGCTGCACATTTTCCTCAGCTTCGGCGGCGGCGAAAATCGCTTCCTCACTCGCACCCACCGGCACTTCGATGGTGGCGCGGAGCTTGCCAAGCACTTGCACGGCAAGGGTCACGCTTTCGGCCACCAGCAAGGCGGCATCGGCTTCCGGCCAGGGAAGTTCGGCGACCAACGCCGCATCACTGGGCCGCAGCAGGGACCAGATCTCTTCGGCCAGATGCGGCATCATCGGTGCGGCAAGCCGCGCCAGCATCTCAAGCGCTTCCCGCTTTGCGCCCCCCGGCGCATCCTTGGCCGCTTCAATGGCATTGGCGAATTCATAAAGCCGCGCCACCGCGACATTGAAGGCGAAGGTCTCCAAAGCCTCGGTCACCGTTGCGATGGCGCGATGCGTGGCACGCCGCAACGCCTTGCCGGCTTCCTCCGGCAACACGCCAGCCGGCGGCAGGGTAGGAAGGGCCGCTTCCACAATGCGAAACACGCGCTGCGTGAAGCGATAGGCACCCGCGACACCCGCTTCCGTCCATTCCATGTCGCGTTCCGGCGGATTGTCGGACAGGATGAACCAGCGCGCGGTATCGGCACCGTATTTCGCGATGATCGCGCCGGGGTCCACCGTATTGCGCTTGGATTTGGACATGGCCTCAACCCGACCAATCGTCACCGCTTCGGTGCTGCCCTTCACGGTTGCGCTGCGCGTGCCATCTGCCGCCACCGCGAATTCCACCTCCTCCGGATAAAGCCAGCGGCCATCAGCGCCCTTGTAGCTTTCGTGCTGGACCATGCCTTGCGTGAAAAGCCCAGCGAAGGGTTCATCCACGGAAAGATGGCCGGTTTCCTTCATGGCGCGGGAGAAGAAGCGCGAATAGAGCAAATGCAAAATCGCGTGTTCAATGCCGCCGATATATTGATCAACCGGCAGCCAACCATCCACCGCGCCTTTCGTCACCGGCTCGGCTGCCCGCGGTGAGCAGAAGCGCGCGTAATACCAGGATGAATCGACGAAAGTATCGCAGGTATCGGTTTCCCGCCGCGCGGGCTTGCTGCATTTCGGGCAAGCGACATGCTTCCAGCTTGGGTGATTATCCAAGGGGTTGCCGGGCTTCGCAAAATCCACTTCATCCGGCAGGCGCACCGGCAATTGATCATCTGGCACCGGCACCACGCCGCAATCATCGCAATGGATGAAGGGAATGGGGCAGCCCCAATAGCGCTGGCGTGACACACCCCAATCGCGGAGCCGCCAATTCACGATGCCCTGGCCGGCACTGATCCTCTCCAACTCATCAATCACGCGCCGCTTGGCCGCGGCGACACCAAGCCCATCAAGGAAACCAGAATTATACGCAACGCCATCTTCGGTATGCGCAACATCGCCCACGCTGAAGGTCGCGGCATCGGCGCCAGGCGGCAGTACAACGGGGGTGACGGAAAGCCCGTATTTGCGCGCGAAATCAAGGTCGCGCTGGTCATGCGCGGGGCAGCCGAAAATAGCACCCGTACCATATTCCATCAGCACAAAATTCGCGATCCAGACCGGGTATTCGCGCCCATTGAAGGGGTGCTTGACGCGAAAGCCCGTATCAAAGCCGCGCTTTTCCGCCTGTTCGATCGCGGCTTCCGAAGTGCCCATGCGGCGGCATTCGGCGATGAATTCAGCGGCCTTGGCATCACGCGCGCCAGCGGCCGCCGCCAAGGGATGCTCTGCCGCCACAGCCAGGAATGACATGCCGAAAAGTGTGTCGGGTCTAGTTGTAAACACTTCAATCTCTGAAATATCAGCCGCCGCTTCCGCCAGCTTGAACCTAACCTTCGCCCCTTCACTCCGCCCGATCCAATTGGATTGCATCAGCTTCACGCGTTCCGGCCAGCGATCAAGCCCGCCAAGCGCTTCCAGCAAATCAGGCGCGAATTTCGTGATGCTCAGGAACCATTGGCTGAGCTGCTTTTTCTCAACCAAGGCGCCCGAACGCCAGCCGCGCCCATCAATCACCTGTTCATTGGCGAGCACCGTGCCATCCACCGGGTCCCAATTCACCCAGCTTTCCTTGCGCTCGACCAATCCCGCGCGCCAGAAATCCAGCAATAATTTCTGCTGCCGCCCGTAATATTCCACATCGCAGGTCGCGAATTCCCGCGGCCAATCAAGCGATAGCCCCATGCGCTGCAATTCCGCGCGCATATTGGCGATATTGTCATAGGTCCACTTGGCCGGGTGGATGCCGCGTTCGCGCGCCGCGTTTTCCGCGGGCAAGCCAAAGGCATCCCAGCCCATGGGATGCATCACCAAATGCCCGCGGGCGCGCTTGTAGCGTGCCACCACATCGCCCAGCGTGTAATTGCGCACATGGCCCATATGGATCTTGCCGCTGGGGTAGGGAAACATCTCAAGCACATAGTATTTCCGCGCGTCCGCCGGCGGCACATCAGGCACCACAAAACAGGCGCGGTCCTGCCAAGCCTGCTGCCAGCGCGGCTCGGCACGGTGGAAATCGTAACGCGGCGCGGCTTTCTCGGCCGCTATCGGGGCAGTGTTCATGTCAAGCGAAGGCCAATGCGGAAAATGGGATTCTTGCTCTTGCTTAGAACAGAAACCGCCCCGGGGAAATCGGCCCCGATCTTCCCGCTTTGGCCAGCCCATGGCATGAAGCGCCCATGCCCTATATCGTCATGTTCCTGGTCCTCAGCTTCCTGACCCTGCTCGCCACCTGCGTCATGCTATGATGCGGCGCAGCTTTGGCTGGCTGGCGCTTTTGCCGCTGCTGCTCGCGGCCTGTGGGGATTTGCCGCAACCCTTCCGCGGCAATCCGGGCGGCCTGGCCGGCAGGCTGGCGGTCCCGCCCCCTTACCGCCTGGCGGTCCCAACGCCCGATGCCGCCATGCTCTCCGCCACCGAATCGGAGGCCTTCGCCCGCGCCATTGCCCAGGCGCTCCTGAAGCGAGAGGTCCCGGCCGTGGCGGAAGACCCGCTGCCGCTTGATTGGCGCCTGAAGATGGACATGCGCTTGGAGGGCAATCGCGTGGTGCCGCGCTATGCCCTGTTCGACCCCGATGGCGCCCCGCAAGGGGTGGCCGAAGGCAGCGCTATCCCGGCGCGTGATTGGGCGCGGCCTGATGCGGCGCTGCTGGCCGAGGTTGCCAATGATGCCTCTCGCCGAGCGGCTGATTTGCTGCTGCGGGCGGAAGCAGCGCGGAAATCCACGGCGCCCTCCGCACTCACCGCGGCCGGCCCGCCGCGCATCTATCTGTTGCCGGTGCGCGGCGCCCCGGGCGATGGCAATGAAAGCCTGACGGCGCGGATGCGCGAAGCCTTGGGCGATCAGGGCATCCTGGCGCAGGATGTGGCGGATGGTGCGGGCTTTGCCGCGGATGGCCGTGTCAATGTGGTGACCACCAGGCCGCGCATGCAAAGGGTGGAAATCCTTTGGATCGTCTCCCGCCGGGATGGGCAGGAATTGGGCCGCGTGCTGCAAATGAATGAAATCCCGGCCGGGCTTTTGGACCGGCATTGGGGCGATATCGCCTTTGCCGCGGCGGCCGAGGCGGCGGGTGGGGTGCAGCGCGTGATTGAAAACGCCGGCGGCATGCCAGCGCGCGAGGGGGGCGGCCAACAGGCGCAGCCCAATGCCGCGCCGGGCGGGCTGGCCCTGCCGCCCCGCGCCGCCGAACTGCCCCGGCCCGAGCCTGCAAGATGACACGCCCGCGCATCCTGCTGCTGGGGGCGGGCGGGCATGGCAAGGCGATGGCCGATCTGCTGCTGACGGGTGGCGCTTATGAGGTTGTGGGCTTTGTGGATGCTGCGCCCAAGGCCAGGCCGGTGCTCGGCCTGCCGGTGCTGGGCGATGAAAGCCTGCTGGCTGCGCTGGCCGGGCAGGGGGTTACGCTTGCCCATGTCGCGGTTGGCCATAATGCCCAACGCCTGGCTGCTGCTGGCAGGCTGCGCGCCGCCGGTTTTGCACTGCCAAGCCTGACCCACCCCGCGGCCCTGATCGGCCATGGCGCCAGGATCGGGGAGGGGGCTGCCATCCTCGCCCGCGCCGTGATCGGTCCTGATGCCGAGATCGGCCCTTTGGCGCTGATCAATACCGGCGCGATTGTGGAACATGATTGCGTGCTGGCGGAGGCCGCGCATATCGGCCCTGGCGCGGTGCTTGCGGGTGGGGTGCGTATTGGTGCGGGTGCCTTGATTGGCGCGGGCGCGGTGGTCAGGCCCGGAATCACCATCGGCGCAGGCGCAGTGATTGGCGCCGGCGCGGCGGTGGCGGAGGATATTCCCCCCGGCGCGCGCGTGGCCGGCGTGCCGGCCCGACCTGTTCAGGGGCAGCAGATATAGCGCGCGAAATCCGGCCCGGGGATGCCGCGCCGCAGCGGCACGCAACCGGTTGGTGGATCGCGGCGGAAACGCCAGCCCTGATCCTGAACCTCTCCCAAAGAGCGATCGAGGTGCCGCATCGCGCCATTGGGCAGGTCGTGCAGCACCAGCATCACCGGTTCACGCTCTGTGCGCAGCATCGCATGCGCCGTGGCGGGCCAGCCATCGGCGTCACGGAAATCGCCGGGCACGGCATTCCACAGCACCATGGTGGCCTGCGCTGCCATCAAATGCCGCGCCGCCGCGCCATTCAGCAAATGCGCCCCCAGGGCACCGCCGCCGCCATTCGGGCGGAAATAGCGCTCGGGCGCGGCAAGATCGCCGAGCAGCACATCAGTTTCCGTGATTTCATGCAAAGCCTCGGCAGCGTTGCGGTGCCCCAGCGGCGCGCCATGCGTCAGCGTGTGATTGCCAATCACATGCCCGGCATCGCGTGCCCGTGCTGCCAAGGCGCGCGCCTTGGGGTCACGCAGCTTTTCGCCAATCACGAAAAACATCGCGGGAATGCGCCGGCGCGCCAGCACCGTAAGCACGCCGGGGGTCGCCTCAGGCTCCGGCCCATTGTCGAAGCTGAGACAGATTTCCATAGGGGATTTAGTCGCTGATCGTATTGGTCAGCGTACCGATGCCCTCAATGGTCAGTTCCATCACATCGCCGGCCTTCAGCGTTTGCGGTGGCTGCATGGCATAGCCCACCCCTTCCGGCGTGCCGGTCATGATCACATCACCGGGCAGCAGGGTGAAGCCGGATGAAAGCTGATGGATGATTTCCGGCACATCGAAAATCATCTTGCTGGTGCGGCTTGCCTGGCGCTGCTCACCATTGATCTTGAGGCCAATTGCCAGATCAGCGGCGCTGAGATCAGCCGCCGGCACAATCACGGGGCCGAGCGGGCAGGAACGATCCAGCGACTTGCCCTTGAACCATTGCCCATGACGGCGCTGCAAATCGCGCCCTGTCACGTCATTGCCGATGGTCCAGCCAAAGACATGTTCCAGCGCATTCTCCTTCGGAATATCGCGCCCGGCGGTGCCGATAATCGCCACCAACTCAACCTCATAATCCAGCCACTTGGTCACACCCTCATGGGTTGGCACCTTGGCATCGGGAGAAATCACGCAATCGGCGGCCTTGGTGAAGAATTGTGGGTATTTCGGCACTTCGCTTTGCGTAATGCCGCGCGTGCGATCACCTTCCGCAACATGGTCCATGTAATTGCGGCCGACACAAAACACATTGCGGCGCGGCTTGGGGATGGGGGCTTGCAGCGCAACGCTTGCCAGCGGCAGCAGCGCATTGGCGGGCGGATGGGCGGCGAGTGCGCGGATCGCGGCCAGCATGGCGGCGCCGCCATCAATCACCGCCAGCATATCGCGCGCCGGCGGCATGGCGACGGCAAGGTCAAGCACGCGCCCGCCAGAAAGCAGCACGCCCGCGCGGCTTCCGGCCGCATCGGCAAAGGTGATCAGGTTCAAGGCAGCCATTTGGTCTTCCCCAGATTCAAACAAGAACGGCAGGCAAGCGCGGCCCGGGCTTTCGCGCAAGCCCCGTGCCCCGATCAGGGCGCCTCAAACCGTGCGAGGCGTACCGCGGTATGCCCACGCGGCGCCACCGGGGTTGGCATGACAAGCAGGCAATCATCATGGGGTGTGCGAATCTCACGCGCGCCATCCTGGGCAATGACAGTACCGGCTTCGGCAATGACCTCACCGCCGCGAAATTCCCGCGCGAAGATGAAATTATGCGACATGGCGGTGACGGTTTCCGTCACGCGCGCCAGCAAGGGCGGCTCTGGCCAGGGGGCCGGGGCCGGCCCTGCAATCCCGTAAGTCCCAAGCGCGCGGCGCGCCGTTTCCGCCATGGCATTGATGGTGGCCTTTTCCCAATGCTGGCCCGCTTCCACCAGGACCGCCGTGGCAGAACTGCCCGGCTTGGTGAAGCGCGCATGATCCACCAGCCGCCGCCCGGCAATATGCCCGGGATCAGCCACCGTCAGGCGCGGCGTGCCGAGCGATTGCCCAAGCCGAATGGCGCGTTCGTTATCGGCGGCCAGGGTCAACGGATCGGATGGCCAGAGCATGGAATGCAAATCCAACAGCACATCCACGCTATCCACCACGGGCAGCAATTCCCGCACGCGGCGCATTTCCCGCGAATCGCGTGGGCTTTGCAGCCGATCCTCGCCCCAAAGCCGGTTCAGATCCTCATCCAGATAGCGCGTGGCGGTTGGGTTTTCCGGATCAAAGGCCAGGAAGGCATCGGTATTGGCGAAAATCAGACTAAGCCTGCCCCGTTCAGGCCGAAGCCCCGCGCCGAGCATATCCGCCAGCACGGCCGCACCGGCGATTTCATTGCCATGCGTCAGCGCCACGTAGGCAAGATGCGGGCCAGGTGCCGCGGCGGTGAAGGTCCAAACACCCGGAATGCCGCAATTGCCACCAAGCCAAGGACGCAGGTCAGGCACGGCAAATTCCACCGCGAAACGCGGCAGTGCCTTCGCCCCAGCCTCGGCGTTGGTGGATTGCGTGCCCAGCAAACTTCCCCTCAATTATCTTTCTGGCGACCAAGTTTATACAAGTCGCGCAAGACGTCTATCCTCAGGGGTGTAACGCAATGCTTCAGCCAAAACCGCGCGCGCCGCGCATTGCCATTCTGGGGCTGCATTTGGAGGCTAATGCCTTCGCGCCAGTCACGGTGAGGGAAGATTTCGCCCGGCAATGCCTGGAAAGGGGGGAAGCCATCTCTCGCCTCGCGCGTCAGCCAGTCAGCCATTTGCCATCGGAAATTCCGGGTTTTTTCAAGCGCATGGATGAAACCGGGCCTTGGCAGCCGGTGCCCATCCTGGTCATGGCCGCACCACCTGGTGGGCCCATTGACCAAAGCCTGCTCAATGATGCGCTTGATGAAATGCGGGCCGGGCTGGCGGCGGCTTTGCCCTTGGATGGTGTCTATATCGCCAATCATGGCGCGAGTAGCGCGACCGGTGATGAGGATAGTGATGGCACCATGGCGGCGATGGTGCGTGCCATTGTCGGGCCTGTTGTGCCGATCATTTGCACCCATGATCTTCATTGCAATATCAGCGAAAAACTGATTGGCGCGGTGGATGCCTTTATCGGCTATCGCACCAATCCGCATGTGGATATGCGCGAACGCGCGGCCGATGCCGCTGATCTGCTGCGTGAAGCCTTGGGTGGTGCGCGATTCGCACGCGGTTTTGTGCGCCTGCCGATCACGCCGCCTTCGGTCAGCCTGCTGACGGCGCGCGGCCCCTATGCGGATCGCATGGCGGAATGTGAGGCGCTGATGGCGCGTGATCCGCGCATTGCCAATGCGTCCATCTGCGGTGGTTTTGTTTTTTCCGATTTGTCCAAATGCGGCATGACGGTGATTGTCACCGCGCGCGGCGGGGATCAGGCGCTGGCTGATGCGGCGGCGCGGGAAATTGCGCGCGCCACCTGGGCTGATCGGCAGCGCTATGTCGCGAAGCTGATGTCCTTGGCCGATGTCACCGCCCGCGCCAAGGCGGCAGGTGAAGGTGCGGCCCCCGTGCTGATTGCCGATGTCGCCGATAATCCGGGCGGCGGTGGGCGCGGCAATACGGCCTATGTGTTGCGCGCCTTGCATGAAGCGGGTGTGGCGGGCGTCGTGCTCGCCAATTTCGTTGATCCTGACTTGGCTGAAGAAGCGCACAAGCTGGGGGAGGGGGCACGCTTCACCGCCCAGTTCAACCGCAACCCCAGCGAGTTTTCCGCGACCTTCTCAGCGCCCGCGCGCATCGTGAAACTATCCGATGGCAAGGGCGTTGGCCGGCGCGGCACCATGGCCGGGCGCGCCTTTGACCTCGGCCCGGCTGCGCTGCTGGAATTGGAAGGCAGCGGCATCCGTATTGTGGTGGCAAGCCTGCGCCGCCAATGCCATGAACCGCGCATGATGGAGATGTTCGGCGTGGATATCGCCGCCGCGCGGGTTGTGGTGGTGAAATCACGCGGGCATTTCCGCGCCGGCTTTGATGAATTCTTCCCCGATGAGCGCATTCTTGAAGTGGATGTGCCGGGCCTGACGAGCCCTGTTCTGGTCAATTTCCCCTGGAAGCGCCTGCCGCGCCCGGTATTTCCGATTGACCCCGATGCGGGCTGGTCAGGCGCGGCGTAAGGCACCACAATCCCGATTACCCATTGAACGGAGAAACGCATCATGACCGCGACCATCATCACCACGCGCGACGGCGGACCACTGCATCTGAAGGGTGAGATCACCCTGAAGGGCGAACCGATTGAAGGCGGTGAGGCCTGGCTTTGCCGCTGTGGTGCTTCCAAGAACAGCCCCTGGTGCGATGGCAGCCACAAGACCGCCGGGTTTCCTTTGACTGGCGCGCCGGCCAAGCGCGAAGGGCGCGATATCTCTGGCGTGATCGGCCCGGTGAATTTGGACCCGCAGCCCAATGGTTCAGTGCGCGCTTCTGGCCCGATGATTGTGCAAAATGCCGCAGGCGAGGAGATTGACCGCACCCCGCAAGATCGGAAG
>JADCEX010000135.1 GCA_020249825.1 Roseomonas sp.
ATCGGGATTGGCCATGGCGAAAATGATGGGCTTTGGCGCCATGGCCCTAATCATTTCGGGCGTCAGCGCGCCCTTCACCGAAAGGCCAAAGAACACATCCGCGCCATCAAGCGCTTGTGTCAGCGTGCGCGCGGAAGTGGTCACCGCATGGGCGGATTTCCACTGATTCATGCCTTCCTGGCGGCCCCGCCAGATCACGCCCTTGGTGTCACACAGGATCACGTTTTCGGGCCGCATGCCCATGGCCTTCACCAACTCGGCACAGGCAATGGAAGCGGCACCCGCGCCATTGATGACAAGCTTCGTCGTCTTTAAATCGCGCCCGGTCAAATGGCAGGCATTGATCAGGCCGGCGGCGGCGACAATCGCGGTGCCATGCTGATCATCATGAAATACCGGAATATCCATCAATTCGCGCAAGCGC
Source organism: Roseomonas sp. (assembly GCA_020249825.1). Taxonomy (GTDB): domain Bacteria; phylum Pseudomonadota; class Alphaproteobacteria; order Acetobacterales; family Acetobacteraceae; genus Neoroseomonas. Next base: position 425 of record JADCEX010000135.1, read on the forward strand.
TGTTCGATCACGAAGCATTCCGGCGCCTTGATATCTTCCAGATTGATGCCGCCAAAAGTCGGCCCCAGATAGCGGACGGCATTGATGAAAGCGTCCGGGTCTTCCGTATCCACGCAAAGATCAATCGAATCCACATCGGCAAAGCGCTTAAACAAGGCGGCCTTGCCTTCCATCACGGGCTTCGAAGCAAGCGCACCCAGATTGCCCAACCCCAGCACCGCCGTGCCATTGGAAATCACGGCCACGAAATTGCCCTTGGCCGTATAGTCGTAAGCAAGCGTCGCATCGCGATGAATATGCAGGCAGGGTTCCGCCACACCTGGCGAATAGGCCAGGCTTAAATCCCGCGCCGTGATCAACGGCTTGGTCAGGCGGATTTCAAGCTTGCCTGGCCGCCCTTCCCGGTGCATTGCCAGCGCTTCTTCGGCGGTGACGCGCGCCGTGCGCGTATCCTCAACCGGCGTTTTTTTCGCGTCATCCATGCTTGTCACTACTCCTCAAACCAATTCCATCATGCCGTTTTGTGCACCGCGCCGCGAGGCCCCAGCTTCGCAGGCGCAGCAAAGCACGCCCTTAGACCCGCCGGACATTCCAGGGATAGGGCGATGATCCCTGCAAAATCCCAGTGATATTACGCCGGAAAGCGGTTCTGATCCTGAATTGGCCAAGCGGAATGAAGGCCGCATCTTCCAGCGCCAAGCGCCCAAGGCGGGAAGCGATTTGCTTCTGTTCAGCCTCGCTTGGCGCGAAAAGCCAGGATTCGGCGAGTGCTTCCGCCTCATCACTTTTCCACCAACCAAACCAGCCGCCCGTACCCTGGCCGCGCACCAGGAAAGAAACGGCGGGATTGGCCCAGGCCGTTGCCCCGCCCGTGGTATGCAATATGGACCAGCCACCGCGGTCCACCGCTTCCCGATTGCTGCGGCGCTGCACCACCGTGCCCCAATCGCTTTCGGCCAATTCGATATTCATGCCGATCCGCTTCAACCGATCCGCGGTCACTTGCCCAAGCGGGCCGATATCCGGGAAATCCGTGGGATTGATCACAACCACGCGCTGATTGGCATAGCCGGCTTCACGAAGCGCGGCGCGGGCGCGGTCAAGGCTGCCCGGCATCATCGCCTCACCCAGGTCTTCGTAATAGGGCGTCTCACGCGGCCAAAGGCTGCGGCAGAGATCCCAATCCGTCCGATCATCCCCGCGTGACGCGCGCATATAATCTTCCTGCAAAACAGAAAGCCTGACGGCGCGGCGGATGCGCACATCATCAAAGGGCGGGTGCAGGTTATTCATACGCATCACGGCCATCCGCCCGCCCGTGTCAGACACTTCGCGGCGCACATCGCGCGCGCGGGCCAATAGCGGCTGCAAATCCGGATGCGGCCTTTCCCACCAATCAACCTCACCATTCTGCAAGGCCGCCGCTGCGGTCGCCGGGTCTGGCAGGATATGCCATTCAATGCGCCGGAAATGCGCGATCTTGGCGCCCGATGTCCAGGAAGGCGCTTCCTGGCGCGGCTGATAGCCATCAAATTTCTCATAAACCACGCGGCTGCCGGAATTATATTCGCCCGCGATGAAGCGATAGGGGCCGGATCCGATCATCTCGGTCACGCCGCGATTGGGATCGGTCTCGGCCAGGCGTTCGGGCATGATGAAGGGCACGGCGGAATCTGGCTTTGCCAAAGCATCCAGCAACAACGGGAAGGCGCGCTTCAGGCGGATTTCGATGGTGCGGTCATCCACCGCGCGCCATTCATCAACCTGGCGTATCAGCAATTGGCCAAAAGGTTCGCGTGCGCACCAGCGCTTGATGCTGGCGATGCAATCGCGTGCGCGGACCGGTTCGCCATCATGGAAGCGCAGCCCAGGGCGCAGCGTGATGCGCCAGCGCTTGCCATCATCCAAAACCTCGGCCCCTTCGGCCATTTGTGGCTTGGGTTTCAGGGCCGCATCCACGCCATAAAGCGTGTCATAAACATGCCAGCCATGATTGCCGGTGACGGTGGCCGTGGTGAAGACCGGATCAAGCACGCTGAGATTGGCCTGTGGAACGAAGCGCAGGGTTTGCGCGCGCATATCCTGCGCCACCACGGGCGCGGGCAGCGCCGCCGCTGCCCCCATGGCAAGGATTGATCTGCGGCCAATGCCGGGTTGTGTCATGGTAACCTCCTCCGCCCTCGGTTTTTCTTACTTGCAGTGTGGAGCCTATGGCGCCTTTGCGCCAGCCCGGCGTTTGGCGCCGGCGCGGCCCGCCTGTATCTTGCGCCGCAATGCCCGCCAACCAAGCCCCCTCAGGTCCGATTCCCGATGCCGCCGGCGCCACCCCGGCCATGGCGCAATGGTTCGCCGCCAAGGCCGCGCATCCGGATGCGCTGGTCTTCTTCCGCATGGGCGATTTTTATGAGCTGTTCTTCGCCGATGCCGAAGCCGCCGCCGCCGCGCTTGATATAGCGCTGTCCTTCCGGGGGGAGCATCGCGGCCAGAAGGTCGCCATGTGCGGCGTGCCGGCCCATGCGCATGAAAGCTATCTGGCGCGCCTGATCCGCCAGGGTTTTCGTGTTGCCATTTGCGATCAGATGGAAACGCCAGAACAGGCCAAGGCGCGCAAGGCGCCGACCATTCGGCGCGACATCACGCGGCTGGTGACGGCTGGCACCGTTACGGAAGAAACCCTGCTGGAAGCGGCGCGCCCGGCCTGGCTTTTGGCACTGGCCCCCATGG
>JADCEX010000136.1 GCA_020249825.1 Roseomonas sp.
AGCCCTGCCATATAGGCAGCGATATAAATCCCAAGAAAATGCAGGAAACCGAGACCTTCCGCCGGCGGCAGCAAGGCGAAGAAAATCATTGCTGTAACGGCCACATCGGCGGTCGCCAGCGCAACTTGGGCAAGCGCGATGCGAAAGCCGGGCAGGTCAATTTCATGCCCGAAAAGCCGGATATGCGGCACGAAGCGTGCCATCACCACATAGGCGATCACAATCGCCCAGCAGAAGAACCCAATTAGCGGCAAGACCCAGCGCGGCGCGCCTTCCCCCAAAAAGGTCAGAAGGTCGGGTTCAAGCACCAACACCAACCCCGCAATAGCAAAACCGCCAAGCCCGAAGGTGAGCGAGGTAATGGCAATGACCTTTGCAATGGCAACCGGTGCCAGCCCCCAACTGGCATAGAAGCGATAACGCACCGCCGCACCCGAGACAGTGGCAAAACCGATATTATTCGCGAGCGAATAGGCGCAGAAGGAAGCGAGCAAGGATCGCCGCCAGGAAACCGGATGCCCGGCATAAATGGACCCCAAGCGATCATAGGCGGATAACAACAGATAGGCGCCCAGGGTGCAGCCTGCCGCCAACCACAGCGCCGCGGGTGGCGTGGCATGCAGCGCGGTTTGAATATCCCGCCAGGAAAGCCCGCGAAATTCGCGCTGCACCACATAAAGCGCGCCGACCAGCAGGATCAGCCCGAAACAGGTCGGGCCGTAGCGTTTCAGCAGGGAAAGAACCCCTTGCCGTGTCACGCGCCTGCACTCTCCGCCCGCGCCAGCGCGGTTTCGATCAGGCCAATCGTGCCGGCCACGCCATAAAGCGCGATGAAGCCACCAAAGCGCGGGCCTTCTTCCTGGCCGAGCAGCACCTGATACAGCGCATTGAACCAGGCGCGGGACACACCCATGCGTCCATCCTTGCCTGCTTCCAGGAAGGGTTCGCGCCGCCCGGCATCAAACACCAGATCCTGCGCGGCCTTGGCGCGGTCTTCTGCCGGCATCGCTTCCAGATCCGCCGCGCGGTCACGAAGTGCCACCATCAGCGCGATCAGCGCTTCGCGTTCCCCGTCCGATGGGTTGCGGAAGCGCTTCGTGGGGGCGACGAAATCCCGGTAATAGGCGACCGCATAGGAAACGAGCTTACCGAGCAAGGGCTGGGTTTCCGGTGTCGCGCCCGGCGCATAGCGCGCCAGAAAACCCCAGAGCAAATCAGGATCATCGGCATTCACCACACTCGCCAGGTTCAGCAGCATAGTGAAGGAAACCGGCGGCTCCGGGTCATTCGGCGCGGCGCCGCCATGGATATGCCAGGCCGGGTTGGCGGCATCTGGCGCGGTGCGGAGCCTGGTGCGGTGTTGCAGATATTCATCCACGGCCCGCGGAATTTGATCGAAGTAAAGCCGCTTCGCGCGCTGCGGCTGGTTAAACATGAAAAGTGAAAGGCTTTCCGGCGGCGCATAGCGCAGCCATTCTTCAATCGTCAGGCCATTGCCCTTGGATTTGGAAATCTTCTGGCCCTGTTCATCCAGGAAATGCTCATAGGTGAAGCCCTCAGGCGGCTGGCCACCCAGTACGCGGCAAATGGCGGAAGAAAGCCGGACGCTATCGATCAAATCCTTGCCCGACATTTCGTAGTCCACGCCCAGCGCATACCAGCGCAAAGCCCAATCCGCCTTCCATTGCGCCTTGCAATGCCCGCCCGTGATGCGTGTGCCGAAACGCTCCCCGCTGTCGGGATCGCGCCAGACCAGCATGTCCTGATCGGGGCGGATTTCCTCCATGGGCACCTGCATGACCACGCCGGTTTTCGGGTGAATGGGCAGGAAGGGCGAATAGGTGGCGCGACGATCCGGGCCAAGCGTCGGCAGGATCACTTCCAGCACCTTGGCGTGATTTTCTGCCATGCGGAGCAAGGCCGCATCAAAGCGCCCGGAGCGGTAATAATCCGACGAAGAAGCGAATTCGTAATCAAAGCCAAAGGCATCCAAAAAGGCGCGCAGCCGGGCGTTATTATGGTGCCCGAAGCTTTCATGCGTACCGAAAGGGTCCGGAATCGCCGTGACGGGCCGGCCGATATGCGCGGCCAGCATATCCTTATTCGGCACATTATCCGGCACTTTGCGCAGCCCATCCATGTCATCGCTGAAGGCAATCAGCCGCGAAGGCAGGCCGGTAAGCTGCGTGAAGGCATGCCTGATCCAACTGGTGCGCGCGACTTCGCCGAAAGTGCCGATATGCGGCAGGCCGGAAGGGCCATAGCCGGTTTCGAACAGCGCCGATTTTTTGCCGGAAGCGGCCAGGCGGGTCGCGACCTTGCGCGCCTCCTCAAAGGGCCAGGCCTTCACGGCAGAATAATCAGCGGCAGCGGACATGGGTGATTGCGATCCCTTGGCGTTGAGCAGGCACCGCTTATAGGCAGGCGGCGCGCAGGTGGCGAGGCCCAAGCCCCGCTGCCTGTTCCATCTTTGTGCTTTCTGCGTTAAACCGCCCGCTTCCAAGCTTGACCACGGGAAATTTGCAATGCGTGTTGGCGTGATTGGGGCCTCCGGTGCGGTGGGCCGCGAATTGGTGGAGGTTCTCGGGCGTCGGGCCTTCCCGATGACCTCGCTCAGGCTGTTTGCCTCTGCCCGTAGCGCCGGCGCCAAGATCAAAACCCCGCTGGGTGAGGCCGAGATTGAACCCTTCAGCGATGCCGCGATGCGTGATCTTGATCTCGCGCTGCTTGCGGTTTCGGGTGATTTCGCCAAGGCCCATGCGCCGGCCATGGTGGCGGCGGGTGTGCATGTGGTGGATAATTCCTCGGCCTTTCGCTTGCAGGATGATGTGCCGCTGGTGGTGCCGGAGGTGAATGCCAAGGCCATTGGTGGCGCCAAGCTGATCGCGAACCCCAATTGCACCACAGCGATTCTGGTGGTGGCGCTTGAGCCTTTGCGCCAGGCTTTTGGCCTGAAGCGCGTGATTGTCTCCACCTACCAGGCAGCCTCCGGCGCCGGGGCGGAAGGCATGACGGAATTGGAACGCGAAACCCGCCGCGTGCTGGTGGATGGGGTGAAGGCAGGGCATGAGGTGTTCCGCTACCCGCTGCCCTTCAACGTTATTCCGCAAATTGATAGCTTCCAGCCCAATGGCTATACGCGCGAAGAAATGAAGGTGGTTTGGGAAAGCCGGAAGATCATGGGCATGCCGGATTTGCCAATCTCCTGCACTGCGGTGCGCATCCCGACCTTCCGTGTGCATGCCGAAGCCGTGACGATTGAAACCGAACGCCCCGTAACACCCGAAGCCGCGCGCGAAGTGCTGCGCAAGGCCGCCGGCGTGAAGGTGGTGGATGACCCGGCAGCGGGGCTTTACCCAATGCCGCTGACCGCGACGGGCCAGGATGATGTGGAAGCCGGGCGCATCCGCGCCAATCCGGTCTTTGGGGATCGCGGCCTCGATTTCTTCTTGTGCGGCGATCAATTGTTGAAGGGTGCCGCGCTGAACGCGGTGCAGATCGCCGAAAGGCTGCCCCGCGCGTGAGGCTTGGGCTTCCCGCCCATATGGTCTGATGGGCATGGCTGAAACGCCAAGCCCGCCGCGCTTGCTGCTGCCGGATGTGCCGGCCCTGGTGGCGGGCCAGGGCCGCGCCGTGCTGCTGGACAGTGATGGCAGCATCGAAACCCTGTCGGCGCGCGCCGTGGCGGCGCGACTGGTGGATACCGCGCCGCTTTTGGTCCATGCCCCGGCCATGGCGCGGCGGCTTGGCGTGCCGGGCATTGCCCCAGCGCATGATTTGCTGGAGCTTTTCGCCTTTGTGCTGCCCGCCGCATCCTGCGCGCCCACGCCGCGCGGCCTGGCTTTGGCGCTTGGACTGCCCGTGCCGCGCGATGATGAAGCCGCTGTCGCGTTACTGCCCGATATCGCCAGCGAATTGCTGCGACGCCTCGCGGAAGATCGTGCGGCGCCTTTGAACCGCGATGCGGCGAGCCTCGCCGCGCGCATGGGCGAAGCGGGCTGGCCCTGGGCGCGTTCGGTGCTGGCTGCGCTTGGCGCATCGGCTGCGCGTTCGGGCATGGAAGGTTTGCGCGTCTGGCGCCGCTTGCCGGAATGGGCGGAAGCGGCACCCGCCAATCCGCCATCTTCCTTCGGGATTGAACCGAATGAGGCGCGGGCGCGGCTCGCGCAGATTCTGGGGGAAGGGGCGGAACAACGCCCACAACAGGCGGATTACGCATCCGCTGCTGCGGCTACTTTTGCGCCTAGGGAAGATCAGGGCGTGCCGGCGCTGGTGCTGGCAGAGGCCGGCACAGGCACGGGCAAAACGCTTGGCTATGTGGCGCCGGCAAGTCTTTGGGCGGAACGCAATGGCGCGCCGGTCTGGATTTCCACCTTCACCCGCAATCTGCAACGCCAGATTGATCAGGAAACCGCGCGGCTTTTCCCCGATGCGGAAGAACGCCGCCGCCGCGTGGTGCTGCGCAAGGGGCGAGAGAATTATCTTTGCCTGTTGAACCTGGAAGATGCTTTGGGCTTTTCCGCCATGCCGGGGCAGGGGGTGGCTTTGGGCCTGGTGGCGCGCTGGGCGGTGGCGACGCGTGATGGCGATATTCTAGGCGGCGATTTTCCAGGCTGGATCACGGAATTATTCGGCGCGGCCAATATCCTGCCGCTTGCGGATCGGCGCGGGGAATGCATCCATGCCGCCTGCCCGCATTATCGCAAATGCTTTGTGGAACATTCCATTCGCCGCGCGGAAAGTGCCTCCATCGTTATTGCCAATCACGCGCTGGTGATGATCCAGGCAGCACTCGGTGGCGGTGAAGATGGCCGCGCGCTGCGCCTAGTATTCGATGAAGGCCATCATCTGTTCGATGCCGCCGATAGCGCCTTTTCCGCCGATCTGACCGGCGCTGAGATGGCGGAACTCCGCCGCTGGATTCTGGGCGCAGAGGGTGGCCGTTCCCGCGCGCGTGGCCTCAAGCGCCGGCTGGAGGAATTGGTGGGCGACCGCCTGGAATTGCAGGCGCCGCTGGAAGCCGCCCTGCAAGCCGCGCGCGCATTGCCGGCGGGCGGCTGGTCTGGCCGTTTGGGCGAAGAAGCCGCGCCTGCCTTGGTGGCCGAACCCGCCAATCCGGCTGAGGGTTTTCTCCGCGCCGTGCGCCGCCAGGTGCGCGCGCGCAATGCAGAAGCCGAGGAAGCCGGGCTTTACGATGCGGAATGTGATCTTTTCCCGCTGAATGCCGATATGGCGGAAATCGCCGGCGCGCTTGAACGCGCGCTGCAACGCCTGGAAGCGCCTGTGCGGCATTTGCGCGAAAAGCTGCTCGCACGCATGGAAGATGAAGCCGCCGAGATTGAAAGCGCTGACCGGCTGCGGATTGAGGCGATTTGCGGATCACTTGAACGCCGCGTGTTGATGCCGCTGACTGCCTGGCGCGCCATGCTCGGGCGGGTTGGTGGCGAAGAGCCCTCGCCCGGCGCGCGGCCCGATATGGTGGATTGGCTTTCGATTGAACGGCGCGGCGGGCAGGATTTGGATGCGGGCATGCACCGGCATTGGCTGGACCCCACCATCCCCTTCGCCATGCAGGTCGCTGCCCCCGCGCATGGTGTGCTGATTACCTCCGCCACACTGCGCGATGCCGCCGAGGCCGAGGAAGAAGACCCCGAAGCCGCCTGGCGAGAGGCGGAGGCGCGCACTGGTGCGGCGCATTTGCCGCTGCCGGCGATCCGCGCGGCAGTCGCTTCGCCCTTCGATTACGCGGCGCGCACGCGTTGCATTGTGGTGACAGATGTGGCGCGGGAAAACACCGCACAAATTGCCGGCGCGATGCGCGATTTGTTTCTGGCATCCGGCGGCGGCGCGCTTGGGCTTTTCACCGCCATTCGCCGCTTGCGCGATGTGCATGGCCGCATCGCGCCCGCCTTGGAAGAAGCAGGCCTGCCGCTTTACGCGCAGCATATTGACGCGATGGATAACGCAACTTTGGTGGATGTGTTTCGGGCCGAGGAAAATTCATGTCTGCTCGGCACGGATGCCATGCGTGATGGCGTGGATGTGCCGGGCCGTTCGCTGCGCCTGCTGGTGTTCGACCGCGTGCCCTGGCCGCGCCCGAGCATCCTCCACCGCGAACGCCGCCTCCATTTATCGGAAGGCAGGCCGAAGGAATATGATGATCGCATCACGCGCCATCGGCTACGCCAGGCTTTCGGCCGCCTGATCCGCCGTGCCGATGACAAGGGCGTTTTCGTGATGCTGGACCGGTCCTGCCCATCGCGCCTGCTGGCCGGCCTGCCTTCCGGTGTGCTGCTGCGACGGATGGGGCTTGCCGATGCGGTGCGCGATGTGCGGGAGTTCCTGGCCTAATCCTGCTCAATATCCGGCATCCGATAACGATCCGCAGGATCAAGCCAACCCTTGAAATGCGGCGCGCGTTTTTCAGCGAAGGCGGCGCGGCTTTCCAGAAGATCGCTCTTGTCGCCATGCTCATGCAGCTTGGCGGCCAAGGCTTGTTGCGCTGGCGTTGGCGCGGGGCGCATCCGGCGCATCATGTGGATGGTATTCACGCGGGCGGCGGGCGGCAGGGTTAGCATGTGCCGCGCCATCTCCATCGCTGTTTCCATCAGCGCTTCCGCTGCCACCAGGCGGTTGATGAAGCCAAGCTGATAAAAGCGCTCCGCCGTGAAGCGAAAGCCAAGCGCCATTTCCATTGCAATGGGATAGGCCAGATTTGCCAGATGGCCGTGATTATAGCCCCCCAGCAGCCAGCGCTTGGCTTCCGAGACCTCAAAAACCGCCTCATGCACCGCAACGCGCAAATCGGTGCGTTCCACCAGCATGAAGCCGCCACCCATGGCGAAGCCATTCACGGCGGCAATCACGGGTTTTTCCAAGGTGCCGTCATTGAAAGGGTTTTCCAGGTCAATCTTCCGTCCGCCCGGGCTTTTATCGGCGAGCGATTCCTTCATATCCTCGCCAGCGCAAAAGCCGCGCCCGGTGCCGGTCAGAATGGCGACTTCCAGCTTTTCATCAGTGCGAAACGCAGACCAGATGCGCGCCAATTCCAGGCGCATTTCATGGTTCAGCGCATTCAGCCTTTCGGGCCGGTTCATGCGCACCACCAGAATCTGCCCATGGGTTTCGGTTTCAACAACGGCCATGACGTTCCCCCTTGATTTGACCCGCATGATGGGCGGGGCGGGCGATATTGGCCAGGGGTGATTTCCCAAGCCCCGCTTCCTGTTCTAGCCTCCCCCTACAAACCAACCAGGCAGGAAACCCATGCGCAAACTCACCATTGGCGATGTCACCATTACCAGCATCATTGAACGCGATGGCCCCTGGCGCGCGCCAGGGCAGATGTTCCCCAATGCGCCGGCGGACCAGATTGAAGCGACGCTGAAGGAGCTTGAGCCGGAGACCTATGACGTCGCCTCCGGCAAGATGGTGATCACCTATCAAACCTATGTTGTGCGCACGCCGCGCCATACGATTCTGGTGGATACCTGCACCGGCGAAGATAAGGGCTATCCCGCGCCGATGGATTTCCCGAAGCAGCCCTGGCTGGATGGGCTGAAGGCAGAGGGGCTTTCCTTTGACGATATTGATTATGTGATGTGCACCCATCTGCATATTGACCATTCCGGCTGGAATACCGTGCTGCGTGATGGCCGCTGGGTGCCGACCTTCCCGCGCGCCAAATACGTGTTCCACAAGCGCGAATATGCCGCGTGGGAGGCTTCAACCAAGGCCGGCGAAATCCGCCCGGGCGGCGGCGGTTCTGTCTTCACCATGAATTGCGAACCGGTGGTGGCGGCGGGGCAGGCCATGTTGGTGGATGATGATTTCAGCCTGGATGATTGCATCACCATCGAACCAACCCCTGGCCACACGCCCTGCCATTGCTGCGTGCATATCAAAAGCCGTGGCCAGCATGCGGTGATCACGGGCGATCTGATGCATCATGCGCTGCAAATCCACCGCCCCGCCTGGTCCACCATGTTCTGCTGGGACCCGAATGAGGCCGCCGATAGCCGCACGCGCTTTCTGGCGAATGTCGCGGATACTGATACCAAGCTGCTGCCCATCCATTTCCCCAATCCGTCGGTCGGGCGCGTGGAATCGAATGGTGATCGCTTCCGCTGGCGCTACATGCGCTGACCTATGAGCATTCCCCCGCTGCAGGGCCTGCGCGTGCTGGATTTGGCGCGCGTTCTGGCCTGCCCTTTTTCCGCAATGATCCTTGCCGAATTGGGCGCGGAAGTGATCAAGGTGGAACAGCCGGGCAGCGGCGATGAAAGCCGGAGCTATGAACCGGTCGCGGAACGGAATGATGCGCGTGACAGCGCCTATTTCTTCGCCTGCAATCGCGGCAAGCGCAGCGTCACCGTCAATCTGCGCCACAGGGATGGTCAGGCGCTGGTGCGTGACCTCATCCGCCATTGCGATGCGGTGGTCGAGAATTTCCCGACCGGTACGCTGAAGCGTTATGGGCTGGATTGGGAAGCGCTCCGCGCTATCAATCCGCGCCTTGTCATGCTGTCCTGCACTGGCTTTGGCCAGACCGGGCCTTATGCCAGGCGCAAGGGCTATGACACGGTGTTTCAGGCCATGTCTGGGCTGATGGCACTCACCGGCGAACGCGGCGGCGGGCCGGTGAAGCCGGGGCTGCCCATTGCTGACCTCACCTCCGGGCTTTGGATCACGATTGGTTTATTGGCGGCCTTGCGCGGGCGCGATGCAACAGGCCAGGGCGCCTATATTGATTTTTCCATGTTGGATGGGCAGGTGGCTTTGTTGACTTCCGCCGCCGCGCGCTTCTTTGCCCTGAATGAGGTGCCGCCGCGTTTGGGCACCGAACATCCGGGCCGCGTGCCGACGGCGTCCTTCAAATGTGCCGATGGACGGTTTTTGCACATCACCTGTTCGGATCAGCATTGGGCGCCACTGTGTCGCGCGCTGGGCCTTGCTGAATTGGGCGCTGATCCCGCCCTGCAAGCCAATGCGGAACGCGTGGTGCAGCGCGAACGTGTCATGGCCGGTATCACGGCGGCGATGGCGAAGCTGACACGCGCTGAAGCAGTGGCCCTTCTGGATGCGGTCGATGTGCCGAATGGCCCGGTGCTGACAATTGATGAAACCTTCGCCGACCCACACGTGCAGGCGCGCGGTTCAGTCGGTGAATTCACCCATCCCTTGCTTGGCGCCTTTCCCGCCTTGCGCTTGCCCTATCGCTTCGATGGCTTGGCGGACCCCGAAATCCAGCGCCCGCCCTTGTTGGGGGAGGATACGGAAGGCGTGCTGCGTGATTTGTTGCACTATTCACCAGCGCAAATCGCAACGCTCCGTGCGGAAGGCGCGATATGACCGAAGCTGTTTTGTATGACTGCAGGGATGGCCTGGCCCGTATCACGCTGAATCGGCCAAAGGCACGCAATGCGCTCAATAGCGCCATGTGCGAAGCGCTTGTCGCGGCCACGCGCCGCGCGCGGGAAGATGGCGCGCGCTGTGTGCTGGTGCGGGCGATGGGCAGCGTGTTTTGCGCCGGCGCGGACCTCAAGGAACGCCAAGGCATGGGCGATGATGCGGTGCGCGCGCGCCGCCTGAAAGCTTTTGCTGCCTATGATGCGCTGGAATGCCTACCCATGCCTACCATCGCCGTGGTGGAAGGCCCGGCTGTGGGATCGGGCGTGGAAATCGCCGCCGCCTGCGATTTCATCATCGCGACCCCAGCGGCTTCCTTACGCACCCCGGAAGCGCTCTGGGGCACGGTCGGGGCCACGCAACGCCTGCCGCGCATCATCGGCAAAAGGCTGGCGAAGGATTTGATGTTCACCGGCCGGGCGCTCAGCGCCGAAGAAGCGCGCGAAGCCGGGCTCGTGGCGCGCGTGGTGGCGCCGGAGGCTTTGGCGGCATGTGTTGCGGATATCACCGCCACCATCCTGAAGGCGCCCCCCGCCGCCATGGCCTTGGCAAAACGCTGCGTGGATGAAGGGTTGGAACGCGACCCGCGCGGCGCCCTTGCCACCGAAATCCTGGCTATCGAGGAAAGCCTGGCCGCCGCGGAATGGCGCAAGAAAATGCAGGAATTCTGACCAATGCAGCCCGACAGGGCAGAAGGCTACGGCAAGCCCCGCCCCCCACTTCAGACAAAAGCAGGCTGGACAGGGCAGGGGCGCTTCGCTAGGAGGAGATTTCTGGCAGGGCCGCGGTCCTACCAGGGCCCAGATAGCTCAGTTGGTAGAGCATGCGACTGAAAATCGCAGTGTCGCTGGTTCGATTCCGGCTCTGGGCACCATTTTTTCTCCAAAAACCTCAAAATACGCATCAGGCACGGGGATTGCTCGGCCTAGCCGGGGGCGCTGCCCTCGTAACCCGGACTCCGCCAATTCGGGCGACCCGGATCGGAGCGTAAGGCATGAATGCGACCCAAGGTACCAAAACGCCCCATCGCATTGTCGTGGTAGGCGGCGGGGCGGCAGGGTTGGAACTGGTGACCCGGCTGGGCCATCGCTATGCTCGAATCGGCGAGGCCGAGGTCACGCTGGTAGAGCGCGCCCGCACCCATCTGTGGAAGCCGCTTCTGCATGCGGTGGCTGCCGGCAGCCTTGATCGGGATCGTCACGAACTGCATTACCTGAGGCAGGCGCATAATCACCATTTCACCTACCGCTTCGGGCCCATGACCGGGATTGACCGGGAAGCGCGTGAGGTCCTGGTGGGTGCCACCTTTGACGATGAAGGCCGCCAAGTCACCCCGCCAAGCCGCGTGCCCTATGACACGCTGGTGATCTGCATCGGCAGCGTCACCAATGATTTCGGCACACCGGGGGCAGCCGAACACGCCGTGCCGCTGGAAAACGTGGCGCAAGCCAGCCGCTTTCATCGCCGCCTGGTCAATGCGTGCCTGCGCGCCAATAGCCAATCGGAACCGGTGCGCCCCGGCCAGCTTCATGTCGCGATCATCGGCGCGGGGGCCACCGGCACGGAATTGGCCGCCGAATTGCATCGCACCTTGCGCGCCGTTGTCGCCTATGGCCTGGATAGGATTGACCCGGCGCGCGATGTCCGCATCCGCCTGATTGAAGCGGCACCGCGCATCCTGCCTGCGCTGCCTGAACGCATCTCTGCTGCCACCGCGAAATTGCTGGAAGATCTGGGCGTTGAAGTCCTGGCCGGCCGCCGCGTTGCCGAAGTACGCGCCGATGGCGTGGTGTTGGCCGATGGCGATGTCATACCCGGAGAACTGGTGGTCTGGGCCGCCGGCGTGAAAGGCCCGCCCGTGCTTCGCAATATCGGCGGGCTTGAGACGACCCCCAATGATCAGCTTGTGGTGCTGCCAACGCTGCAAACCTCGCGCGATCCGGACATTTTCGCGCTTGGCGATTGCGCGGCCTGCCCGCGGCCTGATGGCAAGGGCAATCTGCCACCGCGCGCCCAGGCCGCGCATCAACAGGCCAACCATCTGTTCCGCCAGATTGACCGCAAGCTGCGTGGGCTTGAAGTTGAGCCCTTTGCCTATCGCGATTTCGGATCATTGGTCTCGCTCGGCAAATACTCAACCGTCGGCAGCCTGATGGGCTTCCTGGTCGGGCGGAGCATGTTCATCGAAGGCTATTTCGCGCGGATGATGTATCGGTCCTTGTACAAGATGCACCAGACCGCGCTGCATGGGCATGCGCCGGTGCTATGGAAAACGCTGGTCGGGCTGATTGCGGATCGGGGGCAGCCGCAGGTGAAGCTGCATTGAAGGGGTGGGGGCGCTGCCCCCAGACCCTCGCTGGGGTGCGCCGCAGGCGCTAGCCTGTGGCGGGCGCAGGGTTGGTGTGGCGGCTGCGCCCAAGCTCAAGCCGTGTCACCCCGGACCCCGCCGTAAAGCAGTTAGGCGTTGACTGGGGGTGGGGTGGCGTGAACATAAGGGGAATAGAAAATCAGTGCGATTCGGTGGGAGTCCCGCATGCAGGAAGACGCTGTTAAGGACTTGCGGGCAGTGGTGGCGGGGCGGCAATTTGGCACCATCCTGGCCGACCCCCCGTGGCAATTTCAAAACCGTACTGGCAAAATCGCCCCCGAGCATCGTCGGCTGTCGCGCTACGACACGATGACGCTTGACGATATCAAGGCGCTGCCGGTGGCCGAGGCGGCGGCGCCTGTGGCGCATCTCTATCTTTGGGTCCCGAATGCACTATTGCCGGAGGGCTTGCAGGTCATGGCGGCCTGGGGCTTCAACTATAAATCGAACATCGTCTGGCACAAAATCCGCAAGGATGGTGGCTCAGACGGCCGTGGCGTCGGCTTTTATTTTCGTAACGTGACGGAATTGCTCCTGTTCGGTGTGCGCGGCAAGAACGCACGTACCCTGCCACCCGGACGCAGGCAGGTGAACTTGCTCAGCACCCGCAAACGCGAGCATTCGCGCAAACCTGATTAGATTTACCCCATCATCGAAGCCTGTTCATCTGGCCCGAGGCTTGAACTTTTTGCCCGTGGCCAGCGCAAGGGCTGGAGCGTTTGGGGCGATCAGGCGGGGGAAGGTTACGCACCCTCCTGGCCGACGTATCGGCATAATTCGGCAAATGATCTGCTGAGCCTGATCAATATTCCGGCGGAATGACGCGCAACGGCGAATGATGCAAAGCCGCGAAAGCACATCCCATGCTTGATCGCCTTCGGGAGCAGGGTTTTGACATCGCCTTTGAA
Organism: Roseomonas sp.; assembly: GCA_020249825.1. GTDB lineage: Bacteria > Pseudomonadota > Alphaproteobacteria > Acetobacterales > Acetobacteraceae > Neoroseomonas. The sequence goes on from JADCEX010000136.1 coordinate 12,685, forward strand.
GCCCATGCCGAGGCTATTCCTTCGGTTGATTTTCCGGAAGTGGCCGCAGAAATCGAACAGGCCCTGCTGGATTTCCGTATCCCTGTTCGCGAATTGGTGGCGGGTGGCGGTGGTGAAGCACAAGGCACCCAAAGGCTACGCAGAGCGCTCGCGGCCAGAGGATGGTCCAAGCAAACTTTTGTTGTTGAACGCAGCATCAATGGCCTTAAGCGTGAGAGCCAATCGCATGAGGTGGATCATGTTCGCACCTATGCTGACGGAAAATGCATTGCGCTTGAGATTGAATGGAACAACAAGGATCCTTTCTTTGATCGGGATCTTGAGAATTTTAAGCGGCTTCACGCTGATGGCGCCATTTCAGTTGGCATCATCATCACCCGCGGGGCACAGTTGCATAACGGTTTGCGGGGATTGATTGGCGATTTTCTACTGCGTGAGCGCGTTGCGGACTTCGCGGCCTTAGCCGACTATGGCTATCGCCCGACCCCCCGCCAGAGAGAGATGATCGAAAGGCGGTTAGGGCCTTCAGCAAAGCCTGAGGATTTCGCCACTTCGGTGGCGCAGGTGCTTGTTTCTGACAAGTTTGGAGAAGCAACGACACATTGGCGCAAGTTGGAGGACCGCCGGCAACGTGGCGTCGGTAATCCGTGCCCATTGTTATTGGTTGGTCTTCCGTTGGGAATCGTTGACCCTTCCTGAGAGCTACCAAACTCCAAGATGGCTGGGTCCGGGGTAACACTGTTACCCCGGCGGGGGTCTGGGGGCGGAGCCCCCGTTTTGCTCCCACCCCAAACACAAAAAGGGGGCCAAAGCCCCCTTTCAAACGCCCAACGCTATCATGCAGGCCGAAGCCCGCGCAGCCTTAGCCCTGGCGGGCCTTCAGCCGTGGGTTCTTCTTGTTGATCACGTAAACGCGACCGCGGCGGCGTACCACAACGCAGTTCTTGTCACGGGTCTTGGCGGTCTTCAGCGAGTTACGAATTTTCATTGGTCTAACCTTTCGAAGGCGCGGTGTCTAAGCGGGGCAGGGGGCCAAGTCAACCCATGGCTCCGCCTACTCAGCCGCGCGGCGTTCCTCTTCCATGATGCGCAGAAACCCATCGCGGGTTTGGGGCAGTTTGCGGCCCATGATTTGTTCGGCCACTTGCGTCCGCAGCACCTGCGCCGTGCCGCCGGCAATGGCGAACATGCGCGCATCGCGCAAATAGCGCTCCATCGGGTTGTCGCGCGAATAGCCCGCCGCGCCCCAAACCTGCAGAGCCTGGTTGGTCACCCTGATCGCCATCTCGCCCGCCAGTACCTTGGCCTGAGCAGCGGCAAGCCGATCCGGGAAGCCATTGGGCCCCGCACTTTTCGCCGCACGCCACACCAAAGCGCGGGCGGCCTCCACCTCAATGGACATATCCGCCAGCATCCAGGCCAGGCCCTGGAATTCGCCGATGGGCCGCCCGAATTGGCGGCGGGTTTGGGCGCGGTCCAGCGCATGATCATAAGCGCCGGCGGCCAGCCCCAAGGCAACGGTCGCGGCCCCCACCCGCTGGCCATTATAGGCATCAATCAGCCGGCCAAAGCCCCGCGCCCAGCCGCCAGGCGGGCGGAGCACCATGCTATCGGGCACCTCAAGCCCCGCGATTTCCGTCTCAGCCTCTGGCATCCCACATAGCCCGAAGGAGGGGATGCGTTTGAACGTAATGCCCGGCGGCGGGCCGTCACCCCGGCGCACCACCAGAAAGCCACCGATGCCCTGATCGCGCCCGTCTTCAATCACCCGCGTAAAAATCAGATGCAGCCGGGAAACACCGCCGCCCGTGATCCAGGTCTTGCGGCCATTGATCACCCATTTATCGCCATGGCGCACCGCGCGCGTGGTCATCTCAGTGGCGGCCGACCCTGCTTCGGGTTCGGTGATCAGAATCGCGGGCTTGTCGCCGGCCAGCACCAGATCAGCGGCAATGCGCTTTTGCGCATCCGTCCCATAGGCCATGATGGCGCCAATCGCACCCATATTGGCTTCCACGGCGATCCGGCCGCATACGGCGCAGGCTTTGGAAAATTCCTCAATCACCAGGGCAGCATCGAAGTAATCGCCCCCCGGCCCACCCCAGGCGCGCGGCACGGTCAGGCCGGTGAAGCCCGCTTCCGCCATGCGTCGCACCATGGGCCAGGGATAGGCGCCAGAGCGATCCGTCTCGGCGGCTTGGGCGGCGGCTTCGCGCGCCAATTCCCGCGCCCGGTCGCGCAGCCTTGCCTGTTCTGGGGTCAAGCCATCCATGATGTGCACCTTATGTGAGACGCGCTTCGATTGCCGCCGCGGCAGCGCGATCCAGTTTGAGCGCCTTGGCGAATTCATCAAGCCAGGCGCGTTCGGCTGCCGCGATCTCGCCAGCGCCCACCACCGCGGCGGCATAGAGTTGCGCTGCCAGCATCGGGTCACTCGCCAGCTTGGCAAGGGCGGCGGGCGTCAAGGGCTTGTCGAAATCCGCAAGCACCGTGTCGCGTGCGGCGGCACTCAGGCCCGCGCCATCCAATTGCGTGGCGATGCGCCCGCGTTCTTCCGCATCAATCGCACCATCGGCCTTGGCGGCGGCGATCATGGCGCGCAGCATCAGCAAAGCTTCGGCGGTCTCGGCGCTGGGTTCTTCTTCCGGTTCGGCGGTGATAGGCGCCCAAGGGTCGGCAGCGGGTTTGGCGGCACCCGGCGCCTTGCCCCAAGGGCCAGGGCTGGCGGGCGCCGGGCGCGCCGGTCCGGCCCAATCGAAACCACCGCCACCCTTGCCAGAGGGAGGTACCGGTCGTGGCGGCGGCGCGGCCGGCGCTGGTGGGGCAGTCTGGCTCCGGCGCAGCGCCTCAATTGCAATGCCGGCAAGCCCGGCCAGCGCGCGACCAAGCTGAGCATTGCTGGCGGTGGCGCGGCTGCGTGAGCGCGTGGGGCTGCGCCGCCGTGGCGCCGTACCACCGCCCAGCACCGCGCCAATCACCCGCCCAAGATCAAAACCGGCCATGTTCCCCCCTCCCTTGGCGGCAGCATTACAAATCCTGCATCGCGGTCGCAATCGCGGGTGCGAGTGCGCGGAATTCCTC
>JADCEX010000137.1 GCA_020249825.1 Roseomonas sp.
AAGAATCGCGGCCTTGTGCAGCAGCTGGTGCAAATGGGCCTGCCGCTGCAATCCGTGCCGACAGTGGTGGCCTTCTGGAAGGGGCAGATCCTGGATCTGTTCCAGGGCGCGCTGCCGGAATCGGAAGTGAAGCGCTTCATTGAAGGCTTGCTCAAGCAGGCGGGCGGGCAAATGCCGACTGCCGACCTTCTTGGCGAAGCCAAGGCTGCGCTGGAAGAGGGCGATGCCACCGGGGCGCTTCAGCTATTCGGCGCGCTGGCGCAGCAGGAACCGGAAAATGCCGAAGCCATGGCCGGCGTGGCGCGCTGCCTGATGACGCTGGGGCAGGAAGAACAGGCGCTTCAGGTGATTGAAAGCGTGCCGGAAAAGCTGCGCGCCCATGCCGAAATCGCTTCCATCCGCAGCGCCCTGGAATTGGCGGCAGAAGGCCGCGAGGCGCGGGCGAAGCTCGCCGAATTTGAAACCCGCCTGGCCGCCGACCCCAATGACCACGCCGCGCGGATTGATCTGGCCGTCGCCTTGAACGCCATGGATGACCGCGCCGGCGCGGTGGATGCCTTGATTGAAGCCATCAAGCGCGACCGCGCATGGAATGAGGAAGCCGCGCGCAAGCAATTGCTGAAATTCTTCGAAGCCTGGGGCTTTGGCGATGCGGCGAGTGTCGCGGGGCGGCGCAAACTTTCTTCTGTGCTGTTCCGTTAAGGCCGGCGGCACCACCCGTCATGCAACCCTTCAGCCCGCGTTTGGCGGATCTACCTGCTGAGATCGCAGTCTTCCCCCTGACCGGGGCACTGCTGCTGCCGCGCGGTCGCTTACCGCTCAATATTTTTGAGCCGCGCTATTTGGCGATGACGATGGATGCTTTGGGCAAGGGGCGGCTTTTCGGCATGGTGCAGCCGGATGCGCGCGGCAAGCCAGCGGCGGAAGGGCCGGGGCTTTATCGTATCGGCTGTCTTGGGCGCATTTCATCCTTCAGCGAAACCGATGATGGGCGGCTTTTGATTACGCTAATCGGCGTGGCGCGATTTCGTATTCTGGAGGAATTGCCGCAGGCCGCCGGTGGCTATCGCCGCGTGCGGGTGGATTACACGGATTTCGTGACGGATTTGCTGGAAGCCGAACCGCCGCCGCTGGATCGCCCGGCTTTGCTTGGCGCGCTCAAGCCCTATTTCCTGGCGCGCGGGATTGAAGCGAATTGGGATGCGGTGGAACAAACCCCGGATGCGCTGCTGGTGACGATGCTTTCCATGGTCTGTCCCTTTGACCCGCCGGAAAAACAGGCGTTGCTGGAAGCGGCCGAGGGGCCGGAACGCGCCGAAATGCTGGTCGCGCTGCTGCGCATGGGGGCGGCGGCCAATATGCCGAACCCCGGCAGCCTGAGCTGAAGAAGGGAATCCTTGCATGACCGAACCGCAACCGAAAGGCGGCGCCTTGGATCCGAAGCTGCTCGAAATCCTGGTCTGCCCCGTGACCAAAAAGCCGCTGCGCTATGATCGCGAGCGGGGCGAATTGATCAGCGATGCTGCGGGTCTCGCTTTTCCCGTGCGTGATGGCATCCCCATCATGCTGCCGGATGAGGCGCGTAAACTGGACGCATGAGCGCACCCACTGAAATCCGCCTGCGCAAGGCGGAAAAAATCCTGGAAATCGCCTTCGCCGATGGTGCGCGTTTCCCGCTGCCTGCCGAATATCTGCGCGTGGAAAGCCCGAGTGCGGAAGTGCAGGGCCATGGGCCGGGGCAGAAGGTGATTGTGGCGGGTCGGCGCCATGTTGGCATTATCGGGCTTGAACCGGTTGGACATTACGCGCTGCGCATCAGCTTTGACGATTTGCATGATACGGGGATTTTCACCTGGGAGTATTTGCGCCGCTTGGGTGAGGAACAGGAAAGCCGCTGGGCGGAATATCTGGCGGCGCTGGCAGCGCGGGGCCTGAGCCGCGAACCGGCGCGGCGCGCGGGCGGGTTTTGATCCTGATCATGGCGGGATGCGGGAGATTGTTATAGCCCTTCACCGTTTTCGTGAAGGAATGCACCATGGACCGCACCCGTTATGACCGCCTTGCCATCCTGTTTCATTGGGTCATGGCGGCGCTGATTTTCTATGCCGCCGCCGCGATTCTGATTGCGGATGACCTGCCGCGCGGTGCCTTCCGCGACTTCATTAAAACCACGCATAACAGCGTGGGCGCGCTGGTGGTGCTGCTGCTCGTGTTGCGCATTCTCTGGCGCATGGTCAGCACCGCACCGGCGCTGCCGTCTGGCATGACAGCGCGGCAGCGGCGCCTGGCGAAGCTGGCGCATTTTGGGCTTTATGGGCTGATGGCGGCCGTGCCGCTGCTTGGCTTGGCGACGCTTTTCCTGCGCGGGCGTGGCTTGGAATTCGGCTTGTTCAGCATTGCCTCACCGCTCGCGGCCAATCGCACCTTGTCGCGCAGCATCAAGGAAGTGCATGAATTGGCGGCCTATGCGCTGCTTGGGCTGGTTGCCTTTCACATCGCGGCGGCACTTTGGCACCAATTCATCAAGCGGGATGGGCTGATGGGACGGATGAGTTTGCGCGGTAGCGCCTGATCAGCCGCCCTTCGCCAGCCGATCAAACGCCTTCAACCGCGCGATCAGCGCCGGCATTTCACGTAGCGGAATCATATTCGGCCCATCGGAAGGCGCGTGATCCGGGTCCGCATGGGTTTCGATGAACACAGCTGCCACGCCCACCGCGACGGCAGCGCGCGCCAGCACAGGCGCGAATTCGCGCTGCCCGCCGCTGGAGGTACCCTGCCCGCCGGGCTGCTGCACGGAATGCGTCGCGTCAAACACCACCGGGTAGCCAGTCTCCGCCATGATCGGCAAAGAACGCATGTCAGACACCAGCGTGTTATAGCCAAAGGAAGCGCCGCGTTCGCAAAGCAAGACATTGTGATTGCCCGTGCTGGCGATTTTCGCCGCGACATTCTTCATGTCCCACGGCGCCAGGAACTGCCCTTTTTTTACATTGATGGCGCGACCCGTGGCGCCCGCGGCCAGCAGCAAATCCGTCTGACGGCACAAAAACGCCGGGATTTGCAGCACATCCACCGCTTCCGCCGTGGGCGCACATTGTTCGGCATTATGTACATCGGTCAGCACGGGCAGACCCGTTGTTGCGCGCACATCCGCCAGAATGGCCAGGCCCTCCGCCATGCCAATACCGCGCGCGGCCGAAACGCTGGTGCGATTAGCCTTGTCGAAGGATGATTTGTAGATCAGCGGCACACCAGCGGATGCGGCGATTTCCTTGAGCGCTGCCGCGGTTTCCAAGGCATGGGCGCGGCTTTCAATCTGGCAGGGACCACAAATGAAGACCAGCGGCAAATCATTGCCAAAGGTCACACTGCCTGCCTTCACTTGGCGCATCATACTAAGCGCGCCTGACGCACCGCCGCGCCAATGAAGCCGGAGAAAAGCGGATGCGGTTCAAAGGGCTTGGATTTCAATTCCGGGTGATACTGCACACCGATGAACCATGGATGGTCCGGATATTCGACAATCTCCGGCAGCACCCCATCCGGCGAAAGCCCAGAAAAGCGTAAGCCGGCTGCTTCAAGCCTGTCGCGATAGGCGATATTCACCTCATAGCGGTGGCGGTGGCGTTCCTGGATTTCCGGCGCGTCGCCATAGACACAGCGCACGAGTGAGCCTTCCGCGAGCCGCGCCTGATAAACACCAAGCCGCATGGTGCCGCCCAAATCGGTACTCGCATCGCGCCGTTCCACCTCATTGCCGCGCTGCCATTCGGTCAGCAGGCCAACCACGGGTTCCGCACAAGGCCCGAATTCGGTGGAAGACGCGCCCTTCAACCCAACCAGGTTCCGCGCCGCTTCAATCACCGCCATTTGCATGCCAAAGCAAATGCCGAAGAAGGGCAGCTTGCGTTCACGCGCAAAGCGCACCGCTTCAATCTTGCCCTCCGTGCCGCGTTCGCCAAAGCCGCCCGGCACCAGAATGCCATGCACATGTTCAAGGCGTGCCAGTGCTTCCGCGTCATTCTCAAAAATCTGGCTATCCACCCAATCGAGCTTCACGCGTACATGATGCGCAATGCCGCCATGCACCAGGGCTTCGGAAAGTGATTTATAGGCATCCAGCAGGTTGGTGTATTTGCCGACAATCACGATATTCACCTCGCCTTCCGGGGCCTTGATCGCGTTCACGATCCTTTCCCAACGCGCCATATCGGGCTCGCCAAAGGCGGAAAGGCCGAAATGGCGCAGCACTTCCACATCAAGCCCTTCTGCGTGATAAGCCAAGGGCACTTCGTAGATCGTGCTGGCATCCAGCGCCGGAATCACGCTTTCGGGGCGCACATTGCAGAATAGCGCGATCTTGCGCCGTTCATTTTCCGGGATTGGCCGGTCACACCGGCAGAGCAAAATCTGCGGTTGAATACCAAGACCCAGCAATTCCTTCACGCTATGCTGCGTGGGTTTGGTTTTCAATTCGCCGGCTGAGGGAATATAGGGCACCAGCGTCAGATGCATGAAAATGCTGCGCTGCGGGCCAAGCTCATTGCCCATTTGCCGGATGGCTTCCAGGAAGGGCAGGCTTTCAATGTCGCCCACCGTGCCCCCCACTTCGACCAGCACGAAATCATAGCCTTCGGTTTCGGTCTGGACCACTTCCTTAATCTTGTCGGTAATGTGCGGAATCACCTGCACCGTACCGCCAAGATAATCGCCGCGTCGTTCAGCCGCGATCACATCCGAATAGATGCGCCCCGTGGTCCAGTTATCCGCCTTGCGCGCATGCACGCCGGTGAAGCGTTCATAATGGCCAAGATCAAGATCGGTTTCCGCGCCATCATCGGTGACAAAAACCTCCCCGTGCTGATAGGGGCTCATGGTCCCCGGATCTACATTGAGGTAGGGGTCAAGCTTGCGCAGCCGAACCTTGTAACCGCGCGCCTGCAACAGCGCGCCGAGCGAAGCGGAAGCGATACCCTTACCGAGTGAGGAGACCACGCCGCCGGTGATGAATACGAACCGGGTCATGGGAGACCTTGATAGCCCATCCCCCGATTCGGCGCCAGAAGGGTTCGGTCAGTCCTGTCGGCGTTAGATGATTCTTGAGGTTTGTCGGTTTTACTGCAGCACCGAAGTCCCTCCCACCGCGACGCCAGGCAGGAAAATCCTCATGCGGATAGATACAAGACCGGATGGCTCCCAGATCGTGATACCGGAAGTCGGCGATCTTGTGCGCCTTACCCGCGATGAAGCGGGTCCCATCGTGACCGCCTATGCCGGGGAATGGGGGCGTATTGTTCGGGTAACGACCCGCAATACACTGGATATCCAGCTTGCCGGCTTTTCCCGCCCCCGAGGCGTTGCCATGGCGCTGGTCAGCGATTTCCCGGCGATCAATGTGGTTCCCTGTGATGGGCGCGGCTTGCCCACTGATGGCCGGCATTGGGGGTCTTGGGAAGAACGCCGCGGTGGAGGAGCGGCCAAAACGGCTCGCCGCTAACGCAGGCTTGGCCCTGCTTCGATCAGCGCCAGATTCTGTGCAGCCAGATCAGCGGCAGCACTATCCGGAGCCAATTCCAGCACCCTTTCCCAATCGCGCCGCGCAGCCTCGGCCTCACCGCGCAATTGGCGCAGAATGCCGCGTTCCAACAACGCCTCAACATTGCGCGGCGCAAGCCGCAAAGCGGT
>JADCEX010000138.1 GCA_020249825.1 Roseomonas sp.
CATAAATTCCTTGTGTAGCCCCGCCATGACGCGGCGCTGTTCATCAGCCAGGCGGTCAGCAATGGCAGGGGGGTCGGTCATGGGCGCCAGCACCACGGACAGTTCCACCCAAGCCTCTGAAAACTTGGCCATGGCCCGCCCGAAAACACTGGTTGCGGCCTGCGCTACCGCATCGGCCTTCAGAAGTTCTCGCTGTTTTTCCTGCAATTTCATTTCAGCCAGCGTGGCTTCTGCGGCTTCGCGGCGGGCGCGTTCTTCGGCGAAGTTCGGGGCGCCAACAGATGGGGCAGAGAACAGCGATTCGGCGTCAGCGCTGGATGGCCTGCCGATCATCTGGTCAGCTAGGATGAAATTCACTTTGCCATCAGCCATCAAGGCCGGTGCGGCAAGCTTACCTTCGCGGATCAGCTTGGACACATACGCCCGGGAACAGCCCCGATGCGCGGCATATTCAGCCTTGGTGCCGACCGTCAGTTTACCGTCAGCGGCCATCGTGAACCTCGGTTAACCGTTTCAATGAACCCCCACACTAGAAAACTCGAGCGCGTTAGCCGCCCGCATACAGTTTGGGCCGGGAAGGACCCGCGATGCTGGGCGCGCAATTGATGTGGCGGAGGGGTGCATGGCATGAAAAAGCCCAGATGGTGGGGCCATCCGGGCGCAGATTCGCCTATTAGTGGTTTCATGCCCTGAAACGTGGCAGCGTGTCAACAGCATTCTTCCGCCGCGGCATTGGGCCAGCCGCGCAGTCCCGCGTAATGGCTCAAGCTGCGCCTCAGCAGGCGCTCCGCACGGCGCTGGTCAATCCCGATGTCATTCGCCACTTGCCTGAGCCCCTTGCCATTGAACACAGGCCCGCGCGTCAGGCATTCAAGCGTCGCGCCTTTCGTGACTGGATACCGCCGAGCATACCGCCGCCACGGATCATAGGCGATGCGCACCAGTTCTTCCGTCGCGATCAGTTCACCCGTGCCATCCCCACCCGAGGGCAGCCTTTCCCGCAATTGAGACCGCACCAGCGGCATGCGACCGCCTTCCACATACTCAGCCACGAGCCGCATCTCCAAAGCCGCCCGCCACTCGCATGGGTCAATCCTGCCCCGTTCCGCCAACAACGCCAGCTTATCCGACATCAGCCGCCGCGCGGCCCTGCGCTGCGCCCCTTCCGCTGCCCGTACAGCCGCATCAGGGTCATAATGCACCGGCACCCTGAAAAGCGGCGCCGCATGGCACTGAGCGGCCACGGCGCGGGCTTGCTCGGCCATTGCGCGCGCATGGGCCGTTTCCATCACGCGCTGAGCCATACCGTCCCCGGTCACCCATGATACCCCAGGCTGGACCACGCCAACCCCCAAAGTGATCCCCTTAACCGCCCGATGTTCCGCCATATCGCCGCCCCTTTTGCTGAATTGTCCCGCCCAACCAGAAACTGTCCCGCCCTTTGTCCCTTATCTATCTATCTATCTATCTGAATTTACTTATCATTATACACAGCGGGACAAGCGGGACATGCGGGACACACCTATTTCATAAATACGCGCACATGCGACGCGCGCACACACATGAGGAAGTGCCCTGTCCCGCTTGTCCCGCTTGTCCCGCATCTAAGCTTATCAATGACTTGCCCGCTTCATGCGGGACAAATCGGCCTATCAGCGGGACACTTAGCGGGACAGTTCAATCCATCCCCTCACCCTTCTTCCCGGCCGCCGGCAGCAACTGCGGCGCCAACCACACCGCTTGCGAGCGATCATTCTCTCCGCTGAAGCGCATGCGTGTCTTCACCACCACGGCCCGGACCTCCTTGCCTTCTGCGCTGGATCGAAGCTGTGCCAGCACCGTGCCCCAGCGCCCGCCCTGCCATTCGGTCTGGCTGTAGATGCGCGCCAAGGACGGCCTTCGCCCGGTCGCCACATACAACCCCAGCCGCGCGCCATCGCTTTCACTGGCAATGGGGTACGGGGCCAGTCGCAGCCCATTTTCCAGCAACACCCGTTCAGAGAAATTACCGGGCAAGGCGTCCCTGATCAGCGCGGCAATCGTTTGCGTGACGCCTGGGCCAGTCGGAATCTGGTAGGACATCAGGTGCTGCAGGCAGCGCGCAGCCGTAGTGTCTTCCGCCTGCTCGGCTTCCGTCACCACCCAACCGCTTGCCCATTCCAAAGCTTCTTCCGCCTGCGCTTCCGTCAAAGGCAGATCAGCCACCATGGCTTCGCGCGCGCCGATCAGCCAGCCCAGCATATCCGCGTATCGGGGCGAACAGCCCGCACGGTTCAGCACCAGGCGCATCATAGCGGCATTGGCCTGAATGCGCGTCCAGGCGGCTATGGCGCGACCCCATAGGGCAGGCGCCTCCTTTTGGCACCAGGCCAGCAGGGATGCCTTGTCCAGGCTTTCCACCCCAGGGGCGCGGGGCCAGAGCATCAAGCGCAGGATGCGCGTGGTTTCCGCGCTGTTCGCCAAAGGCGCGCCTATTGCGCCCATAACCGCAGTGCCCACCACTTCTGTCACCACGGCGGTCTGGCTGCCCTGCCCTCGGAAGGACCGGCTACCTTCCCCGGTGACAATGCGCCGGAGCATGGCCAGCACGCGA
>JADCEX010000139.1 GCA_020249825.1 Roseomonas sp.
AGCCAGCCGCAATCGCGAAACCGGCGGCACCGGGCTTGGGCTGACCATCGCGCGCAATATCCTGCGCGGCCATGGCGGCGATGTGGTGCTGCAGAACCGGCCAAAGGGCGGCTTGATCGCGGTGGCAAACCTGCCGGTTTAGTGCGCGTTTATTGAAGCAACCGCTTCAGCTTCAACACCGCACTATCGGGCGTGGTCAGCACGGGCTTGCCGGTGGCTTGCTCCACCAAGGCCTTGGCGCGCGCCAGGCTGAATTGGCCAAGCGCAATCGCATCACAATCTGCCAAATCGCGCGCCGCTTCAGCGGCCAGCCGGTCATGCGTTGCCACATCACCCGCATCCAAGGCAGCGAGCGCACCTTCGGCGAGTTTCGGCACCACGGTAATGCCCGGCGGGAATTCCGGGATCATGGAAGGAATGGTGCCGGCGAAAGTCACCAGCAGGCCGATGCGCTTACCCTTGGTGATGGCTTCTTCGATCATCGCCTCATTCGGTTTCAACACCGGCATCGGCGCCAAATCCTGCGCGCAGGCTTCAATGCAAGGGCCGAAGGCGGAGCAGGTGAATAATATGCCATCCGCACCCGTGCCGGCGGCATAGCGCGCCAAAGTCAAAAACCGTTCTGTCATGCGCGGCGTGAGCTTGCCCTCACGCGCCAGATCAGCGGAAAGACTGTCATCCAGCAGATTCATCAGCGTTTGGCCGGGCCAAAGCCGCGCGAAGGCGGCTTCAATTGGCGGTGGCGAATGGCGCAGCGCATGGATCAGGGCAAGGCGCATGACAAAACCTTTCGAATGGAATCAGGCGGTGGCGGGCTGAACGCGCGGCCCATCGCGCATCGGCATATGGATCACCGCAGCAAAAACCGAGGCCAGAATGCCGATCACCCACATCAGATCGTAAGACCCGGTGCGGTCGAAAATGATTCCGCCCAGGAAGGCGCCAGTGAAGCCGCCAATCTGATGGCTGACAAAGACCATGCCGAAAATGGTGGCGAGCCACCTGAGGCCCCAATTGCGCGCACACAAGGCAAGGCTCGGCGGCACCGTGGAAAGCCAGAGCAGGCCCATCATGGCTGAGAAGATCAGCACGGTCGTGGTGGTTTTCTCCGACAGCAAAAACACCGTCATCAGCACGGCACGCGCGGCGAAAATCCCCACCAGCAATTCGCGCCGCTTCCAGCGCTGCGATAATTCGCCCGCGGCCAATGATCCGATGATGTTGAACAGCCCGATCATGGAAATGGCGCCGGCGCCAACGTAAAGCGGCAAGCCGCAGCTATGCACAAAGCCCGGCAAATGCACGGTCAGGAAGGAAACATGCAGGCCGCAGACGAAATTGCCGGAGGAGAGATACCAGAAACTCGGATCGCGCAGCGCGCGGCCCATGGCGGAGCGCGCCGTTTCATTATCCTGCGCCACACCCGGCGCGGGTGCCGGTTGCTTATCGGCCAAAGGCAGGGCGAGAGGGATCATGAACAAGGTCGCCATCGCCATAGCGAATAGCGCGCCCTGCCAGCCAAAGCCCTGAATGGCGAAGCCCGCCAGCGGCACCACCAGGAATTGCCCGGCAGAGGACCCCGCCGTGCCAAGCCCCGTCGCGCGGCCACGCATTTCTGGCGGCAACATGCGCGTGAGGCTCGCGATAATCGTCGGCATCCCGGCGGCGGAGACCGCCATGCCCATGATGAAGCCGGCGAAGAAGGTGAAGGGCACCACGGATTCCGAAAGCGCCATGCCCAGAATGCCGATGCAATAAAGCACCGCGCCACCCATCACCACGCGCCGGCCACCGAAGCGATCCGCAAGCTGGCCCATGAAGGGTTGGCTCATGCCATTGATCAGCACTTGCAGCCCGATGGCGAAGGCAAAATCCCGTGCTGCCCAGCCATGTTCCGCGGTCATCGGCGCCAGGAACAGGCCAAAACTTTGGCGCAAGCCCATGGCGAGCATGGCGCCGCAAACAGCGCAGCCAATCACCAGCGCAATCGGCAGGGCAAGGGGGCGGGCAGGTGGGGCTTGGGACATGCCCTCACCATGTCATTTCAGCCCCTGCCCGCGCAACCCGAGGCTTCGCGGTTGACTGAGCCGGGCGGGCGGGCCTATCTCAGCCCCGTTGGTGGCGGCCATAGCTCAGTTGGTAGAGCGCCAGGTTGTGGTCTTGGATGTCACGGGTTCGAGTCCCGTTGGTCGCCCCAGCTTTCCTTCCTCCCTTCCGGTTTGCGTCCTGGCCGTCTTGCGGCAGGATGAGCACCTTCATTGGGGGAGAGAGATCCATGAATATCACCTTGAACGGGCGCGCGGCGCTGATCACTGGCGGGTCCAAGGGGCTTGGGCTGGCTATTGCGAAGATGTTCGCCGAATCCGGCGGGCATGTCGCCATTGTGGCGCGCGGGGCGGAAAGCCTGGCGAAGGCTGAAGCCGAAATCCGCGCCGCCGCGCCGGGCGCCAAGGTGGTCGCTATCTCCGCCGATATCCGCACCGCTGAAGGGTGTGAGGCCGCCTATGCCGCCGCCGTTAAGGGCCTCGGCCAGGTGGATATCCTGATCAATAATGCCGGCACGTCGCAACGTGGCGGGTTCCTGGAGGTATCGGACGCGCTTTGGCAGGATGATCTGGACCTGAAGCTTTTTGCCGCCATCCGCCTTTGTCGGCTTGCCCTGCCCGCCATGCGGGACCGCAAATGGGGCCGCATCATCAATGTGCTGAATATCGGCGCCAAGGCGCCCTTGGCGGGGTCCACGCCGACTTCGGGATCGCG
>JADCEX010000014.1 GCA_020249825.1 Roseomonas sp.
GGCCAGGGCGTCATTCCCCGCAGCGCCTATGAAGGTTTGGATGCCGATGTGCCAACGCTGACCGTGGGCGCCGTGCTGGTGGTGCGTGACAGTCTTTCCGATGAGCTTGTCTATAACGTCACGCGCTCTTTGTGGTCTGATGTGACGCGCGGTCTGCTTGATCGTGGCCATGCCAAGGGCCGTGAAATCGTGAAGGAAAACGCGCTGCAAGGCCGTGGCGTTGTGCCCTTCCATCCGGGGGCCGAGCGTTTCTATCGGGAAGCCGGCATTCTGCGCTGAACCAAGGGTAATTGGCCGTGACCGTAAAGAATGAAGGCGGCGCGGCCGCCCAAGCCAAGCTGGACCTTGATGCCGCGGCCGAGCTTGAAAAGAAGTATGACAGCGAAATGCAGTTCCGGAACCTGTCGGGCTTCGCCGCCCGGCTGGTGCCGGCGCTGCTCGTCGCTCTTTCCATTTTCCATTACTATACTGCGGGTTTCGGCATACTGACCGAGCATTGGCATAAGGCGATCCATGTCGCCGCTGTGCTTGGCCTGATTTTCCTCATGTTCCCCACCAAGCGCAATTTCGGCCCCATGATTGGCGGCATTCCGGTTTATGATTGGACCTTTGCGCTATTGGTGGTAGCAGCCTGTCTTTATTTGCCGATCATTTTTGATGAGCTGACGTTTCGTATCGGCATGCCCAATACCGCCGATATGTTCATGGGCACCATCATGGTGGTGCTGCTGCTTGAAGCGACACGCCGTGCCATGGGCTGGGTGCTGCCGGCCATTGTGATTGTTTTTATTCTTTATGGGCTTTACGGCAATCACCTGACCGGCGTGCTGGCGCATCCGGGCGCCAGTTGGGAAGGCTTCATCAGCCATGTCTATCTGACGCAGGAAGGCATTTTCGGCATTCCCGTGAAGGTGGTGGCTACTTTCGTTTTTCACTTTGTCCTGTTTGGCGTGCTCGCGACGCGCATGGGGCTTGGGCAATTTTTCATTGACCTGGCAGCGATTGCGGCTGGGCGCTATCCGGGCGGTCCGGCCAAGGTTGCTGTGGTGTCTTCCGCCATGTTCGGCACCATCAGCGGGTCTTCCATTGCGAATACCGTCACGACGGGATCGCTCACCATCCCTGCCATGAAGCGTATTGGCTACAAGCCGCATTTCGCCGGCGCGGTGGAAGCGGCGGCGAGTGCGGGCGGGCAGATCACGCCACCCATCATGGGGGCTGCGGCCTTTGTGATGATTGAATTCCTCAATATTCCGCTGACAACCCTGCTGATTGCCGCAGCTATTCCGGCCTTTATGCATTTCTGGGGCGTCTTTGTGCAGGTGCATTTTGAGGCCAAACGGCTTGGCTTGCGCGGCATGCCGGAATCGGAGATTCCGAAGCTATGGCCGACCATCAAGCATGGCTGGCCCACCGTTATTCCGCTTGTTCTGCTGGTGGGCGTTATCATCGAAGGCTTCACGCCTTATCTGGCGGCCTTCACCGGTATCACCGCCTGCATTGTGGTCGGTTTCCTCAACCCGCGGCAGCGCCTCACGCTGCGCGATTTATGGGATGCGTTTGATATCGGGTCGCGCTATGCGCTGGCCGTCGGCGCTGCTGCTGCGGCGGTTGGGATTGTGGTGGGTGTTGTGACACTCACCGGCGCGGGCTTCCGCATCTCCTTTATGGTGACGCAGGCAGCCGCGCAAACGGCTGAATTCTTCCGGCCGATTGTTGAGATACTGCCTACCGGCATGGCGTCCATGCAGGGGCTCACGCTGTTTCTGACGCTGGTATTTGTGGCGCTGGTCTGCATCGCCATGGGCTGCGGTATTCCAACCACCGCGCTTTATATTGTGCTGGCGGCGATTGCAGCACCGGCGGTGCAGCAGCTTGGCGTGCCACCGCTGGCCGCGCATCTTTTCATTCTCTACTATGGGATTCTCGCTGACCTAACCCCGCCTGTCTGTGTCGCGGCCTATGCGGCGGCGGGTATTGCGGGATCAAACCCTTTCCGTACGGGGCTCACCGCGTTTCGGCTGGGGCTTGCGAAAGCAACCGTGCCTTTTGTTTTTGCCTATTCACCGGCCATGCTGATCATGGTGGATGGTTTCACCTGGGGCGATTTCCTTTTTACCACCATCAGCTGCGCCATTGGCGTTTTGGTGCTGGGCATTGGCATGACAGGCTATGCCTTCACCCATATGGGCGCGGCTTCAAAGGTCATTCTGGTGATTTCGGCCCTGCTGATGATCTCCCCCAATATACCCATGACCATGGCCGGCGTCGTCATCGCGCTGCCAGTGCTGTTGCTGAATTGGCGCCAATCGCTGCGCAACGCACCAAGCTGAGACTTCACCTTTCGTCCAGCACCGCGCGCAACTTATGCAGCAACGCTTCACGCGCGGCATCATCCCGCGCGCTTTCAGTTGCCGTTTCAATCGCCAGCATCAGCGCCGCGCGCTGATTATGCCAATCTGGGCGCATGCTGCGCGCCGGATCGGCGCGCCGCCCCTTGGCATCCTGGCGCTTAGGCCTTCCGCCCTGCGGCAATGTCCAGCCTTCATCCAGAACGGGCATGATCACCTGATCGGCGGCGGCAATGCTACCTTCGGTCAGGCGCTTGGCCAGTGCTTCCATCGCCGGTGCTTCGCCATGCATCAGAAATACGCCGCCTGAAACACGCCCGCGCGCCGCCAGCCAGCGCGCCAATTCCGTTGCATCCGCATGGCCGGAGAAATCGCGAATTTCCGTGATATGCGCCTCCACACGGATCGTCTCACCCTGAATGCGCACTTCGCGCTTGCCTTCCTGCAATAGCCGCCCGAGTGTGCCTTCCGCCTGATAGCCCGTCAGCATGACCGTGGCGGCAGGGCTCCAGAGCCAGCGCTTCAAATGATGCCGAATGCGCCCGGCATCGCACATGCCAGAACCTGCGATGATGATGTGAAACCCCTCCGCTTCCGCGATGCGGCGGCTTGCCTCCCCGCTTTCGGTCGGGTGGATCAGCGGCGAACGCAGGGCACGTTCGATGGAGGAACCATTTTCCAGCGCTGCCGCATGTTCCAAAAATACTTCCGTTGCGCGGATCGCAAGCGGGCTATCCATGAAAATCGGTACTTGAGGGATGGTGCCGGCCTGCATCAGCGTCACCAAATCCCAACAGATTTCCTGGGTCCGTTCCACAGCAAAGGCCGGGATCAGCAGCACGCCATCCGGCTTCGCCGCTGCCTGCACAATGGCTGCAAGCTTTGCGCGCCGTTCCACATGATCAACGCAGGGCTTATCCTCATCACCATAGGTGCTTTCGATGAACACGTGATCCAGCGCGGCTGGTGCTTCGCTTCCGTGATGAAACACCGAACAATCCGGCCCCAAATCACCCGATACCAGCACGCGCACCGGCGCATCCTTGCCATCAGCGCATTCGATTTCGATTGAAGCCGAGCCCAGCATATGCCCTGCATTCCACCAGCGCGCGCGCACGCCAGGCACGGGTTCAACCCAGCGCCCAAAAGGCACCGCGCGAAAGGCCGAAAGTACCGCCGCCGCATCCGCAACCGTGTAGATGGGGT
Source organism: Roseomonas sp. (assembly GCA_020249825.1). Classification (GTDB taxonomy): domain Bacteria; phylum Pseudomonadota; class Alphaproteobacteria; order Acetobacterales; family Acetobacteraceae; genus Neoroseomonas. Next base: position 3,558 of record JADCEX010000014.1, read on the forward strand.
AAACTGGCGCGCGGCCCTTGCGGCGGTTGCGGCGATTGAGCTGCGCCACCTCCATTTCCTGCACATGGCCGGAATCCGGCAGCATCACTGCGCAAAGATCGGCCGTGGCGGCGGTAGCGTGGATCACGCCGCGAAAGCCGGCTGCCTTCAGCTTGGGCAGCAGCCCGGAATGGTCAATATGCGCATGGGTCAGCAAAACGGCATCAATATCGCGCGGATTGAAGGGAAATTCCTCCCAATTCAGGGATTTCAGCGTCTTGGGCCCCTGGAACATGCCGCAATCCACCAGGAAACGGGCGCGGCCTGTTTCAAACAGCAGGCAATAGCCGGTTACCGTGCGCGCCGCGCCGCAAACCCTGACGGATAAGGCCATTTCTCTCTCCCCCGGGCACTGCGGCCCCAGGGCACTAGCCTTGTCTTGTAGTTAAGCTTTGTCCAGTCTATGCCGACCAGGCCGATTTCTATTGATAAAAGATAAAAAGAGTAGGAGAATACCTTTAAGGGCGTAGGTCCACGCAAAGACCGCCGCCGAAGGCAAAGCGACAAGGCAGGCAGGCATGAACCCGCTTGACGTCACACGTTCGATGATGGATGGCCTTGGGGCCGAAGGCGATGTCTGCATGAAATGCGGATCACGCTCCCTTGGGTTATGCGCGCCCTTGGATGCCGCTGCCCTGGATGACATGGCGGCGGATAGTGAAAGGGTCACGCTGGAACCGCGTGCGCCGATTTTCCACCAAGGCGATGATGCGCGCTATGTCTATACGCTGACCGAAGGCATGGCGCGGCTGATGCGCGTGCTACCGGATGGCAGGCAAGCCGCGATCGGTTTTCGCTTTGCCGGCGATATTCTGGGTTTCACACCATCGCAGGAACACGCCTTTGGCGCCGAGATGCTGACCGGCGGGCGAGTCTGCCGCATGGAACGCCGCCGGCTGGAACAATTATTCCGCCGGTACCCGTTGTTGGAGCGCCGCTTCCTGGACCTCTGCACGCGGGAATTGGCACAAAGCCAGGAACACATCATGGCGCTGGGCCGCTTCACGGCGGAAGAACGCGTGGCTGCCTTTCTGCTTTCGCTGGTGGATGCGCAGCGCCGCCGCGGCCATAAGGGACCGGTCTTCGACCTGCCGGCGACACGCGCCGATATCGGCGAATTCCTGGGCCTGACGCTTGAGACCGTGAGTCGCGCCATCTCCAGCTTCCGTCGCCGCAATCTGATCCGCCTGCATGGGCAAAGTGGCATTGAGATCCTGAATGAAGGCGCATTGACTGCCCTTGGCACCGGCGAAGGTGAGGACGCGGCCTGAATCCCACCGCATTCACGGCCGCGTGATGCTGGGATAGACTATGCGCGAAAAAGGAAGCAGCCCATGTCCGATTTGCCGCGCCAGGTGGATATCGCCGAAGAAGGCCCGCGTGAGGGTTTTCAGATTGAGAAAAACCCTATCCCAAGTTCAGACAAGATCGCGCTGATTGATGCGCTTTCGGCAACCGGTCTCACTCATATTCAGGTGGCGTCCTTTGTCTCGCCCAAGCTGGTGCCGGGCTGGGCTGATGCTGAAGCAGTTGTCGCCGGTTTTACGCCAAACCCCGATATTCACTACACCGCGCTTTGGTTCAATGCGGCGGGGCTGGATCGCGCGCTGGCCTTCAAGGATCGGCTGCATCTTTTTGGATCGATCAGTCTTGCCGCGTCCGAGGCGTTTTCGCTTAAGAATCTGAACCGCGATCGTGCTGGGCAGATTGAGGCCATGCGCAAGCAAACCGCCGCGCATATCGCCGCTGGCGTGCCGGTGACGCGCATAGGGCTGCAAGCGGCCTTTGGCTGCAATTACGCCGGCGATGTCGCGCCTGCGCAGATGGTGACAGCAATCACGGATGGCTTGGCAATTGCAGGGGAAGCTGGGGTGAGCATCCGTGATTTGACCCTGGCGGATACCATGGGTTGGGCCAATCCGCATCAGATCGAAACCGTGATTGGTGAGGTACGCAATCGCTGGCCGGAATTGCGGCTTGCGCTGCATTTGCACGACACGCGCGGCCTTGGCATTGCCAATGCCTTGGCGGGGCTGCGGATGGGGGTGGCACGTTTTGATGCCGCCGTGGGCGGCCTTGGCGGTTGCCCCTTCGCCGGCCAGCCGGGCGCGCCCGGTAATATCGCGACCGAGGAATTGGCGCTGCTCTGCGCCGAACTTGGCATTGCAACGGGCATTGATCTGGAAGCGCTGGTGGAAGCGGGCAGGCTTGCGGAACGCATCCTGGATCGGCGCCTGCCAAGCGCGGTGCTGCGCGGCGGGACGCTGGCGCGGTTTCGTGCGCGCGCAGCGTGATTTGTGTCTGACGACGCTCGCCGTTTCGCACCCGCAGTCGCGCGCAACAAGGCGCCCATCACGGAGGTTCTGGCGCGCCATCTGCCTCCAACGGGCTTGGTGCTCGAAATCGCAAGTGGTTCGGGCGAACACGCGCTGCATTTCGCGGCGCATTTTCCGGCATTGAGTTTTCAGCCAAGTGATCCTGATGCTGCTGCCCTTGCGAGCATTGCCGCCTGGCGGGAGGAGGCACGGCTGCCCAACCTTTTGCCGCCCTTGCTGCTGGATGTGATGGCCGATGCCTGGCCGGTGCAACAGGCTGATGCGGTGGTCTGCATTAACATGATCCATATCGCACCATGGGAAGCGACGTTGGCATTGATCAGCGGTACGGCAAGGATCTTGCGGTCCAATGGTATCCTGTTTCTCTATGGTCCTTTCAAACGGGGTGGCGAGCATACCGCGCCCAGCAATGCGGCGTTTGATGACAGCCTGCGCGCCCAGGATGCGCGCTGGGGTGTTCGGGACCTGGAGGAGGTAACGCGCGCCGCCAGTGCAGCGGGTTTCGCCGCGCCTGTAGTGGAAGCCATGCCGGCGAATAATCTATCGCTTGTTCTTCGGCGTGTAACGTGATGCCAAATCGGGTAGCGGACGACCTATCTTGAGAACAGCCCCTACCTGGATCGCCAAGTGCCTAGCTATCTTGTTGCAGCAGCGCGATCACCGCGCGTTGCCAGGCTTCAAAGGCGCGGCTTGATGCGGCGCCTTTGGCTTCCGCCTCTCGGCTGGCGGCATTGAGCCGCTGGCGCGCGGCCTGCTGTTCCCCGCCAGTGCGATCTTCCACCGCCTGACGGGCGCGGGCCAGCGCCTGATCGGCGGAGCGTGCTTCCCGCGCTGCAATGCGCGCGGCGTCGAGCAAGACGCGGATTTGCTGCAACGCCGTAATGGTGTTGGCCAGCGCTTCACGCCCCGGCACATCGGCGCCGGTGCGCGCCAGGATTTCCTGCAACCGCTCGACCGATCCTGGCCCGCCGGGAATGCGGCTGAGCGAGGCCTCAAGGTCGAACTGCGCCGGCTGCAATAGAAGTGGGTCGCCAAGCCCCTGATCCCAGAGCGGCACATCCTGGCGCTGATCGCGTTCAAACCCAAGCAGGATGGTCTTGGGCGCCGCTTCCAATTGTGTTTCGTGGCGCAGGCCAAAATCACCCTCCGCCGCCACTGGGAAACGCGGAGAGGCGCCGGGGCGGCGCGGCAGATCAATCACCATCACACCACGCGCGCCACGTGGATCAATCGCCAGCGCCGTTTCCTCGATGCGTTTCGATTCAATAGTGACGAACCCACGTCGCAACGTGATGCGCGTAATGTCATCCCTATTGCTGCTTTGGCTGGCTAGGTGCAGATCACGATCACGCGCAAAGGCGATCAGGCGCTGATCGCCCGGCGACAGCGCGCGTAATTCCGCATCGCCCAGAAAGCTTGGCGCATCCGGCCCGCCATAAACAGTGACCAGCCCATCGGGCAGCACATGGTTTGACGTGTTGCGGAATCGCAGCGCGTGCAGGGGACGCGTCGCTGCCAAATCCTGCACCCACCAAAGCC
>JADCEX010000140.1 GCA_020249825.1 Roseomonas sp.
AGTCTTCATGGCGCTGAAAAAGGCGCTGCATGATGCCGGCCACTCCACCAATGTCGGCGATGAGGGCGGCTTCGCCCCCAATCTGAAAAGCGCGGATGAGGCCTTGGCCTTCATCACCAAGGCCTGCGAAGCGGCCGGCCATCGCCCTGGAGAAGACGTGGTCTTCGCCCTTGATTGCGCCGCGACCGAGTTTTTCCATGACGGCGTCTATGCGCTTGAGGGTGAGGGCAAGAAGCTCGACCCCGCGGGCATGGTGGAATACCTGGCCGCACTCACGGCGAAATGGCCGATTGTTTCGATTGAAGATGGCTGTTCGGAAGATGATTGGGCCGGCTGGAAGCTGTTGACGGACCGCATCGGCGCCAAGGTGCAGCTTGTCGGCGATGATCTTTTCGTGACCAACCCCGAACGCCTGCGCCAGGGCATTGAAACGGCGACGGCGAATGCGATTCTGGTGAAGGTGAACCAGATCGGCACGCTGACCGAAACGCTGGAAGCAGTGGAGATGGCCCATCGCGCCGGCTACCGCGCGGTGATGAGCCACCGTTCCGGCGAAAGTGAGGATGCAACCATCGCGGATTTGGCGGTTGCCACCAATTGCGGGCAGATCAAGACGGGGTCGCTTTCCCGTTCGGATCGCCTCGCGAAATACAATCAGCTGATCCGCATTGAACAAGGGCTTGGCCCGGCGGCGCGCTATGCCGGGCGGGGTGTGCTTCGCCGGTAACTTCTGGTTCAGCAGGCCAGCGGCGAAAGCTCGGTCAGCGGCCAACGCGGGCGCGGGTTATGCGAAAGCGGGTCCAGCGCGCCGCAACGGAGTCGCTCAAGCCCCGCCCAGGCCACCATCACGGCATTATCGGTGCATAGCCTGAGTGGCGGCGCCAGCATGGGTAGGCCCCGAGCCGTCGCAACCCCTTCAAGGGCCAGACGCACCGCGCTATTGGCGGCGACCCCGCCGGCCACGACCAGCGCCGTCACGCCCGGCGCCATCTCAAGCGCATGGGCAGCGCGATCGGCCAGCACGGCGGCGACGGCCGCCTGAAAGCTCGCCGCAATATCCTCTCGCCGCGCTTGCCCCTGCGCCACCGCCCGCGCCACGGCGGTCTTGAGGCCCGAGAAGGAAAAATCGCACCCCGCCCGCCCCATAAGCGGCCGCGGCAGGTTCACCGCAGCGGGATCGCCACCACGCGCCAGCCTTTCCAAATGTGGCCCGCCCGGCCAAGGCAGGCCGAGCAGCTTGGCCGCCTTATCAAAAGCCTCACCCACCGCGTCATCAAGCGTGCTGCCCAAGCGGCGATAGCTGCCAAGCCCTTCCACCAAGACGCATTGGCAATGCCCGCCGGAAAGCAGCAGCAGCAAATAGGGAAAAGCCGGCGCCCCACCGGGCATGAGGCCAGGCAGGCGCACCGTCAGCGCATGCGCTTCCAGGTGATTGATGGCGATGAAGGGCAGGCGATGCGCCAGCGCCACCCCCTTGGCGAAGGAAGCGCCCACGATCAGCCCGCCGATCAAGCCGGGGCCCGCGGTTGCCGCCACCGCGTCAAGGTCAGCGTAACCGATGCCAGCCTTGGCCATGACGCCCGCCACAAGCCTTGGCAGATGCTGCAAATGCGCCCGTGCGGCGATTTCGGGCACCACGCCACCAAAGGCCGCATGTTCCTTCAACTGGCTGAAAACAGCCTCGGCCAGAATGGCGCCATCTGCGCGCAGCAGCGCGGCAGCGGTTTCATCGCAGCTTGTTTCGATCCCCAGGATGATGGCGTCAGGCTTCATAAGGAAGCCCGTTACCACGCCGGGGCCCGCGCGCGAAACCGCGCCCGCCGTTAGATGCTAACGCAGGCCTGAGGCCAATTGCTCATTGATCTCGATCAGGAAACCAAGATCGGGTGAAGGGCTTTCCATTTCCCGCATCACCGCGCGCCCCACCTGCAGCATGGTCAGCTTGGTTTCCTGCGGCAATTGGTTGGCGGGGTGACGGAGCGATGCATCAAGCGCGATCCAAAGCCTGCGATTATCCGCAATGGCACGCGCGCGCGCGATGCCTTCCTGTTCCAGCGCCGCACGCAGGCCGCCAGTGACGCGGCGGAAGACATCCGCTTCCTGCTCTCGCGGGTCCATGGCCTGACGCGTTATTTGGTACGCGCGGCGGGCATGCATCATGTTCATGCCACATCCTCCGGCACCGAGACGGAAGCAACCGGGCTCAAGCCCAGCACCACTTCCTCATGGCGCATCACGCGCCGTGCGAGCTTGAGCGCCTGATAGCATTGATCGGCTTCGGCGGCCTCCAGCGCGCGTTCGAGCAATTCACGCACCATGCCAGAGGTTGTTGCTTCCCCAAATTCCCTGATGAGATCGCGGGCCAGGTCAAGGCCTATCTTGCGTTCATCATGGTCGCCGATATAGGCAGTTTGCAGGGCGAAGTAGATGCGCCGGGCCGGGGATTTGGCCATCTCGGGCGTCATCAATTGCTTGCCGAACAGAAACCTTGCGCGCGCGGTGAGTTCTATGCGGGCACGATTTCGGAAGCGGATTGGCGCGCCATTGACGATCATCATGTCGCCTTGGCGGAGTTCAAGAACAAGGGTGGACATTTTTGTCTCCCGCAGATGAAGGCGGCCCCGCCAGGGCGAGGCCGCCGACTGTATTAACGGAACAGGCTGAGCAGGGTCTGCGGTGCCTGGTTGGAAATCGAAAGCGCCTGGGTGCCAAGCTGCTGCCTGATCTGCAGCGACTGCAATTTGGCACTTTCCTTGGCCAAGTCAGCGTCAACCAGGGCACCGAGACCGCCTTCCATGGCGTCAACCTTGTCCTTGTTGTAGCGGATCTGACTATCGATATAGTTGCTGTCGGACCCGAACTGGTTCAGTGCGTCAGCGATGGCGGATTCAACGGTTTCGAAGTCACCACCGTCAGCCAAGGCGGCCTGCGCCGCGGTGACATCGGCTGGCGCCGCGGCAACAACAAGGTCTGTCGCCCCATCAATCGCCGTAATCGTGAAGGTATCGCCAGATTCGTTGCGCGTCGTCACAATATCGCCATCTGTCGTATCCAGGAGTGTCCGGCCATTATAGGTGGCATCGGTGATGAAGTTCTGGATCTGAGTACGCAGGGCGGTATATTGATCAGAATATTGGTCGAATTGCGCGTCATTGAGCGTTCCGTCCGCCAGACGAGTCAGGGTCTCACGGACCTTGACCATGGTTTCGGAGACCTTGTTGAGAGCAGCAAAGGTAGTGTCCAACACGCCCTTGGTGCCGCCCAGCTGCTCATTGGCCGCCGTCAAGCCAGCGACATCCGCGCGAATGGCCTGGGATACGGCAAAGGCACCACCGTCATCCTTGGCGTCAGCAACGCGCATGCCCGTCGAGATACGCTTCTGCACGACCGAAAGCTGATCGGAAGTCTTGTTCAGTGACTGAAGCGCCACCATGGACCCGACATTGGTATTTACGGAATTCATAGCCATTGGGGTATTCCCCTTTCACATCATGACCTTCGCCCCTTTTAAGGTGGCGATGTGGTCTGGTTGCATCCGCTTCTTGCGAACCACGCCATGATGTCGGAAAGGACTGAATCATCGCTGAAAAAATGGGTAAATGCCGGGATTTTTTCTGAATTAGCAGTTTAACATCTTCATGAATGCGAAGATTTTTGGATTTATCAGGAAATTTTCATTATCGACTGATTGGCATCAAGAAAATGCTAGGAATTCGCTTATCTTTATCAGCCGTAGGTTGATTTGGCCTTGTGGCCTTTTCGCCGAAATATTGTAGAGGAATGAATGTGACGCCGTTCACTTACTGCGTGGCGTGATGGCAGAGACGCTTGGCATCATTGCGTGCAGGAACGTGTGCTGAGGCATCGCCAACAAAAGGCGCAGAAAGCACGCAGCTATCAGAGGAAGTTCGTCAGCCTCAATTGCTGGACCAGGGAAATGGTGCGATAGGAAGCTTCAAGCTGGTTCTGCGTTGCCTGGAAGCTGGTAATGGTCTTTGCCATATCCACTTCCTCGATTTCGCTTACTTGAAGGGTAAGGCTGAGAGTCACACTTTCGTGGAGGGTGCGAACGCTTTCCATGCGCCCCTCCACAACGCCAAGCGAGCCGCGTTCCAGCGCCAGGGCATTGACGCTGGATTTCAGACCCTGCTGCACGGTGGTGATGAAGGTATTATAGCCCTCACCCAATTGGCTCTGTCCCGGTGTCAGGGCAGCGATACTGGCCAGCCCACGCAGCAGGTCGCGTGCCCAGGATCCGGTTGTTTCTCCGCTGCTGACAACCGAACCATTCCTATTGGCGGCAATACCGTATTCTATGCGCTCATTGTCACTGCTCAGCAGGTTCCGCCGACCCTCGGTCGCTCCTGCGCCGGTGGATAGGAAAACCGAAAAGGGCGTAACACCAACCGCGTTAGACTGCGCAAGTACCTTGGTATTGGCAAGCACTGTGGCCGCGTTGGCGGTGGTCAGCGACGCGACCTGAGTGGCAATCCCGGAAGCCATGCCGCTGGTCAGAATGCCATCCGGATTCGGAATGGGCGGCCGAAATGTATCGGAACCGCCAAAAAGATATTCGCCTTCATACCTTTCATTCAGCAGGTTCGCCACTTCTACAAGCGCCGCCCCGGCCTGCCCGGCCTGGATCTGTATTTCTTCGGGCTTCGTCGCCCCCAATAGCTTGGCAGTGTTTGCGGTAAACTTCTCCGCAATGGCCCCGATGCGGTCCAGAACATCCTGCGTGACCTGAATCTTGGAAAGCGTTTGCTGGATCGTGTTCTTATAGGCTTCCCGCCGCGAGATCTCCCCACGCAAATCCATGCTTTTCGGGCCATCAGTATTCAGCGCCGCGTAGGAGGAACCCTTGCGGCCCGTTGAAACCTGTTCGCCAAGCGACGTCAAGCGTTCCCGCAGCATGGTGGCGTTCAGGTCAATGCGTCCGGTCAGGCTGATACCATTCATGGCTTATCGTACCGATCCGAAAAGTGTTTCCCACATGGTCTGTGCGGTGCTCATCACACGGGCATTGGCGGCATAGGCATTCTGGAGCTGGATAAGGGACGCCATCTCACTATCCACATCAACACGTGATTGGCGCGTGAAGCGCGCTTCAAGCCCATCGCTCAGCTGCGTTGCGGTGTCCACCGCCCGGCCAGCGGCAGCACTGTCAGAAGTATGTGACGCAGTGAGGATGACGGCGTAATCCTCAATCGTCTGGGGTGTGCCGAAGGGGCTTGAAAGAGAGCCATCAGGACCGATGCCGGTTGTGCGAAAGCCGCCCCAATTCGCACCAAGTGAACTTGTTGTCCCGAAACTATGGTTCAGGATCCGGTCAATCAAGATAGTGAAACCGGCGGGGCCGCTCACGGGATTAGGGGTGAAGCCGCCCGTAGCATGGGTGCCATCGCGCAGAAGCCTTGCATCTGCGCGCACCACGCTGCTTATTTCTACCCGCCCTGCGAAGCCGATCTGCGCACCACCGGCATAAGCCAAGTCGGGGTTAGGCCCGCTGAAAGCCGGCCCTACCCCGGCAGGATCGGTGAAAAGCCTAAGGCCTTCTTCTTCAAAGCGATCCGCGATCTCCGCGGCGGCGATGTCAAGCTCTGCCTGATAGCGCGGCAGCGTCTCATCGCGCAGCTTGATATATTCACCAAGGCGCCCCCCCTTCAAGCCGGTCGTGAAATCCGCGCCTGACAGGGTGATCGGCGGGATAGTGCCGGCGCCACCATAATAGGCTTGTGGCGTCAGGAATGCCGATGGAACGGATAAAGCATCGGTGTTTTCACTCAATGGCAGGGTAATGCCGCCAGCACCCAACAAAACCAGCCCACCATCCTGCTGCCGCACAACCTTGAAAGCAATGATTTCGCTGAGCTGCGCAATCGCCAGGTCGCGCTTATCCTCAATATCGGCGGTGGGTTGGCCAACCCCCTTCCGCTCGCCGATGGTGCGGGTCAGGGTTGCGATTTCGCGCAAGGTGGTGTTGATCAGCTTGACTTCAGAGACAATGCCATCCTGCGCTGATTGCCGTGCCTCCTGCACCACGCGTGACAGATCGTTGAAGCGGTTCACCAAATTTTGCACCGCGTTCAGGACAACAGCCTGCTGCTTGACCACCTGCGACGGGTCGGTACGCAGTTCGATAAAACTGGTTCGCAACTTGCCAACCAAATCGCCAAGACCTTCACTTTTGGCAGGATCGCCATGCGCCTCATCAATGCGCGCCAAAACCGCATCGCGCAATTCAGCCGCAGCCAATTCGGATTTGCGCCTGTTCATTTCATTGACCAGCGCCGCATCAACCTCGCGGACCGGGCCAAGGCTGCGCACGCCATTGCCCTGACCCGCGCTTGATACGGCTTCACCGATGATCCGCTTGCGGGTGTAACCTGCAGTCTCGGCATTTGCCACATTGTCGGCCGCATTCGAAAGGGCCCGCTGCGTATGCAGCAAACCCGAACGTGCGATCAACAGGGCAGCGTCAATGCTCATGGCTTTTTGCCGATCAATCCTATTTCAAGCGGCATCAGCGCCGCATGTTCAAGGTTTCCTGCAGCAGATCATCCACGGTGGAGACGATTCTGGTATTCGCCGAATAGGCGCGCTGTGCCAGAATAAGCTTCGAAAATTCCGTGGCGATATCCACGTTCGAACGCTCAATCGCACTCGTGGTCAGCAGGCCCGCGCCATCTTCGCCAGCTTCCACGACCCGCGCTTCGCCACTGTCAATGGTGCGCAGGAAGGCCTGACCATCCAGATGCTGTAGCCGATCCGGATCCTTGAATACGGTAACCGGCACGCGGGCCACTACCTTTGATTTGCCATTGTCATAATTGATACGGACATCGCCATTCTTCTGCGTTGTTACCGAAGAAAAGGCGCCGAGCGGAATGCCATCCTGCTCAAAGCTGTTCACACTTAGGCCGCTTGCCCCGCTCGAGGCGAATTGGGTCAAGCCGCCTGAGACACCGAAATTGCCGATATTGAGCGTCATGGTCTGCGGGCCTTGACCAAAATCGGCGGTAAAAGTCACTGTTGCGGGTACACCCGCACCGCCCGCGCTGCCGATCAGGGACCCTGTTGGAACGCCAAACTCCTCAAGGGTGCCATTCGGATGAGTTGAAGCACCGTCCGGACTAAAAAGGATGGGGATCGTGCCACGGGCGGGTACCGTCGCCTCTGGCGCATTGATGGACAGGGTCCATTGATTGTCGCCAACGGCTGCGCTCGGCGTGAAGGTCAAGGTAACGGCGCGCGAACGTCCCAGCGTATCAATCACCTGGATTGACGTGCTTTGGGCAGTTGTCGCACCAGCAGACAGATTGCCGTTAAAGGTCAGTGCCGCCGTTGGCGTTGGCGTAAAAACATCTTCCTGAATGCGGATCGGCACAAGCTGCGTCTTGTCCACCACACCATTTGTCACCGGCCAGCCCTGCAGGGCGTAGCCCGCGCCGTTCATCATATAGCCTTCGCTATTGCGGTTGAAATCACCCGCGCGCGTATAGAATTGCCGCGCATCAAAGCGGGTGGTGTTGTTGTCATTCTTGCCGATCGGCAAGGCAGCGGTGAAGAAACCCTGACCGGAAATGGCCAAGGCAAGCGGGTTTTCCACCTGCTCGATCGTGCCCTGCACCTGGTTGGTGAAATCAGGCCGCGCCAACACCGTGCCGGGCCGGTGAACATCGTTATTGCTTTCGGAAATGAAGGACACGAAATTCGTATCTGTCCGCTTGAAGCCGACGGTCTGCGAATTGGCCACATTGTCCGAAATATGCCCCAGCGCGCGTGACTGGGCATTCATGCCGCTAAGGGCGGTGTTCATCGAGCTATAAAGCGACATGGCGGATTCTCCTGCCGAGAAGGTTCAGCACCTAACAACGGCAACGCGAGGCAAGCGCCATGCCAACGCGAATGGCCTTTTGGAGGGCAAATACGGGCAGGATACCGCTGCCATGGGGCAAGTATTGCGCAGCATACGGCAAATCCTGCCGGATACGGCCCCTGAATCTCTGGCCTAGCGATTGCTCTATCATCTCCTAGCGCGCGTGAGGGTGCCATTGGCAGGCTTGTCACCTGGTCTCTCCCTTGCAGCTTGCTCGGCCTTTTGGGGCGTTTGTCCTGCGGGGACCGTCATCGGCTCTTGAAACAGGTGGTTTGGAATCTTCATGCTGGATGCAGCTTCCGTTTCGCAGGTCAGCTCCACAACCGGAGCCGCGGTTGCCGCCAAGGCGCGCCCCGCTGAGGCGGCTGACGAAGGGTTCCATTGCCGGTTTCGCGAGGCACTTGAAACCGCGACAGGGGAAGAAACTGGCGCTGCCGCCAAACCAGCCGAAAACCCGCAGCCGGATCACAAGGCGCAGGGGGCACCCCAGACCTCGGCGCAGCCTTCTTCCACTGAGGCCACGATCAATAGCGGCAAGAATCCAACGACGCAGGTGGAAGATAGCACACCAAAGGCTTCGAACCCTGATGCCGAAGGCGCCGTGAGTGCCGAGGCTGCGGCGCCTGAAGTTGTGCAACCACTACCGAGTGATGTGCTTGCCGGCCTTCTGATGACTCAAGCCCAGCCCAAGCCGCCAACACCCGATATTCCTGCGCTGGCGCCGAATACGGCCGAAACCGCCGCGGATGGCGCGACGCCAGGCATGCAGGCGCCGTTGACTGGTGCCGCAGCGCAAGTTGATGGCGGCGCAGATCGGACTGAATCGCAGGTCGCGCAGCAGGCGCTGGCGTCCGCAAAAGTGCACGGAAGCACCCTGGACCAACAGCAGATTCTTGCTCAACCGCTCCAACAACAGGGGGGTGAGCATGTTCTCGCACAGCCCGCGCAAGAGCAAGCTCTAGAGCAAGTTCTTACCAAGCCCGCGCAACAGCAAGTTCTTGAGCAAGTTCTCACCCAACCCCCGGCGGCATCTGGTCCCGCACAAACCGTCACGGCGCAGGCCGTGGCGGCGCAGGCATCATCCAAGCCCCAAGGCTTGGTCAGCAACCCAGCGCCCGCGCCCCTGACACCGGCCCAGGAAGCGCTTGAGGCTGGAAAGCCGGTCGAGGCACTCTCGCTCCTCGCGAAAGCCCTCAACAATACGGAAGCGGCAGCCGAGAGTAAGCTTGCCATGGCAGCTGAGGCGGCTGATGCAAGCTGGCGGCTCGTGAGCCTTGAAGCGCCCAAGGCCACAAGTGCCAAGCCATCAGCCGAAGGCCGGGCAGAGGGCCTTTCGATGCTGCCGCAAGGTTTCCCGGCGACCGATGCCCTGGCGCTGCGTGCCGAGTCACCCTTATCCAGCACCCCGACACGCGAATTGGCCACACCCATGCCGGCCCGGCAGCTTGCGCCGGTGGTGGTCTCCCTCGCGCTTGGCCGCGGTGATGAGGCGCTGACCATTGCGCTTGACCCGGTTGAGCTTGGCCGGGTTGAGGTGAGTATCGGCCAAGGCAAGGAAGCGGGTCAGCTTCGCATTGTGGCGGAACGGCCGGAAACCCTGGCCCTTTTGCAGCGCGACCAGCGCGAATTGGACCGGGCGCTGAACCAGGCCGGGCTTGGTGACATGGCGCGGTCGCTGTCTTTTTCGCTTGCCTCGGATCAGGGGCGCCAGCAGCAATACGGGGCCCAGGAAAAGGGCCAGCGCCGTGCCTCCTTCGCCATCGGTGGCGTGGAAGGTGAAGCCGCCATGCCGGGCCTGCCGGCACCGCTTCGCAACACCACCTCCCTTATTGACATCGCTGTCTGAACGGAACCCGAACCATGTCAGCCTCCATTGCCAGCCTTTCCGCCAATGCCGCCTCCAGCACGGCGCAAAGCTCGAAATTTGCCGGTGATTTCAACACCTTCCTCACGCTGCTGACAACGCAGATCAAGAATCAAAGCCCGACCGACCCCTTGGATACCAACCAGATGACCAATCAGTTGGTGCAATTCGCGTCCGTCGAACAGCAAATCTCCATGAACCAGAACCTTCAGCGCATGTTGGCACTGGAACAGGCTTCCCAGCTTACCGCCAGCGCGCCGCTGATTGGCCGCAATGTGGAGGTGGAGGCCGAACAGATCAGCCTGCAGGGCGGTGTTGGCACGCTCAAATTACCGGCTGCGGGCGCTTCCCAAACTGCGCTGGTCACCATCCGCGGTAGCGGTAATCGGATTATTCGTCAGGAAACGGTGCAGCTTGGCACGGCGCCCAAGACCTGGACCTGGAATGGCCGGGACACCGACGGGACCACCATGCCGAATGGCGCCTATAAGGTGAGCGTCACTGGTAGCGGCGCTGGCGGCAGGACTGAGGCGCTGCCCTTCACGACCATTGGCACCGTGACCGGGGCCGAAAGGGTGGGCGGCGATGTGAAGCTGCTGCTTGGCCAATTGCAGGTGAGTTTCGACAGGCTGCGTAGCGTCAGTTCGGGGAGCTGAGACACAGCATTATCCATTTTGAGCGCCTCGCCAGGGCATTTTGGGACCGGCCCTGCCCTGGGCGTCGGGCACTTTCACGCCAACTTGGTATCGTTTGGTTCGGAAATGCCCCATCGCCTCAAAAGTTCTCAATCGCTAGTTGTGTGTTAAAAAAGAGATAAATGGCAAATCTTTGTGGAATTTTTCCAACCGACAAATTTCCCTTGAGGAATTTTTTGCCTATTGTGTTATAGAACTCTCATCCAAGTGGGGTTTCGGCCCGGGGGACGCTTGGTGAAGAAGGTTGGGGGTGATGGGGAATTTCGTCGCTCAGATGCGTGCCTTGGGAATGTGGCGTCTATTGGCCCTTGCCGGCACTGGGCTCTTGGTGGCTGGGCTGATTACCTGGCTTGTTATCCGCGCCAGCCAGCCTGTGATGGGCTTGCTCTACGCTGACTTGGAACAGCGCGATGCCGGACAGGTGATTGCAGCGCTTGATCGTGCGCGGGTGCCTTATCGCATTGAAGGCAATGGCACACGTATCATGGTCCCGGATGACCAGGTCGGACGTGTGCGTCTTTCGCTGGCCCGAGAAGGCCTGCCAGCCGGTGGCAATGTCGGCTACGAAATCTTTGATCGCTCTGAAAGCCTGACCACCACGCCCTTCCAGCAGGACATGAATCGCGTGCGCGCCATGGAAGGCGAATTGGCGCGCAGTATTGCAACACTTGCCGGGGTACGGGCCGCGCGTGTGCATCTGGTTCTGCCGCGGCGTGAGGCGTTTTCGCGCGAACGCGGCGATGCGCAAGCCTCTGTCATGTTGACCATGCAGGGTGCGCAACGGCTTGACCGGGAAGCGATCCAAGCTGTGCTGCACCTTGTCTCCACAGCGGTACCAGGCTTGCGGCCGCAGAATGTGTCAATTGTGGACTCGCGCGGCGCGTTGCTGGCGCGCGGCGGTCAGGCGCTTTCAGGTCCCGCGGCGGCGGCTTCCCAGGAAGAAATGCGCCGCGGTCATGAATTGCGTCTGGCGCGCTCGGTCGAGGAAATGCTGGAACGCAGCCTTGGCCCTGGGCGCGTCCGCGCGGAAGCCACGGTGGATATGGATTTCGACCGTGTGCAGATCACGGAAGAACGCTTCGACCCCGATAATCAGGTAGCGCGCAGCCAGCAAAGCGTTCAGGAAAGTTCTCGCGGTACGGAACCTGCGCCCACCACCGTCCAGAACAACCTGCCCGGAAATGAAAACACGCCGGGCAGCACGCAGGAAAGCCGCCAGGAAGAAACCACGAATTTTGAGATCGGTCGCACCACGCGCAGCACCACGCGCGATCAACCGATCATCCGGCGCATCAGTGTTGGCGTTCTGGTGGATGGCGTTTGGGAGCCCCAGGCCAGTGGGCCACCGCAGTTTCGCGAACGCTCAGCCGAGGAATTGGCCCGCATCGCGACACTGGTGCGCAGCTCCGTCGGCTTTGATGAACGCCGCGGCGACCGCGTAGAGGTTGTGGCCATGCGCTTCGCCGAACCACCCTTGCCGCTGGATAGCGGGGAGCGCGGCTTCTTTGATTTTGTTTTTACCTCCTCCACCGTCGCGCGCATTATCGAAAGCGCGCTCTTTGCCCTGGTGGCGCTGGTGGCGATCCTGCTTTTGGGCCGGCCGGCGGTAAAGCGCCTGGTCACCTTGGCAAAACCGGCGCAAGGCGGCGCCTTGGCAGGTGCTGCGGGCGCCGCGGCACTCGCCGGCAGTGGTGGCCTTCCGGTGGTTGCGGGCGCTTCGGCGCCAGACCAGGATGGTATGGTTACGCTCGCCATGGTCCAGGGGCAGATGCGGGCTTCGTCCATCAACCAGCTGCAGCAATTGATCGACAGTAACCCCGAACAATCGCTGACCGTCATCAGACGATGGATCGCCCCACCGGAGGAACCGGCATGAGCGGCAAGATGACCGGCCCGCAAAAGGCCGCGACCTTCATGTTGGCGGTGGGTGAGGAGCATGCCTCCAAGCTTTTCGCCATGATGCATGAGGATGAAATCCGCGACATTTCCCAGGCCATGGCAAGCCTTGGCACGGTGCCCGCGGCAGCGGTTGAAGACTTGGCGCGCGAATTCGCCGATTCCCTTGGCCAAACCGGCAATCTTGTCGGCTCATGGGAAACCACTGAACGCATGCTGCTGCGCACCCTGCCAAGGGAACGGGTTGCGCAAATCATGGAAGAAATCCGTGGTCCTGCCGGGCGAACCATGTGGGACAAGCTTGGTAATGTGAATGAGGCAGTTCTCGCGAATTACCTGAAGAATGAATACCCGCAGACCGTTGCCGTGGTGCTGACCAAGGTAAAATCCGAACACGCGGCGCGTGTGCTGTCCATGCTGCCTGAAAGCTTCGCCATGGAAGTGGTCATGCGCATGCTGCGGATGGAAAGCGTACAGAAGGAAGCGCTTGAAGGGGTCGAAAAAACCCTCAAGGCCGAATTCATGTCAAACCTAGCGCGCGCGCAGCGCCGCGATGCGCATGAAATGATGGCGGAAATCTTCAATAATCTGGACCGCCAATCGGAAAGCCGCATCCTGGCCGCGCTGGAAGAACGCAACCGCGACGCGGCCGAACGTATCCGCGCGCTGATGTTCACCTTCGATGATCTTGTGCGCCTGGATGGCATGGGCGTGCAGGTGCTGATCCGCAATGTGCCCAAGGAACAGCTTCTGCTCGCGCTTAAGGGTGCTTCGGAAAATCTGCGCGACCTGTTCTTCAAGAACATGAGCGAACGCGCCGGCAAGATGTTCAAGGAAGACTTGGCCAATCTTGGTCCCGTCAGGCTGCGTGAGGTGGATGAGGCACAGGCCGCCGTGGTGGTGATGGCCAAGGACCTTGCCGCACAAGGCCAGATCACGCTGCAGGAAGGGCGTGAGGATGAGATGGTGTATTGATGTCAGACGGCTTTGTCCCGGTCTCGCGCATTGCACTCTTGCGGGAATTCGCCCCCACATCGCTGATTGAGGCCCTGGACGCAGCGCGGGAAGAAGCGGCGCGCATGCCGCCGCCACCGCCTGAGCCCGACCCCATGGAAGAAACGCTCCGCGCCGTGGCTGCGGCCGCGCGTGAGGATGGCTTTGCTGCTGGCCGGGCTTCCATGACGCAGGAAGCAGCGCAGCGCGCGGCGGAAAGCCTTGGGCTTATCGCCAAGCAATTGGCGGCCAGCCAGGCGGCCTCGGCCGATATTGCCGCTGAGGCCAGCCGCGGTGTCGCGCGTGTGGCGCTCGCCATGCTGGATGCGGCTTTGCCGGGGCTTGCCGCGCAGCAGAGTGCAACGCTGGTGGCGGATTTTGCCGAAAGGCTGCGCCCTGCATTGGCCTTCCTGCCCGAGGCACATTTGCATATCGCGCCAAGCCTGATGGACGATGTGCGCGCCCTGGTGGGTGATCTCGCCGTCACCCTGGTGCCGGATGCGGCCCTTGCCCCGGGCGATGCGCGCGCATCCTGGCAGGGCGGTGGTGCCGAATTCGATCTTGCCAAGCGCCGTGCCGCAATTGCCGAGGCGCTCAGCGCCGCCGGCATTGACCTGCAACCTGATCATCAAAAAGGGTGATCTGGCGCTGGCCCTTCTTCTGAAACCGGCCAGCCTTCGGAAGGCCCAAAGCTTTAGGATAAAATGACATGAGCGGATCCGATAATTTCGAAGCCATGGCCCCACCGGCGCAGGATCAGCGCCCGCAAGGTCAAGCCACAACCATGCGGGATCTGGATGCGGTTTATGACATCCCGGTGCAAAT
>JADCEX010000141.1 GCA_020249825.1 Roseomonas sp.
GCGGCGTTGAACAGATCAGTCGTGCGCAGCGTGCGCGGCGAACCCGCTTGCGTGCGTGCGATATGCGCGGCCAAGCGCATTTCATCCAGCATGTTATGCGAATAGGTATCGGTGCCGATCCCCATATTAACGCCATTTCGCATGTATCGCCCCAGATCACGCAAGGCGATCCCGCGACGCGCAAAGACCGTCGGGCAATGCGCCACCGTCGTGCCGGTTTCAGCCAGCCGCTTCAAATCCGTTTCGGTATGCCAGCGCGTGGAAGGATGATCATCCAGAAAAATCCCATGGCCGATGATGGCGCGTTCGCCCAAAAGCCCAAGTGAATCAAGCCAGCCGATTGGCGTTGTGCCATGTCGGCGCGTGATTTCGTGGAATTCCACCACGGATTGCGCCGCATGCACTTGCCAGGACAGTCCGCGCTTATTCGCCTCTGCCCGGCTATCCTTCAAAAGCCCGGCCGAGCAGGTATCAATCTGCGCCGGCACCACCATGCCGAAAAGCCGGCCGCATTCATGCTGTTCGGCGCGCTCAACCAGGCGCAGTGCTTCTTCCATCGCCTTCTCGCCGGCCTTTTCATCCCATTCATATTCCACTACATGGCCATTCTTGGTGTACCAACGGGCAGAACGGAACATCGGCGCCACACAAACCCGCATCCCCGCTTCCGCCAGCAGATCAAGCCAGCCTGGATGCGCCATGGACAAATCGGCCAGCGTGGTCACGCCCGAAAGCAGCAATTCGGAAAGCGCGACGCGCACGCAATGCGGCACGGCTTCAGCATCGGCGCGGAAGATCGGCATGTATTCATAGAGCGATGAATTATAGAGGCCTGGTGAGCCAACCTCATCCAGGAAACCCTTATTCATCGGCTCACTTGATGGGTGGGAATGGATATTCACGAGCCCCGGCATGATCATCAGGCCCTTGCCATCCATCACCTCATCCGCGGGGCCTTCATAATGCCGGCCAACAAAGCGCAGCACGCCATCGGTGAAGGCCATATCGGCATCGGGCAGGTAGGTGTGGGATTTTTCAGTCGCATCCCAGGCGACAATCAGATCGGCCTTGCGGATCAGGGTGGTTGGCATGGCAGTTCTCCCGGCGGCTGCAGCGCGTCACCATAGAGTGATCAGCCCCGCCAAGTCACGCGGCGCAAGGCAGGCGAGCGGACGATAACCCCTAACGCGCAGAGCTTGCTCTTTCGCTGGCAGCGCTTTCCAGAATGTCGCGGAAGAGCCGCGCCGGCAGCCCGCCACCGGCGACATTATCCATCGGCACGCCATCATCATTGCCAAGCCAAATGCCCATGACCAGGCCGCCGCTGATGCCGATGAACCAGGCATCGCGATATTCCTGCGTGGTGCCGGTTTTGCCGATCACGCTCCGGCCAGGGATGGCCGCTGCGCGCCCCGTCCCGCGCGTCACTACCGCTGCCATCATGCTGCGCATGGCTTCCATATGCTCGGGCGCGAAGGCACGCTCGGGCTCGAGCCGCGGCAAGGGCCAGGGGCGGCCTTCGGCCTGCACTTGCGCCACGCCAAAGGGCTCCACGCGAAAGCCACCATTGGCAAAGGGGGCATAGGCCGCCACCAGATCAAGCAGCGTCACTTCCCCGGTGCCGAGCGCGATGGTCGCATCGCGCGGAAAAGACCCATCCAACCCGGCGCGCCGCGCAGCTTCCGCCACCTTGCGATGCCCACCGGCGCGCTGCATCAGCCGCACGGCAGAGGTATTCACGCTATGGGCCAGCGCTTCTTCAACGCTGATTTCGCCCCGCGCGCGCCATTGGCCATTGCCAGGTGACCAGCCGCCAAGATTGAGTGCGGTATCCGCGATCATATCCTGCGGCCCAACGCCAGCCTCCAAGGCTGCCAGGAAGACAAAGGGCTTGATGGCGCTACCCGGTTGGCGCCGTGCCTGGGTCGCGCGGTTGAAGGGGCTATTGCGGTAATCCTTGCCGCCGGCCATGGCGCGCACTGCACCGGTTGCGGCATCCAGCGCGACAACTGCGCCCTGGAATACCCCAGCCCGCGCGCCCGGCCCGGCCAGGATGGCGTCAATCCGCGCCTCGGCCGCCGCCTGCAAAACGGGATCGAGCGTGGTGCGCAATATCAGATCAGCATTGCCTGGCGCGCGCCCCGCCATGCCATCCTGCACCCAATCGGCGAACCAGCCGGCATCGCGTGAAGGTGCCGGGGTGAAGCGTATCGCCTCGGCCGACTGCAAGGCCTGGGTCGCCGTCAGCACGCCGGTTTCGGTCATGGCGGTCAGCACTTCCATCCCGCGCGTCATCGCCGCCGCCTGATTGACGCGCGGATTGAAGCGTGACGGCGCCTTGGGCAGCCCAGCCAGAATCGCCGACTGCCCTGGCGTCAGCAGACGCGCCGAGACACCAAAATACAGCCGCGCCGCCGCATCCACGCCGTAAGTGCCGGCCCCCAGATAAACGCGGTTCAAATAAATTTCGAGCAATTCATCCTTGCTGAAGCGCCGTTCCAGCCAAAAGGCGAGCATCGCTTCCTGCGCCTTGCGCTTCAAGCTGCGTTCCGGTGTCAGGAACAGGTTTTTCGCCAATTGCTGCGTGAGGGTGGAACCGCCCTGCACCACGCGGCCGGAGGTGAAATTGGCATGCACCGCCCGCAAAAGCCCGATGGGATCAATGCCCCAATGGTCGCGAAAGCGCCGATCCTCAATGGCGATGAAGGCCGCCGGCAGATGGGCTGGCATATCGCGCAGCCTGAGCATTTCGCCATACAAATCGCCATTGGTCGCGAGCAGCTTGCCATCGGAAGCGAGCAGCGTGGTGGAAGGCCGGCGCGTTGTCGCAAGCGCCGATTCCGGGCGTGGCAAATCCCAAGCCAGAATCAGCAACACCACGGAAGCGGCGATCAGGCCCCAGATTGTCGCCAGGAAACCAAAGCGCAGCAGACCCCAGCGCCGCCGCGGACGCGCCGCAGGACGTGAGGGGGGGGCGGAAAGACGCGCGCCGAGAGCCTCTCTGGCCGGGCTTCGGGGGGGCGTGCCGCGACCTTGTGAGGATTTGGCCGATGCTCGGGCCATGCGTTTGCATATCACGCCGGCCCCTTGCGCGAAACAGTGATTGACGGGGCAGCGCAAGCCCCGGAACATCGGCGCGGTTTCAGGAGCGCCAGGCTTGGCAATGTCTCGCGGGATTTGGGTGATTGGCGCGGCGGTCTTCACCATTGGCTTTTCCACAACGCTCGCCATGCCGCTTTTCACCACCTATGCGGCGCGGGATGGCCAGGGCGCGGGCGGGCTTTCCGCCGCCTTCATCGCCTATGCGGCGAGTGCGATCATCTCCGCCCCGCTGCTGGGCGGCATGTCGGACCGTATTGGGCGCAAGCCCTGCATACTTGCTGCGCTGGCGCTGACGATTTGCGGCACGATTGCGCTGATCACGGCGCCGGGGCTTGCCGCGCTGGCCTTTGCGCGCGGCATGCAAGGCTTGGCGGTGGGCTTGCTGGCCGGTGGCGCCACCGCCTGGGCGGCGGAATTGGCTGAGGGGCCGGAAGCCGGGCGCCGCGCCGCACAAGTCACCACGCTTGCGAGTGCAAGTGGCTTTGCTGCCGGCGGCATCGCCACCATGATCGCCATTGAAATCTTTGGTGGTCGCGAACCGCCGCTGACCTTCTGGCTGCACATGATCGCGCTGGCGACGATTTTTCTGTTGGTGCTGTTCCTGCCGGAAACCAAAACCCCGGCGCGCGTGGCGTGGCTGCGCATGCCAAGTTTTCCGCGTGGCACGCTGCCGCTTTCATTGAGTATGCTCGCCGCCTGGGCGGTGACGGGCACGGTGATCACCGCCGTGCCGACAGCGCTGACCGAGGCCGGCTATCCGCGCATGGGCCCGCTTGCGGTCTGCTTCATGATCTTAGTCGGGGCTTTGGTGCAGCAATTGATGGCGCGCATCGCGGCCAAACGGCTGGTGCTGATTGGCTTGCCGGTACTGGTGCTGGGGGCCGGTTTGGTCATGTGGGGCACGCTGCATGCGGCGCTGCCCGCGCTGCTGCTGGGTGGTGCCCTGGTTGGCAGCGCGGCTTATGGGTTTTTGTATATTGGCGGGCTGGCGGGGGTTTCGGAAAAGGCGGGCCTCGATCGCGCCCGCGCGGCGGCGGGCGTTTTCCTGGTAGCGCATATCGGCTTTTGTATCCCGCCGCTGATGGCCGGCTTTGCGATGGATGCCTTTGGCGCCGGCGCGACGCTGAGCGTGTTTTGGCTATTGCTGGCAGGCTTCGCGGCAAGCCTGATGTGGGCGTTGCGCGAGGCCGGTGAGACCAAAGCCCGTTAAGATATGTTAACGAAAACCAAAGGCCGCCGGCAATACCAGTTGCAAAAAGTAGTGCAATTCACTATATCCGTATCATGGATCAGCTTATCTCAGCCGCCGAGGCGAACCGCGCCTTTTCCCGCCTGCTGCGCGAAGTTCGCGAAGAAGGCCGGCGTTTTGTGGTGACCTCCCATGGCGAGCAGGTCGCCCAGATCGGGCCTTGTAGCGCCGCCGAAGCGGGCCGCAAAGCCGCGCGCGAGGCCTTGCTGGCACGCCTTGCGGCACAACCCGTTCAGGATATCGGGCGCTGGAGCCGCGACGAATTATACGAGCGCTGAAATGCGCGTTGCACTCGACACGAATGTGCTTGCCTATGCCGAAGGCGTGAATGGCCAGGCGCGCAAGGATGCGGCGCTCAGGATATTGCAGGAATTCGGGGAGCATGAAGTGATGCTTCCCGTTCAGGCTCTTGGCGAGTTGTTTGTTGTGCTGACGCGAAAAGCAAAGCGCGAGGCAGCGGAAGTGCGTAGCGCCTTGCTTGGTTGGTCTGATAGTTTTGCGATGATCGAGACAACGCCGGATGTGATTGTGGAGGCGATGGAATTGGTGACCACCCATCGCCTCAGCTTTTGGGATTCCGTAATGCTCGCCGCGGCAGCGCAGGCTGGATGCCGCTTCCTGCTTTCCGAGGACATGCAGGATGGGTTTACCTGGCGTGGGGTGACGATACGTAACCCCTTTAGCGATACGCCAATTTAAGCGTATCGAGGCCAATCACACGCCCGGATTGAACCAGGCCCTGCGCCAATCAATGGCGCGGCCGGCGGATCGGCTACGATCCGCAACATGCCGAAACGCTAATCAAACTAAGCCTTCTTCCCGCGCCTTGATCTGCATCGCGAGGTATTTGGAATACATCCGGCATTGCGCAAACGAACCGCCGGTGAACCAAAGCCCCGGCTGCGGCGTTTCCATCCACATATTGCGCAATTCCTGATCGGCTTCATCAAAGCCCCAGACCTTGCCGACACGTTCCGCCACCGCATCACCAAAGAAGCCGCGCACCAGATGATCCTGGCCCTTATAGCCAGTCGCGAGCACCAAAAGCTCCGCCGGCAATTCGCGGCCATCCTTCATCTTCATGCCGTTCGCGTTGAATTCGGCAATGTCGTGATACTGGATCAGCCCCACTTCGCGGCGCACCAGCAATTCAGAACAGCCGACATTGAAATAATACCCACCGCCGCGAGAGCGATATTTCAGCGGCCAGCCCGTGCCATTATCGCCGAATTCCAGCCGGAAGCCGATTTTCTCCAGCCCATCCAGCAAAGGCTTGTCCAATTCCCGTGTCTTATCCGTCAGGATCTTATGCGCCTGCTTCATCACCGAAAGCGGGAAGGACACATTGATCAAATCGCGGTCTTCCAGCGTCGGACCCTTGCCGTAATAGACGCCATCATAAAGCTGGGCACTCGGTTCCACATTCACGATCAGCGTCGGGCTGCGCTGCACCATCGTCACCTTGGCGCCATTGCCGTGCAGATCCTGCGTGATGTCATGCGCGCTGGTGCCGGTGCCGAAAACATAAACGGGCTTGTCCTTCCATTCCGCGCCATTCTTGAAGCCGGAGGAATGCACAACCTTGCCCTTGAAACGATCAAGCGTTGGGATATCCGGCAGGCTCGGCGTGCCGCTCACGCTGGTGGCCATGATGATATGGCGCGGGCGCATGATGCGTTCGCTGCCATCGGCAAGCTTCAGCCGCGCCACCCAGCATTTCGCCGCCGCGTCATAAGTCGCGCCCTCGAAACTCGTTTTGGTCCAGAAATTGATCTCCATGGTCTCGACATAGGATTCGATCCAATTGGCGATCTTGTCCTTGGGGATATATTTCGGCCAGGTCTTCGGGAAGGACAGGAAGGGGAAGTGATTGCTATGCACCTGGTTGTGCAGCTTCAGCCCATGGTAGCGCAGCCGCCAATTATCGCCGACCCGCGCCATGCGATCCACGATCAGCGCTTCGATATTGAGCGCACCGAGCCAAGCCGCGGCGGTAACGCCGGCATGGCCGCCACCCACAATCAGCACCGCCGGATCGCGGCCTTCGAAACGCTGCGCCTCGCGCCGCTTATCGAGCCAATTCGGGCCGTTGAATTCGCGCTCAAAAGCCGGTTCCTCACGCGCTTCGCGCATGCTGTCCACATCAAAACCGCGCAGGCTGTCCAGCGCCGTGGTCAGCACCCAGGCCATTGGCGCATCGCCTGAGGCTTCCGCGCGCTTGAGCCGCAGCAGCGCCGCGCCGGTGCCAATTTTGGTCTCAAACCGCAAAATGGCTTCGATGGTGTCTTCGCCGGCGCGTTCCACAAAGCGTGGCGGCGCGCGTTCTTCATCTATCGCAAAGCCCTTGGCGCCGGCTTCGCGCACCGCGGCCAGCAGCGCTTCCACCAACTTCGCCTGACCACTCACGGTGCGGATACGCCGCCCCAGCGCCACGATATCGCGCCAATGGCTATCGGTGCGGAACAGCGCGCCAAGCGCTGATGTGTCGCCTGCGGCCAGCGCCGCATTGAAGCGCTTGAGCCAGGCTTCGATGATATGGCCGATACCTTGTTCCGAAATGACCAGCATGTGCTTCCGCCTTCAACTCTTTGCGCCAGACCGGGCGCCCCATGTCGCTCAATCCTAAGCCCCGAAACGCAGCGCCGCAAATCCTGCGGTATCGTGCATTTCATCCCAAGCGGGATGCGCCTATCCTGCCAGATGAAGATGGAGAAACGCTCATGAATGCTTCGCTTGCAGGCAAGGTCGCGCTGGTTACGGGCGCGGGCAAGAATATCGGCCGCGCCATTGCGCTGAGGCTCGCCGCCGATGGCGCCGCCATTGTGGTGAATGGCCGATCGGATGAGGGCGCCATCAAGGCCGTGGCCGATGAGATCATCGCCTTTGGCGGCCGCGCCATGGCCTATCGCGCCGATATCTCCAAGCCCGAGGAAGTGGCCGGCATGGCCGCGGCTGTCGCCGCGCAATTCGGGGGCGTGGATATTCTGGTGACCAATGCCGGGCTGCGCCGCCAGACCCGTTTTCTGGAGACGTCCTTCGCGGAATGGCGGGAAATTCTCTCGGTCGCACTTGATGGCGCCTTTATCGTCACACAGGCTTTCGCGCCACAGATGATCGCGCGCGGTGGTGGTTCAATCATCGGGCTATCGGGCATTTCAACCCATGTCGGCACGCCCAATCGGGCGCATGTCTCGGCTTCCAAGGCAGGGCTTGAAGGCCTGATGCGCGCCCTTGCGGTGGAATTGGCACCCCAAGGCATTCGCGCGAATAGTGTCGCGCCTGGCGCGGTGGATACGGTGCGCGGCGCCTCGGCCGGGTACATGCCGAGCACTTTGGCCGATGCGGGCATACCGCTGGGCCGGCGCGCGAGTGTCGCCGAAATTGCCGATGTGGTGCGCATGCTGGCCGGGCCAGAGGGTGGCTTCATCACCGGCCAGACCATTCACGTGAATGGCGGTGCCTTCCTGACCTGAAATATGGCCGGGATGATCCGGCTGAACGGATCATCCCATGGGTGGATGGGGCGCTTTACCCCGGCGCATTGCCCCGGGCGTTCAGGCGCAGCGGCACAAAGCGCTGCCCCCCGGCGTTTTCCACGGCAAACAGACCAACATTGCGGTTCTGCCGGCGCAGACGCTCAACCTGTTCCTGCACTTCGGCCGGTGTGGTTACGCGCTGCTGCTGCACTTCCACAATCACATCACCGGGGCGCAGCTCACGCTCTGCGGCGGGGGTGCCCGGGATGACTTCCACAATCACCACGCCGCGCTGTTCGGGGCGCAGGTTGAAGCGCTGGCGGAGCTCATTGGTAATCGCCGCCACGCGCAGGCCAAGCCCGGTCAATTCCACCGGCCCCTGACCAGGCGGAGGCGCCGCCGGCGCACTTGCCTGGCGCTGTTCCGCCGGCAATTCGCCGAGCGTCACCGTCACTGTTTCTTCCTTGCCATCGCGCCAAATCACGACGGGCACGGAACTACCCACATTATTGTCGGCAACAATCCTGGGGAGCGCGCGCATTTCGGGCACTGGCGTGCCATTGAAGCGAATGATCACATCGCCTGAGCGAATCCCCGCCTTGGCCGCCGGGCCATCGGCTTGCGCATTCGCAACCAGCGCGCCGCGCGTGCCCGCGGGCAGGCGAAGCGCCTCGGCAATGTCATCCGTCACACCTTGGATATTCACGCCAATCCAGCCGCGTCGTACCCGCCCCGCATCGCGGAGCTGCGCCACCACGCGCGTTGCCATATTGGACGGGATGGCAAAGCCAAGCCCGGCCGAAACCCCGCTTGGGGAGACAATGGCGGTATTGATGCCAATCACCTGGCCACGCATGTTGAACAGCGGCCCGCCGGAATTGCCCTGATTGATCGAAGCATCCGTCTGGATGAAATCATCATAAAGCCCCTGGCCGATATCGCGCCCGCGGGCCGAGACAATCCCCGCCGTCACGGTGCCGCCAAAGCCAAAGGGATTGCCGATGGCAATCACCCAATCGCCCACTTCCGATTGATCCGAATCGCCAAAGGCAACAGAGGCCAGCGGCTTGTCATGCCGGATGCGCAACACCGCGATATCCGTGCGCGGATCGGTGCCCACCAATTCGGCGCGAATGGTGGTCTTGTCCTGCAGGATCACATTGATCTCATCAGCGCCGTCAATCACGTGGTTATTCGTGACCACAATGCCTTCCTGCGCATCAATGATGAAGCCGGACCCAAGCGATTGCGCGCGGCGCTGGCGCTGCTGCGGCGCTTCCCCCTGGCCGGGCGGGCGATTGCGATTGAAGAAATCGCGGAAAAATTCCTCAAAAGGGCTGCCCGGCGGCAGTTGCGGCATATCCGGCGCATTGGGCCGGCCGGAGCGCGGTGCGACATTCTTGGTGGTGGAGATATTCACCACCGCCGGGAGCAATTCGCGCGCCAGCGGTGCGAAGCTTTCCGGCGCGCGCTGCTGCGCCTGGGCCGGGGAGATCAGCGTCAGGGGGGCGTTGGGCGCCAGGGCCATGACACCGGCAAGGGCAAGATGGACGATACGCAAGGAAGTTCTCCTCGGGGATGGCGTCAACAACCATAACAGATTGGCGGCAGGGCCGCGAATTTAAGGCACCGGCCTGCAATGAAATGCCACAAAACACACAGCCTCACCAAAGCTTCAGCAGCCAGGCAAGGCCAATGCCGCCCACCGCCGCGATCAGCCCACCAAGCCTGAGCCGCGCCTCAGGTGTTTCGGCAAGGCTTGCCAGCATGCGGCGCATGAAGCCGGGGGCGATGGCATAGGCCAGACCCTCCAGGGCCAGCACGACGGCTATGCCCTGGAGCAGTGCGGTGAAACTCACCTGGGCGCAGGCGCCGGTAGGCTATTCGGGCTTTCGCGGAAGTAGCGGAAGAATTCCGAATCCGGCGTCAGCACCAGCCGAGTGTCGCCTTCGGCAAAGGCTTCACGATAGGCTTGCATGGTCCGCCAGAATTGGAAGAAGGCCGGGTCGCGCTGGAAGGCTTCCGCGAAAATGCGGATGGCTTCCTGTTCGCCCTGACCGCGCAGAATGTCGGCCTGCGCCTGGGCTTCCGCGATCAGCACGGTGCGTTCACGTTCAGCACTTGCGCGCACGCGCTGCGCCACTTCGGCACCTTCAGCGCGGGCTTCGCGCGCCACGCGTTCACGTTCGGATTGCATGCGCGACAGGATGGCTTGCGTGTTTTCGCCCGGCAGATCAGCGCGGCGGATGCGCACATCTTCCACGGCAATACCGAATTGGCGCGCTTCTTCATTCACCTGACGGCGGATTTCACCCATGATCCGCGTACGATCCGTGGACAGGACCGAAAGCAGAGGCTCATTGCCCAGCACGCGGCGGAGCGACGAGGTGACGATGGAATTGAGCCGCGCGCGAATGCCCGCTTCCGTCGCGCCCACCGTCTGGAAGAAGCGCAGCGGATCGGTGATGCGATAGCGCGTGAAGCTATCCACAATCAGCCGGCGCTGATCGCCAAGGATCACTTCCTCACCCGGCGCATCGAAATCCAGCAAGCGACGGTCAAAGGTAATGACCGACTGGATGAAGGGCAGCTTCCAATGCAGGCCTGGTTCCTGAATCACGCGGCGCGGTTCGCCGAATTGCGTGATCAATACCTGCTGCGTCTGGTGCACCGTGAACAGCGTGGAAGACGCAGTGAAAATCGCCGCAGCCAGCACGCCGAGCAGAATAATGGAGCGGTTCATCGCGGCACCCCCGGACGGTTTTGCATCATGGGCGCGGCGGCGGCTCCCGGTGGTAGCGGCGCGGGTCGCGCCTGAGGTGCGGCGGCAGGCGGCTGTCTCGCCCCGCCCGTTTCACCCAATTGCAGGAAGGGCACCACGCCCTGCAAGCGGTCATCCACAATCACTTTCGGATTGCGGCGGAGGATTTCTTCCATGGTTTCCAAATACATCCGGCGGGTGGTCACATCACGCGCCTGTTCATAGGCCGAAAGCACGGAAAGGAAGCGGGCACTTTCACCGCCGGCACGCGCGACCTGGCTTTCGCGGAAGCCCTGGGCTTCCTGCACCATACGCTCAGCCTCACCACGGGCGCGGGGGATGATGTCGTTGCGGAAGCTCTCAGCCTCATTGCGCTGACGCTCACGGTCCGCATTGGCGCGCTGCACATCACGGAAGGCGTCAACCACCTGCGCGGGCGGGTCCACCTTCTGCAATTGTACCTGCGTCACTTCAATGCCGGCGCGGTATTGATCCATGATCGCCTGGGCACCACGGCGCACTTCCTGTTCGATCTGCGCGCGCGCTTCAGTGAGCGCGGGCTGGATCGCGGTGCGCCCGATCACTTCGCGCATCACACTCTCAGCCGCGGTTTTCACCGTGCTTTCCGGGTTGCGCGTATTGAACAGGAATTCACCCGCATCGCGGATGCGCCAAAACACGGCGACATCAATGTCAATGATATTCTCATCGCCCGTCAGCATCAGGCTTTCTTCGAGAACATCACGCGCTGCCATCACGCGCCCGCCCGTAATGCTGCCATCCTGCGCCCCGATGAAGCCGATATCAACGCGGTTGATGCGCGTGACGCGCGGCGTGGTGTGGCTTTCAACCGGCCAAGGCAGGCGATAATTCAAGCCGGGCTGGGTGGTATGGCTGAAGGCGCCAAAGCGCATCACCACGCCCTGCTCATCGGGCTGCACGCGGTAAAAACCTGAAGCGGCCCAGCCAAGCACCAACACAATGCCAATCAGCGCGAAAAGCTTGCCGCCGCCGGTGCCGCCGCTTGGCAATACGCGGCGAATCGCTTCCTGCGCCTGCCTGATCGCATCATCAATGTCTGGGCCACGGCCACCCTGGCCGCCACCACCACCGCCACCCGAAGGTGGCTGGCCCCAAGGGCCCTGCGGGCGCGGATTGCCCCAGGGGCTTTGACCGCCACTATTATTATTCCAGGGCATCTAAGGCTCGGCCTCCAGCAGGTGAACGTCAAAAACGAAAGGCCCAAAACCGGGCAGGATGCTTCAAGCGGGAAGCCAACCCCCATATAGAGGCGAGCGGCCCTCCCGGAAAGCAGCTAACAGCGCTGTAATGCCGGGTCGGCGGGATATTGACCATGGACAAGGGCTTTTCAAGCGATGGCGGATGATTTGGCGGCAGCGGTGACAAAGGCCCTGGCGGCGGTGAAGGACCCGGCTTCGGGCCGAGATGTGGTGGCGGCTGGCATGGTGCAGGGCCTGGTGGTGCGCGATGGCATGGTGCATTTCGCCCTGCAGGTGGCCCGGGAAGCCGCCGCCAGCATGGAACCGGTGCGCGCTGCGGCCGAAGCCGCCGCCCGCGCGGTGCCGGGGGTGATCTCGGCCACCGCCGTGCTGACCGCGCATCGCGCCGAAGCAGCGCCCGCCGCCCGCCCCGCCGCGCCACGCGGCCCCGCCAGCCCCGGACCCATGCTGCTTGCCGATGTGCGCGCGATTATCGCGGTCGCCTCCGGCAAGGGGGGCGTCGGTAAATCCACCACTGCGGTCAATCTGGCGGTCGCCTTGGCCGCCGATGGCCTCAAGGTCGGGCTACTGGATGCGGATATTTACGGGCCATCACTGCCGCAAATGCTCGGCACGCGGGAAAGGCCGCGGTCAGAGGGTCAGCGCATCACCCCGCTCAGCCGCTGGGGGCTTAAGGCCATGTCCATCGGCTTTTTGGTCGAAGAAGAAACACCCATGATCTGGCGCGGCCCCATGGTGATGGGCGCGCTGGAGCAAATGATGGGGCAAGTGGCCTGGGGTCCCTTGGATGTGATGATTGTGGATATGCCGCCGGGCACGGGTGATGCGCAGCTGACCATGTCTCAGCGCGTGCCATTGGCGGGGGCGGTGATTGTCTCCACGCCGCAGGATGTGGCGCTTTTGGATGCCAGGCGCGGCGTGCGGATGTTCGAGAAGGTCAATGTCCCAGTGCTGGGACTGATCGAGAATATGTCCGTCTTCTGCTGCCCCAATTGCGGCCATCGGTCCAACATCTTCAGCCATGGCGGCGCGCGGCGGGAAGCGGAGAGGCTGGGGGTGGAATTCCTGGGCGAATTGCCGCTCAAGCTCGAAATCCGTGAATTGGCGGATGCCGGCACGCCGATTGTGATGGCGCGGCCTGATTCGGAAGAAGCGCAAACCTATCGCCGCATCGCGCGCCGCGTCTGGGAAAAAGCGGCGGCGAAGGCAGATGCCGCGCCGAAGATTGTGATGGAGTGAGGCGTATCGGTTGCGTTCAAATTGGCGGCCTGATCGCTTGCGGCGAAGCCTATTCTGCCGCCGCGCGGCCCTGGCGCTTTTCCTGCTTGGGCAATAGCGAACGCGCGATGATCTGCTTCATGACTTCGATGGAACCGCCCGCAATGCGGGCCATGCGCGCATCAGCCCAGGCACGCGCAATGGGGTATTCCCACATATAGCCCGCGCCGCCATGCAGTTGCACGCATTGGTCCACCACGCGGCCCAGCATTTCGGTTGTCTGCATCTTGGCGATGGCGGCATCAACCGCATCCAGGCCGCCGGCCAGATGCACTTCAAGGCAGCGGTCCACATAAACGCGCAAGACCGCGATTTCCGCACGCATCTCGGCAAGGCGGAACTGTGTATTCTGGAAATCCGCCACTGTCTGGCCAAAGGCGGGGCGTGCCGTGACATAGGCCATGGTCTGTTCCAGCGCCGCTTCTGCTGACGCCACCGCGCGCACGGCCTGCACCAGCCTTTCCTGCGCAAGCTCTGTCATCAATTGGGCGAAGCCACGCCCTTCTTCACCCAGTAAATTGGTGACCGGCACCCGCACCTGATCGAAAAATAGCTCTGACGTATCCATCGCCTTGCAGCCCACCTTCTTGAGCGGCTTGCCGCGCGCAAAGCCGGCCCGATCGGTCTCTACCAGGATCAGGCTGACGCCGCGGCCGCGCGCGGTGGGGTCGGTCTTGGCGGCGACGACAATCACATCCGCGCCCTGCGCATTGGTGATGTAGATCTTCTGACCGCTGATGACATAATCATCGCCATCACGGAACGCCGTGGTGCGGATGGCCTGCAAATCACTGCCGCCTTGCGGTTCGGTCATGGCAATGGCAGCCAAGGCATCCCCGCGCGCCATGGCAGGCAACCAGCGGCGCTTTTGGGCTTCCGTGCCGTAATGCAGCAGATAAGGCGCCACGATATCCGAATGCAGTGAGAAAGCGGGGCCGGTCGCACCGGCGCGCGACATCTCCTCAATCACGATGGCGCTGTGCAGGAAATCCCCGCCCATGCCGCCCCATTCTTCCGGAACATTGCAGAGCAAAAGCCCGGCCTCACCCGCCTTGCGCCAGGCCTCGCGCGGCACCAAGCCCGCTTCTTCCCAGGCAGCGTGATGCGGCAGGATTTCGCGCGCAACGAAGCGGCGCACCTGGTCGCGGAATTGCTCATGGGCGGGGGAAAAGACAGTACGGGGAATCATGCGACGCCTCCCTTGGGCTTGGTAACCTTGCGCCAAGGGTGATTGTGCGGATGTGGGGTCCACCTGTCTAGCGGCCGGTTTTCGATCACGCCACGCCTTATCTTGCGCCAGAAACATTGCTTGAAAATGCGTAGCTATTGGCCTTAGTCTTTGCCGGTTGGGGAAGAATTTGGCGGATAGGAAATGGCCGTCAATGATGGATCAAGACGATAAGGAAGGCCCATGCCGCATCTTGCCAATCTGGCGCGCGCAACACCCGACAAGCCTGCGGCCATTTTTCCCGATAGCGGTACTATCCTCAGTTTTCAGGCATTAAATGAGGCAGCGAACCAGATCGCGCATGGGCTGGTGGCGCTTGGGCTGACCCCAGGGCAGGGCATTGCGCTATTGTTGGAAAATACGCCGGAATTCCTGATGCTCACCTATGGGGCCAAGCGCGCTGGCTTGATGGTGACGCCCCTTTCCATCCATTTGCGCCCGCATGAAGTGGGGCATGTGCTGCGCGATTCCGGTGCGTTAGCCCTATGCGCTGAGGCCGAGCTCAGTCCATTGGTGGGGGCGCTGGATCTTGAGAACCTGCCCCATCGCCTCAGCCTGGGCGGCGCCATTCCAGGTTTTGCGCCACTGCGTTCACTGATGGAAGGCCGGCCCCTGACCTGGCCCGAGGGTGAAAGGCCGATCGGTCGCGAATTCCTATATTCTTCGGGTACCACTGGCCTGCCCAAAGGTATTCGTCGTCCGCTCATTCCTTTTGCGGATCGCCATAAGCCTGAATTCGACATGAGCTGGAAGGGCTTTTACGGGTTTGATGCGAATACGGTCTATCTCTCGCCGGCGCCGCTGTATCACGCAGCGCCCAATCGCTATGTCCAACGCACCATTGATGGTGGCGGCACGGCGGTGATCACGCGAAAATTCGATGCCGCTTCGTGTTTGGCGCTGATCGAAAAATATCGCGTAACCCATAGCCAATGGGTGCCGACCATGTTCGTGCGCCTGCTTGCCCTGCCGGATACGGTGCGGAACGCTTTCGATCTTTCCAGCCATCGCTGTGCCATTCATGCGGCAGCGCCTTGCCCTATCCCGGTGAAGCAGGCGATGTTGGATTGGTGGGGGCCGATCATCCGCGAATACTATGCCGGTAGCGAAGGCATTGGGGTTTGCTTCATTGACAGTGAGACTTGGCTGCGCAAGCCCGGCAGTGTCGGCCGCCCCGCCTATGGCGCGGTGCATATCCTGGATGAGGAAGGCCGCGCGCTCCCGCCCGGAGAGATTGGGCGCATTTGGTTCGAAGGCGGGGCGCGCTTCGCCTACCATAATGATCCCGAAAAAACTGCCGCTGCCTATAATGATCAGGGCTGGGCGACCCTGCATGATCTTGGCTGGCTGGATGCGGAAGGTTTCCTGTTTCTGTCGGACCGCCGGGCGGATCTGATCCTTTCAGGTGGCGTCAATATCTATCCGGCAGAGATCGAGGCTGTGCTTGGCCTACATCCAGCGGTGGCGGAAGCCGCGGTGATTGGGGTGCCAGATGCTGAATTGGGCGAACGCCCGCACGCGCTGGTGGTGCCGCGGAATGTCGCCGCCAATGCCGCATTGGCTGATGCCATTATCGCCCATTGTCGCGCGCATCTCGGTAGCCTGAAAATTCCGGTGGCAGTCGATTTTCTTGAGGCATTGCCACGCAGCGAAGCTGGCAAGCTGCTCCGCCGCGTATTGAAGGAACGCTTCCGCTAACGGGTGCGGGTGCGCTGCGGGCGGTTACCCATGGTCAGGCGCAAATCATCGCGGTGGTATGGTGGCCACCAGGGTGTCGATCTCCTGCGCCGAAAAGCCGAATTCAGCCAGGATTTCTGCGCCATGTTCACCACGCAATGGCGGTGCCGCCCCAATGGCCGATGGCGTACGAGAAAAGCGCGGTGCGGGCGCTGGTTGCACAGCACCATGTGCGGTAACAAAAGTCTCACGCGCGGCGATATGGGGATGCGATGGTGCCTCGGCCATGGAAAGGATGGGTGTGACGCAGCCATCACTATCGGCGAATATTTCCGCCCATGCATCGCGTGTTCGGCCAAGAAATGCTTCCGCCAATCTGGCCTTGTGGGTGGACCAGGTCGCAGGGTTCATGCGGTTTTCGAAACTGGCGGCATCAAAGCCCAGGCGCTGGAGCATTTCCGCAAAGAAGGCAGGTTCAATGGGGCCAACCGCGACATAGCCGCCGCAAGCACAAGCGTAGCTGCCGTAAAAACTTGCGGTGCCATCCAGCAAATTCGCGCCCCGCTTGGGTGTCCAACGGCCGAGGGAGAGCATGCCATAGATGGGTGCCATCAATAGCGCCGAGCCATCCACCATGGCGGCATCCACCACCTGACCGCGGCCGGAATTGGCGCGTTCGATAACGGCGGCCAGAATGCCCAAGGCCAGCAGCATTCCCCCGCCACCATAATCACCGATGAGATTAAGCGGCGGTGGCGGTGGGCGATCAGAATCGCCAATGGCATGCAGCGCCCCGGTCAGTGAAATGTAATTGATGTCATGCCCCGCGCGTTTCGCGAGTGGTCCCGCCTGCCCCCATCCCGTCATGCGGCCATAGATCAGGCGCGGATTTGCCTTGAGCAACGGCTCGGGGCCAAGGCCAAGCCGTTCCATGATACCTGGCCGGAAGCCTTCAATCAGCGCATCAGACTGTTGGGCCATACGCTTCAAGGCTTCAACGGCGTTGGGATTCTTGAGATCAAGACACAAGGAGCGACGGCCACGCAAAACGACATCATCGCGCGTGCCGGCTGGGCCTTCGGGGCGATCAATGCGGATCACCCGCGCGCCCATATCCGCCAGCAACATCGCGCAGAAGGGACCCGGCCCAATGCCTGCGAGTTCCAGCACCGTGATACCTTTCAGCGCGCCCATGGACTTCCCCTTCGGTTGTTTCGAAAAAATTGTAGCCTCTGCGCTTCAACGCGTCATGTGGTTTTGGGTGGCTTTTGGCTTGGCGTTGTCTGTGACCAGAGTTGCCAGCTGATTGACCAAGGGCAGGGACGCTATCGAAGCCGTGGGGCATCAGCGCCGGCACCTGGGCGTTCCATGCTTGGTCGCGCAAGGCCATTCATCCGGAAAGCAACGATACCAGCACGATGACCTGCTGACTTTCAACGCGCAACAGGCGTGATCAAGAATGCTTGCCACGGGCTGAACCAAGCGTCATCTATCGGATACTGCTGCAATTCCGGCACAAAAACGCTGGATGGATGAACCCTGGCATGAGAAGTTGCCTGACGATACCGGATGGAGGAGAAGTTTTGCATGGCGCGCCTTGATCTGCCCAACCCCGATGGTTCGATCACGAGCTTCACCACGAGCCCGCCGCGCGCCTTCGCGAAAGCCTTGCCGCCCTATCCGCGCATCGCCTTCGCGGCTGCCCATGTTGTGGCTGATCCGCTGGCCGAACAGGATCCCTGGCTTGATGCAAAACTTGATTGGGATCGCACCATCGCATTTCGCAAACATCTTTGGTCGCTTGGCCTTGGCGTGGCAGAGGCCATGGATACAGCACAGCGCGGCATGGGGCTTGATTGGACTACGGCGCAACAGCTTATCCGCCTGAGCCTTGATGCAGCGAAGGATCATCCGGGCGCGGTGATCGCAAGTGGCGCGGGGACCGATCATCTGGCGCCCGGCCCTGATGTGACGGTGGATGATGTGATCTGCGCCTATGAGGAACAATGCGAGGCAGTTGAGAAAATGGGTGGGCGCATCATTTTGATGGCGTCCCGTGCGCTGGCCAAGGCCGCCAAAACTCCTGCGGATTACGAACGTGTTTACGCGCGCATCCTGGGTTCCGTGCGTGAACCCGTGATCATCCATTGGCTCGGTGAAATGTTTGACCCCGCACTTGAAGGCTATTGGGGCCATCATGATCACATGGCCGCGATGGAAACCGCGCTTTCGGTCATTCACGCCCACGCGCATAAGGTCGATGGCGTGAAGATATCCCTTCTGGATGACAAGAAGGAAATCTCCATGCGCCGGCGCCTGCCGCGCGGTATGCGGATGTATACCGGCGATGACTTCAACTATGCCGAATTGATCGCCGGCGATACGCAAGGCCATTCCGATGCGCTATTGGGTATCTTCGACCCGATCGCACCCGCCGTGGGTGGTGCGCTTGCCTCCCTCGCCAAGAATGATCTTGCCAGTTTTCATGATATTCTGGCGCCAACAGTCCCGCTTTCCCGCCATATCTTCAAGGCACCTACCCGCTTCTACAAGACAGGCGTGGTCTTCATGGCGTGGCTGAACGGCCATCAGGATCATTTCGTGATGGTTGGTGGCCAACAAAGCACCCGCAGCATACAGCATTTTGCGGAGCTGTTTCGCCTTGCCGATGCGGCGGGCCTGCTGAGCGATCCGGAACGCGCGGCCAGCCGCATGCGTCAGCTTTTGGCGCTGCATGGTGTAGCGTGAAGCCCCTCAGCCTCAATACCGTCACGGTGCGGGAGAAATGGGGGCTTGCTGAGTGTATTGAAGGCTGCGCGCGCCATGGCATTCCGGGCATAGCCCCCTGGCGGGATGTCCTGGCCGCCATGGGGGTGGATGCCGCAGCACGACAGATCCGCGATGCGGGGTTGACGGTGACGGGGCTTTGCCGTGGTGGCATGTTTCCCGCCGCCGATGCCGCGGGGCGCGCTGCGGCGATTGAGGATAATCGTCGCGCCATTGAAGAAGCGCATAAGCTGCAAGCGCGCAGCCTGGTCATGGTCTGCGGCGGCTTGCCGGCAGGGTCCAAGGATATTCAGGGCGCGCGCCGCATGGTGCGTGAGGGGCTTGAGACGATCCTGCCCGAAGCGCGCGCTGCTGGCGTGAGCCTGGGGCTGGAACCGCTCCATCCCATGACCTGCGCAGATCGTTCGGTGCTATCCACGCTCCGCCAGGCGCTCGATCTCTGCGCGGCACTGGGTAAGGGTGTTGGGGTTGTTCTGGACGTTTATCATGTCTGGTGGGACCCTGAGCTTAGCCACCAAATGGCGCGCGCTGCAGGCAAGCTCACGGGCTTTCACATCTGCGATTGGCTTGTCCCCACCACCGATCTTGTCTTTGATCGCGGCATGCCAGGCGATGGCGTGATTGATATCGCCGGCATCAGCGCCATGGTGAGTGCGGCCGGATATGAAGGTTTTGTCGAGGTTGAGCTGCTGTCGCGCCGCTGGTGGGCAGAAGCACCGGATGAGGTTTTACGCATCATGAAAGAACGCCACGCGCGCATGGTGTGAGGCATCATGATCTGACACAAGTCGGTGCTGATGCCATGAACTCGACCCCTGCGGAGATTGCGGCCTATATGCGGAGTGAGAGGGAGAAATGGGGCCCTGTCGTGCGGCAGGCACATATTACGGTGAATTGAAGCGGATGGCTAAGCCAATACGCGCCCTCGCAGTTTTCATTTCGGCCAAGCAGCTTTTTCCATGGGCTGCATGGCCGCAACATCCGGCCAGGGCGCGCTGCCCAGGCCAGGTGTTGCAATGCTGCCAATGTCAAGCAGCCCTTCACGAATGCGAAGGCGCGGACCATGTGGCGTATCCTCATAAAGATCGGGATGCGCTGCCCGATAGGCCTGCGCTTCGGCTGCCGGGCGGCCTGTAAAGCCATCAATGAAGTGATGGCCATTGCCTTCCACATGGGCAAGGCCGAGCGCACTGACCAAGGCGAGATCCTGCTGCACGCAAAGCCCGGCCAGAGTGGTCAAATCCTCGGCTGACATGAAATAGCCCCGCCCCCATTGCCGGCACCGCGCCAGGTTGATCAGGGATCGCCAAATGCCCTTGCATGCCTTGCTGGAAACGCCACTATAGCCGAGCCCCTTGGCGACTAGGAATGCATCCAGCGCGCCATCACTCTCATCAATGATCACGGGCCGGGCAGCGGCGATATCCGTGATGCTTTCCTGCAGCGCATGCGAGCGCTTGATAGGCTGTTCGATGAATAAGATGGAAGCGCGCAGCCGCGCCAATCTTGGCTCAGCCTCCATCGCGCGCCATAGCGCCAATACGCTCGCCGCATCCTCATATTGTTCATTGCCGTCAAGCGTTGCGTGATAGCCATGCGAGCGATCCAATACGGCAGCGATACGGCAAAGCCGCGCGACATCTTCCGCGATATTGCCACTAACCTTGAGCTTCCAATAGAGATGGCGATAGGTGGCCAAAACCTGTTCCAATGTTTCGGGCAGACCATCATCCACTGCGTCCGTCAAATCAGCGCTGGTGATGGGGTCAACCAAGCCAACCGTATGGCGCGCGTGCAAGCGGGCTGGCTTTGGCACTTGCGCCAGCATCGCAGCGAAATCGAAATCCGCAAGATCAGGAATGACCGCATGTGGCGCCATGCCGCCAAGATTGGCGCGCAGACCCGCATCAAAGGAAAGACCAGCAAGACGGAGCAGGGCATCGAAGGCTGCGCGGTCCCAAAGCGCGCGGCCAAAACTGGCCACAAGAGGATTGAGCCCTTCCGCCGCACAGGCAGCAACATATGCGTGATAGCCATCGGCGTAATGACCGAAGGCCGTATTGAAGCCCGCGGCGAGCGACTGCGCCTCTGCAATCTCAAGCGCACGGCGTAGCTGATGCTGGTTATCGGCATCAGTCAGGGCTGCATCCTTGTCGAACCATTTCGCTGCAAGGGTCTCGGCGGCCATGCCGAACCCTTCCCTTCCCATTACATCACGAATGCGAAGCCGCACCACGGCTTGTACACCATCCCTGACGGTAATGACCCCAAAGCGAAATGGCATGCGCAAGGTGAAACGCCATTCGAAGCGCTCTGTTGCGATAAAACCGAATCTCATGCTGTGATCCCTTCATTGACACCACACAAATAGCCGATGGCGCATGCGGCGCAGGCTATCGGATCGAGACAATAATCAAAGGGCTCAACCACGACATCACAGGTCTTTGCCATGCAGCGCGGTTCCCGGGATGGAACGCCCAGGCGATGTTATCAGAAACCAATGCAGCCCATTGATAGGCTGGCCGGTATTTTCAGCCATCCGACGATGTTCACTCCTTTGTGCGGGGTTCAGGTGGAGCGGCGCATCAGGATTCGGCATGAAGCATGCCACTTCCAACCCGTCATAACCATGGACCGCCGACAGCTTCGACTGTTCGTGGACAGGCAAATGACGCATTCCCTCATTGCAAGGAGCGAAGCGCATTTCTGTTAATCCTGTTTGGATTCGCCCTGTCGAATACCAATTTGCCCGCAGGATGGATTGAATTCACCGGCTTCTTCTTACCCATCACCCAAGGGCGCGCAATACCTCATCTGTCGAAGTCACCATCGCGACATTGCGCATGGCATAGTCAATGGAAGCGCGGTGCCAATCCGCATTCATGGTGGAACAACCATCTTCCGGGATAACCATGATATAGCCCTTATCGGCGCCAGTTCTGGCTGTGTGTTCGATGCTCATATTCGTCCATGCGCCGGTTTCGATGATGATGTCACGGCCTTCGGCCTTTAGGATGCGTTCAAGCGCCGTACCTTCCCAGGCGCTCATGCGGGCCTTGCGGATGATGTGATCACCCGGCTGCGCTTCAAGCCGTGGTACAGGTTCCGCGCCCCATGTGCCTTCGATCATGGCATTGGCGTCCACGCAACCTTCAAATAGTGGCGCATTCAGGGTCATGTCGCGCGCATCAGCGCGCCTGACAAACCAGACATGGATCACCGGAATGCCACGACTGCGACAATGCGCAGCAAGCCGCGCGATGTTGGGAATGGCATTTTGTTGTCGGCAATGATCAGGGCTGCCGGAAGACGCGAAGGCGCCACCATCCATCACCACATCATTCTGCATATCCTGAATGATCAGCGCGCAGCGCGATGGATCAAGCCGCAAAACCTCATCCTGTTGTGGCGTAGTTTCGCGCGCGGTTTGGCGCACTGCCATGAAGGGTTCGTGGCGCGGGCCGATTTTGACGGGAATGGCATAGACCGAAGTGGTGGCGCAGACATAAAGCGTGCGCCAATCCGCCCCGCCCCAATGCAGATTGGCCGGCATTTCCGGAATGGCGACCTTGCCCATCAGCTGGCCGGACGGCGCATAAACCCAAATGCCGCCAGGCCCGGTGCACCAGACATTGCCATCAGTATCGCATTTCATGCCATCGGGCAGGCCGGGGGCAAGGCTATCACGCAGGCCAGAGGCGAAGATGCGCCCATTACGCAGCATTCCATCCGAACCGACATCAAACACACGGATATTCGCTTGTTCGGTATCATTCACATAAAGAAATTTCTCGCAGGGCGAAAAGCAAATGCCATTTGGTTGGCTGAAGATATAGCGATCCACGACAAGCTGAGGTTCTTCACCCGGCTGCGCGCCTGGCCTGATGCGAAAGACACCTTGCCACCCAAGCTGGCGCGGGCGTTCAACGCCATAAACAGGCATACGGCCATACCAGGGATCGGTGAAATAGATCGCACCATCCGACTTCACGCAAAGATCATTGGGCGAATTCAATTCCCGCCCCTGATAATGGCTGGCCAATACCTCTCGCAGCCCATTGGGGCGCACACGCACAACGGATGAGGTTGCATGCTCACAAATCAGCAGATTGAGATCTGCATCATAGGTGAGCCCGTTTGATTTATTGGATGGCCGCTCAATCTCTCGCACTCCGGCACGATCAAGGCGGCGGCGCATATCCGCCGGCATGTCCGAGAAAAGCAGATAATGTTCGCTCGGGTGCCAGATCGGCCCCTCTGTGAAGGTGAAGCCGCTGCCCACCTGAAGCACGGGGGCATGTTCATCAATCAGTAGGCGGAAACCCGGATCCAGCGCGACATGAGCCATGGCAGCCTCCCTCAGACCGGAAACCAATCCCGGCGCGCAACGGTTTGTGCAACTGGTCCCGGTACCTGCAGATCAAGTCGGCCAACCACCTGGCCATGTTCAATCTTGGCGGGTTTGTCATGCACGGGAAGCAGGAATTTTGAGGAGTTGAGCAGCTTCTTGATCGCCGCCTTCTCGCCCCGCTTCGATCCCGCGTGATTGCCGGTGACCTGCGGTTCATGGAGGCTCACCTGGAAGACCGGTTCCACGATCTGATCATTGAAATCATAGATCACGTCACCACAGATCGTGGCACGCCCTTCGGCTGTTTCGACATGGACATTCATGGACCCTTCCGTATGTGCATTGGCCGCTTCCAGCACAACCCCGGGCATGATCTCCACGGGTCCTGAAAGCTCCAGATCCTCAAAGCGCAGCGCATGGCGCGTATGCAGCCTTTCGATCAAATGCTGGATATCGGGCTTCGGATATTGTGGATGCATAAGACCCGAGACCGAGCATTCCAATTCACGGCGATTGACCACCACCGTGGTATTCATTGGGAAGTGATCATCCTTGCCGGCATGATCGATATGCAGGTGCGTATGCAGAACATAGCGCACATCGCCCGGCTTCACGCCAAAGCGCGCAAGCTGGCGTTCGATCATGTTTTCATGGAATTGCAGGCCGCGCATGCCAAGCGTTTCCATGATGGCGTTATCGCGATAGCCGGTATCGACCACAATCGGATAACGCCCGCCCATGATCAGAAAGCCATAAACCGGCACGCGGCGGATGCGCCCGCAATCCCGCGCGAGAACCAGAAAGCTCGATTCCAGCTCGATATCGCCGTAATCGAGCAGTTTAATTTCGAGAGCCATGCTCATTCCTCCCTAAAGCCGGTAGACCCGGCTGGCATTTTCAAACAACAGGGCACGTATTGCCGCTTCATCCAGATCGCGCATGGCGCTGCGATGGGCCGCAAGTAAAGGGGCATAACTGGTCCAGATTTTCTCGATCGGGAAATTCGAACCCCAAAGGCAGCGCGCATGCCCAAAAAGCTGCAGGGTTTGTACGTAAATCCAGGTGATATGCGCGGGATCCAGGCGATGCAGAAAAGTGCTAAGGCCGGAAAGCTTCACCATCACATTCGGGCACGCGGCCAAGGCCGCCATGCCCTTTTGCCAATCATCGCGCCCCCTGGCCAAAAGATCCGCCAGCATGCCCGCATGCTGCAAAACGAAGGTTACGCGCGGGCAGGCTTGCGCCAATTCAGCGGCACCCGCCATTTGTTCAGCAAAC
Source organism: Roseomonas sp. (assembly GCA_020249825.1). GTDB lineage: Bacteria > Pseudomonadota > Alphaproteobacteria > Acetobacterales > Acetobacteraceae > Neoroseomonas. Next base: position 24,429 of record JADCEX010000141.1, read on the forward strand.
ACCTGCAAATCGAAGGTCAGCGCGTAATCGGCAAGCCGTGCCATATTGCGCTGAACCTGCCTGTCGCGGCAGAGATCCGCATGTGGGGCAAAGCGATATTGCGGATTTGGGTGCCAATGAAATTGCTGGCGAATGCCGCGTAGCCGCGGATGGCGTACAAGACGGTCCAAAAAAGGCCGAATATCCTCAACCGTCATATCGGCATAAGCGATGCTTGCATGCGGCCAGCCGGTTTCAAGCGCCAGACGTTCTATCCAGGCGACTTCCTCCACTGCCTTGTCATTTGGCCAATTTGCCTGGACATAGACCGCCTTTTCAACGCCGAGGTCGGCAATATCGGCCAGGTATTCGCTGATGGGATAATCGCGCCTGATCGCTTCATAGCCACCGAAAATCCGCGGCTGCATGGGTCCCATTAGCCAGGGAAGATCCGCCTGACGCCAGACATGAAAATGGCTGTCGATGATCCTCATGCGCTTGTTCCAGCGCGCGCTATTGGCGCCGACCCCACCAAGGAACGTGCAATGGCAATGGCGCTGCTGCCATCGGCCAGTTTATCAATATAGGGCAGGATGGCACGCATGGCGGTTGTCTCTGGTTTATAGCCCGGCGTATTCGCCAGGGGGCTCAGCCACAGTATATGCCAAGCGAGAGCACGCAACCGCTGCATGGCTTGCACCAGCGCCTCAGGCCCGCTGCGCTCAAGCCCGTCTGAGAGAATGATCACCACCGCACCACGCGCGAAGCTAGCGAAACGTGGGATGTTGAGGAAAGTGCCCAACGCCTCACCCAGCCGCGTGCCGCCATCCCAATCCGCGACAAGCCCGGCGGCAAGTGTCAGCGCCTGGTCGCGATTCCTATAACGCAAGGCGCGCGTCACGCGCGTGAGACGCGTACCGATGGTGAAGACCTCTGCCCGTTCAAGCGATTGCACCATGGCATGCGCAAGCCTGAGCGCACCATCCGTGCCCGCCTTCATGCTGCCCGAAACATCAATCAGCAGAAGTACGCGTCGCTGGCGTTGCAGGCGATGGCGCCGCGGCAATCGGCTGAGTTCCCCATCACGGCGGAGCAATTCGCGGAAGGCACGGCGCGGATCCGCCAATGCGCCGCTGCCGGCACGAAGGCGGCGCGAACGCCGCCGCGGCACTGCACCTGGCAAGGCCCGCGCAAAGGCGCGCAGCACTGTCTCCTCATCCACCACATTGATTGGACGCGTTGACAATCTCTCCAGCGTCGTCGCCTCTTGGCCAGAGGGTGTCTCATCTTTAGGCTGCGGCAACAATTCAATCTCGCCCGCATCAAAGGCATGTGGCGCTTCTTCACCCTCTCCCTCCGCGGGTGCGAGGAACGCCCTGCCAAGAAAGATTGCATCAAAGACAGCGTTGAAATCCTCAATCCGTTCCGGCACCGGTCCATAAACGGCATGGGCGGCGCGGCGCAGATCGTGGATTGACCTCGGCCCCAGCAACCCTACAGCAGCAAGGAAACCTTCCGTTTGTTCCGTCGCTGCCGCAAAGCCCTGCATACGAAGTGCTTGCGGGAAAGCGAGGAAGGGCGCCAGCGCAGGCGGGATCATGCCGCCCCCTTCAGAACAGCATCAAGCCGTGGCGCAATATAGGCTAGGTCATCCTGATCCTTCAGCACGACGCCAATCGCACGCGCAAAGGCTGCGGGCCAGCTTGCACCCTGTGCATTCAACAAGGTTGCCGCTTCAGCCCATTCAACCGTTTCAGCAACACCAGGCGGCTTTGCCAGGGGTTCCTTGCGCAATCGGCCAACCGCAGCAACCACCCTATGCGCCGTGTCGCGCGCAACAGATGAGGCGCGCATCATCACAATCTGCGCTTCCAATTGCGGGTCCGGATAGCCAATCCAATGATAAACGCAGCGCCGCCGCAACGCTTCATGCAATTCCCGTGTGCGATTGGATGTCATGACTACTACAGGCGGTTCGCTTGCGCGTATTGTGCCGCGTTCCGGGATTGAAAGGCTGAAATCAGACAGGAATTCAAGCAGGAAAGCCTCAAACTCATGGTCTGACCGATCAATTTCATCAATCAGCAATAGCCCTTCGCGGGGCCGTTGCAGTGCCAGCAGCAAGGGGCGCGCAATCAGAAAATCATCACCATACAGATTGATGTAGGAATCGCCCGCTTGCCGAATGGCCAGCATTTGCCGGGGGAAATTCCATTCATACATCGCTGCAGCGGCATCGATGCCTTCATAGGCTTGGAGCCGCACAAGCTCTCGCGCAAGGATGGCGGAAAGCGCCTTTGCCGCTTCGGTCTTGCCGACACCAGGTGCACCTTCCAGCAGCAAAGGTTTTCCCAAAGCAAGCGCAAGGTAAGCCGCGGTGGCGAGCCCCTCATCAGCGATATACTGCGCATCACGCAGCGCGCGCGCCAGCGCCTCTGGACTGTCAATGCCGCCAATGCTGCGCCGTATTGCCATACTATAATCGCCGTCGCGGCTTCGCGCCGCCCTGTGCGCGAAGACCACGGAGCACTTTTTCAGGTGTCACGGGCAGTTCATCTATACGCACACCAATCGCATCATAAACCGCATTCACCACAGCAGGTAGCACAGGATTGGCACACATCTCGCCAGGGCCCTTGCCGCCATAGGGACCATCTTCGGCAGGGCGCTCCAGCACACTGATGTGATGCGGCGCCAAATCGCCGGGGCCAGGCATGAGGTAGGTGTTGAAATCCACCGGCCCGTGATCGCGTGCCGGGTAATAGGGTTCTGTCGTCTCCCACGCCGCGTGGCTCATGCCCATCCAGGCGCCGCCGCGCAATTGCTGCTCTACCAGACGCGGGTTCAAGGCGCGTCCAACTTCGTAGGCAGATTTCATATCAGTGATCGTCACTTCGCCGGTTTCATCATCAACTTCCACTTCCACCAGCACGGCTGCATGGGCGAAGGTCGAAACAGGCGTCATTTCACCCGTGTCGGGATCAACATCACTGAGCGGAATGAGAAAAATGCCGCGGCCAGCAATAGTGCGCCCCTGCTTGAATTGCGCAGCCTGCGCCGCAGCCATGGTGGTGATGGACCTCCCCGGCGCGCCGCGCACATGGATATTGCCGCGCCCATCAGTTACTAAATCTGCCGCATCCACCTCCAGCTCTTCCGCTGCCGCTTCGAGCATGACAGCACGCGCTTCCTTGGCCGCCATGATGACCGCATTGCCCATGCGATGCGTGCCGCGGCTGGCAAAACTGCCCATATCATGCGGACCTGTATCGCTATCGGCGGTGTCCACATAAACATCCGTCACAGGCACACCCAAGGTTTCCGCCGCGATCTGGCGCGTGACGGACTTCATACCCTGGCCAAGATCAATGGCAGAAAGGGCAACGGTGAATTTGCCATCGGGGTTGGAATGGATCAGCGCCTGGCTGGGATCACCGCCAAGATTCATACCGATCGGGTAATTGATGGCGGCAAAGCCGCGGCCACGATGAAGCGCCATGGCTCAGCGCCTCCTAAACCCAGAGAGGGAGGAAAAGCGCATACTGCCAACGCGTGGCGGCGGCTGTTGTGGTGCTGTAGCTGGCGGCGGCGTTTGCGCAGGCATGGGCGCGGCTGATTGTATAGTCTGGGAGAGTCCGGGAAGCGAAGCAGGCTTCGCACCTTTGCGGCCATAGCTGCCACCTTGGAAACCGCGCACCAAACCATCCTGATCTGTCGCTGTGTTTGTCGGCAAACGCGCCCTGTCACCCCCACCCCCCTTACGAGAGGAGGCCGCCAGCATGGCGGGGCTCAGCTTCACGCCCGCTTTCTCAGCCACCACCTGGCAACATTCAATCAAGGCACAATTCTTAGCCAGCCGGCGATGCGCTTTCATGTCACCATCGCGATAGGCATTCAGGATACGCAATGCAATCGGATTGAGCCCGACAGTATCGGCAACCTTGTCCATATGGGCTTCGATGGCAAAATCCACGC
>JADCEX010000142.1 GCA_020249825.1 Roseomonas sp.
GCCGATATCGCGCCTGCCAGCGCCGATGCCACGGTGGTGGCGCATCTGCGTGCGGCGGGCGCGATTGTTTTAGGCAAGCTGCACACCACAGAATATGCCTTCTTCCAAAGCCTGCCGCCCACGCGCAACCCTTGGGATTTGGCGCGCACGCCGGGTGGGTCTTCAGCGGGTTCTGGTGCTGCGATTGCCGCCGGTATGGTGCCTTTGGCGCTTGGCACGCAAACCGCAGGCAGCGTCAATCGGCCCGCTGCCTATACCGGCGTTTGTGCTTTCAAGCCTTCGACACTCGCGATTGGTGGGGTTGGCGTGGTGCCGCTGGCACCTTCCTTTGACACGGTCGGCGCTTTCGGCGCCAGCGCGCAGGATGCGGCGTATCTGGCCGCAGGCTATGCGGCGGATCATCTGCGGCTTGCCAGCCGCCCCGCCACCACGCCGCGTATTGTGCTGCTGCAAGACCCGTTGATCGAAAAGCTGCAAAAGCCCGCAACAGCGGCGCGTGTTGCCGCGCTCGCGGAACAGCTTGGCGCCGCCGGCCTCACGCTGCATCGTGCCAGCGCCGGCGCAGGGTTTGAGGAAATGATCGCGCGCCATCGCCGCGTCATGCTGGCGGAGCTTGGCCGCACCCATGCCGGGCTGCCGCGTGATCGGATTGCGACCGCCATCGCCGATGGCATTGCCGAGGGTCTCGCCATCCCGGATGAGGAATACCACGCGGCGCTGCGTGACCTGGCGGGTTTCCGCGCCCGCTTCTGGGCGGGCTTTGCGCCAGATGATTTCATCCTGACCCCCGCCGCGCCGGATGTTGCGCCGGAAGCCGGCAGCACGGGCGATCCTTCCTTTGTGATCCCGACCACGGTGCTGGGCGGGCCGGTGGTGACGCTGCGCGCAGGCCTCGCCGCGGATAGCGGCATGCCGGTGGGCGCGCTGCTTTTTGCCCGGCCCGGGGCGGATGCGGCCATGGCGTCCTTCCTGTTCTCGGCCACCGCCTCCGCGCTTGATCTTTAGAAGCTTGCCGCGCGGGGCCAAGCGGCACATCTACAGCCTGGCAATGCTTTTATGGTAACAGGCCGAGCAGTAGTGCCAAGCAGGAGGCGTTTTGGGTTTCTGGGGTAAGATGTTGGGCGGGGTGGCGGGCTTTGCCATGGGTGGGCCGCTCGGCGCCATGGTGGGGGCCGCGCTTGGCCATGCCGCGGATGCCGGGGCGCTTGGCGGTAAGGGCAGCGCCATTTCCGCCGCCACACCCGATCTGATGGCGTTTTTCGGCAGCAAGGAAAACCTGTTTTCCTTCTCGGTCGTCGTGCTCTCCGCCAAGCTTGCCAAGGTGGATGGGCCGATCAAGCGTGAAGAAATCGCCGCCTTCCGCAACCTGTTCCAAGTGCCGGCAGAAGCGCTGGGTGAGGTCGGGCGCCTGTTTGATCAGGCGCGGGAATCCGCCGAAGGCTGGGAACCTTTTGCGGAAAAACTGGGCGAGGCATTCGCCGACAACAAGGCCATGTTGGAAGATGTGCTGGTGGCTTTGGTGCAGATTGCGCGCGCCGATGGGCCGGTGGCGAAATCCGAAGGCGATATGCTGCGCGGCATTCATGCGCGCTTTGGCCTGGATGCCGCCGCCTGGGAACGTGCCAAGGGCGGCACGCGCCGCGCCGCGCCGGAAGCGCAAGGCGAAGACCCGTATCAGACGCTGGGCCTGACACGGCAGGCGAGTGATGAGGAAGTGCGCCTTGCCTGGCGGAAGCTGATGCGGGAAAACCATCCGGATAGCTTGGCATCCCGCGGCGTGCCGCAAGAATTCGTCAAGCGCGCCACGGAACAAGTGGCGCAGATCAACGCCGCCTGGGACAGGATTAAGCGCGAGCGGGGCTTGTAGCTTGCTTCGTATCCGCGACGTGCCCAGCCCCAACCACGAAGCGCGGCCCGATGGCGCGGTGATTGACACAGTTGTGCTGCACTACACCGGCATGCGTTCAGGCGCTGAGGCCATTGCGCGGCTATGCGACCCCGCCGCCAAGGTTTCTGCGCATTATGTGGTGGAAGAAGATGGCGCGGTGTTTCGCCTGGTGGCGGAAGAACGTCGCGCCGCCCATGCCGGCATTTCGCATTGGCGCGGCAGAAGCGCGCTGAATGGCAATAGCATCGGGATCGAGATTGTGAACCCCGGCCATGAATGGGGCTATCGCGCATTCCCCGCTTTGCAAATGGCCGCTGTCTGCGATTTGTGCCTTGAGATCATGGCACGCCACCCGATTGATCAACGGAATGTGGTGGCGCATTCGGATATCGCGCCGGACCGCAAGCAAGACCCGGGGGAATTATTTGATTGGCAGGGAATGGCGGCGAATGGCGTTGGGCTTTGGCCGGGTGCTGACGCGGCACCGGCAGAGGAGGCTGCGCTGCTGCCCTTGCTCGGCGCCATTGGCTATCGTACCGATTTGCCGCTTTCCGTTTTGCTGACAGCGTTTCAGCGCCATTGGCTGCCAGGGCGCGCTGATGGAATTGCGGATGAGGCGACGCGGGCAAGGGTGGCCGCGGTGGCGCGGTTGTTTGCGTAGGCGGATGCACTGCGCCGCCGATATCGCTGATTTCATCACGCATAACCCGCGCATGATGCGCTGCCTTGCGGTACTCGCCGCGCATGGCCCTGCGGGTGCTTGGATTGGCGCGGGCTTTGTGCGCAATGCCGTGTGGGATCATCTTTCTGGTCTGGACACGGAAGCCTTGCCGCCCGCTGATCTGGATGTGGTGTTTCATGATCCGGTCAATGTAACGGCGGAACAGGATGCAAGGATTGAGGCCGCGCTGTGCGCCGCCGCGCCCGACCTTCCATGGTCTGTGCGCAACCAGGCGCGCATGCATGAACGCAACGGCCATCGTCCCTATCGCGATGTTTCCGATGCCTTGGCCCATTGGGCGGAAACCGCAGCCGCCATTGCCGCGCGCCTTGGGCCACAGGGCATTGAGATCCTCGCACCCTTTGGCGTTGAGGATGTGCTGGAGATGATTATTCGCCCAACACCAGCCTTCCGCACCAAGCCTGAAGTGGTAAGCGCACGGCTTGAAGCGAAGGGCTGGCGCAGGCGCTGGCCAAAGCTGCGCGTGATTGGGCTTGGCGATTCCATGTGATCGCCCCAATCCCACAGCGTCATATCCGTCTCTCATTTTGCGCTTGAAATAGCCAAATAACGTAATAGGTGGCGGAAATTCTTCGGAATGTTGCGCCATGTGAAATCAACACTGAGCATGTCCAGCAAACCGTCGGTCAGTCCCCGATCATCCAGGC
>JADCEX010000143.1 GCA_020249825.1 Roseomonas sp.
ACGTGCATCTGGTCGGTGAGGCGCGCAGCACGGATGCTGACTTCGCCGTCAAGATCACCGAAGCCTTTGAAGCGGCCTTCAACAAGGCCAGGGGTGAGGTAAAGGATGCCGATGGCGACATGGCCGAGGTCACTTTCCAAACCCGCACTGCCTATCCGCCCTTCCTGATGTCGGCTGATGATCCCGCCGTGCAGCGCGCGAAGAAAGCCGCGCAATCCATGGGGCTTGAGCCTGTGACCATGGTGTCCGCCGGCGGGCTGGATGCGAATTGGCTGGTGAAGCATGGCGTGCCGACCGTGACCTTCGGCGCCGGCCAGGCGGAAATCCACACGGTCCATGAATATGTGGATGTTCCAGAATTCGCCCAGGGCTGCCGCCTGGCGGTTGCCATTGCGACGCTGGAGTAATATCCGCGCCCCATGCGCATCCTGCTGATCGAAGACGATAAGGCGACCGCCGATTACATCGCCAAGGGTCTGCAGGAAATTGGCCATGTCGTGCAGGTGGCGCGTACGGGCCGCGATGGCATGCTGCTCGCCGCCGGTGAGGCCTGGGATGTGATCGTCACGGACCGCATGCTGCCGGTGCCGGATGGGCTCACCATTCTGCGCGCGCTGCGGGCTTCCGGCATCACCACCCCCGTGTTGGTGCTGACCGCGCTTGGTGAGGTTGAACGGCGCGTGGAAGGGCTTGATGCGGGGGCGGATGACTATCTGGCGAAGCCTTTCGCCTTCAGTGAACTCCGCGCCCGCATCGCCGCCCTGGCACGTCGCCCGACATCCGCGAATGATCCCGTATTGCTGCAAGTCGGCGATATTGAAATGGATTTGCTGAAGCGCGTGGTGCGCCGCAATGGCCAGCCAGTCGAATTGATGCCCACCGAAATGCGCCTGCTGGAATTCATGCTGCGCCGCCCGGGCCAGATGCTGACCAAGACCATGCTGCTGGAAGGCGTGTGGGATTTGAACTTCGATCCTTCGACCAATCTGGTTGAGGTGCATGTCAGCCGGTTGCGCCGGAAGCTTTCGCTGGAAGGCTTGCCCGCGCCGATCCAGACCATGCGCGGCGTGGGCTATATGCTCGGGCCGCCAAAATGAACGGGCTGACCCGGTTGCTGCGCAGCTTTGCGCTGCGCACGGCTTTGCTGACTGCCTTTGGTGTCTTGGGTATTTCCGCGCTGGGGCTTGGGCTTGGGTGGCTGCGGAGTTCCGCCGCGCTGGAGGAAGCCTTGGACAGCACCATCCGCGCGGAAGCGGAATTGCTGCTGGGCGAATTTCAGCGCTTCGGCATGATTGGCCTGACACGCGCGGTGGAAGCCCGCACACGGGACCGCACGCCAAGCGCCATTTTGGTGCAGCTCCGCTTGCCGGATGGGCGGCCCGTGGCGGGTTCCGCGCGGCTTTCCGGCGCGCCGGCGGGCTTGCGCGGTTTCGTGACGCTCAGGGCACCGGAAGGGCCGGTGCGCACGCTGGGCATTGGGGTTGCCACTGGCTTCACCTTGCTGGTCGCGGCGGAATTCGGCGCGGTGCTGGATACGGCTGCAACCCTTGCCACCACGCTGCTCGCAGCCGGCGCGGTGGCTGTGCTGATTGCGCTTGGCTTTGGGCTGTTCATGGCGCGGGGGCTGCAACATCGGCTTCGCCGCGTCTCAGAAGCAGCCGAACAGGTGATGCGCGGGGACCTCGCGCGGCGGTTGCCCTTGGCTGGCAGCGCCGATGAGTTTGATCGGCTGGCAGGCACAGTGAATACGCTGCTGGAACGCCAGGAAGCGCTGATCGAAGGCATGCGGCAGGTCACGGTGGATGTCGCGCATGATTTGCGCGGCCCGCTTTCCCGCCTGCGCCAGCGTCTGGAAGCCGCCCTTGTGCGCGCGCGCGATCCCAATGCCGATGGGGCAGCCTTTGAAGCTGCCTTGGCCGAACTGGATACGGTGCTTGCCACCTTCACCGCGCTGCTGCGTATTGCTCAGCTTGAAGCCGGCCCGCCACTGCCGCCGCAGGAAGCGCCGGTGGTAGACCTTTCTGCGCTGGTGACAACACTCGCCGAGGCTTATGCGGTGGTCGCGGAAGAAGCCGGCAAGCGGCTTGAAGTGCAGGTGGCACCAGACCAGCGCCTGCATGGCGATGCCGCACTGCTGCGCCAGATGCTGGCCAATCTGATAGACAATGCCCTGACCCATGGAGGGCAAGCCGTGCGCGTGGCGCTGCGCCCAGGACCAGTGCTGGAAGTGGCCGATGATGGGCCAGGCGTGCCGCCAGAAGAACGCGCCCGCGTGCTGCGCCGCTTTTATCGGCTGGACCGTAGCCGGGGCACGCCGGGCAGCGGGCTTGGCCTGGCGTTAGTCGCGGCGGTGGCGAAGCTGCATGGCGCAGCGCCGGTATTGTCTGATGCCGCGCCAGGGCTTTGCGTGACCGTGGATCTTTCGGGATCACGGCCCAAATCCTGAAAATCATTTCAGCTTCGCGTTCGGGACTTTACAGCAGGCTTTCTCCATTTTGGCAGTCAAGGCGAAAGCGAATCAGCGCCCTGCCCTTTAGATGGAGAGAAAAACACATGGCTACTTCCAGCCCCGCCCGCCGGACTGCGCGCTATGCGCTGCTCGGCCTTTTGCTTGGTTCAACCGCGCTGACCGGCCTTGCCGTGCAGGCACAAAATGCCCCGGCGCCTGTTGCCCCGGCAATCACCCTTGAGCGCGCCGCCCCCACCGCAGGCTTTGCCGATCTGGTGAAGGCCGTGCGCCCGGCCGTTGTCACCATCAATGTCTCCGGCAAGCAGCCGCGCACTGAGACGGGCATGCCCAACCCCGGCCAGGGCCGCATGCAGGGCACGGGTTCGGGCTTCGTCATTGATGCCGCCGGCTTTATCGTGACGAACAACCACGTTGTGGATGGCGCAACGCGCGTGATGGTGAAGCTTGAAGATGGCCGCGAATTGCAGGCCCGCGTTGTTGGCCGCGATGCGCGCACCGATGTAGCGCTGCTGAAGATTGAAGCCGGCGCGCCGCTGCCCTTCGTCGCCTTGGGCGATTCTGATCGTGCCCAGCCCGGCGATTGGGTGGTGGCCATGGGCAACCCCTATGGCCTTTCCGGCACTGTGACCACGGGCGTGGTTTCGGCAACCGGCCGCGATATTGGCGCTGGCCCCTATGATGATTTCATCCAGGTGGATGCGCCGATCAATCAGGGCAATTCCGGCGGTCCGCTTTTTTCGCGGGATGGCGGCGTGATTGGCGTGAATACGGCAATCTTCAGCCCGACCGGCGGTTCGGTTGGCATCGGCTTTGCCGTACCATCCAATATGGTGAAGCGCGTGGTGGCGGAACTGCGTGAGAAAGGCTTTGTGGAGCGCGGCTTCATTGGCGTTTCCACCCAGCCGGTGAATACGGCCATGGCCGCAGCGTTGAAGCTGCCTGCCAAAGGCGCCGAAGCCCCGCAGGGTGCCCTTGTGGCGGGTGTGGAAAATGACAGCCCCGCCGCCAAGGCTGGCCTGAAGCCCGGCGATGTGGTGACGGCGCTGGATGGCAAGGCCGTGCGCAATCCGCGTGACCTGGCGCGTAGCGTGGCGGATCTTCGCCCCGGTGCGAAGGCTGATCTGAAGCTTTGGCGCGATGGTGCGGAACGGAGCCTCCGCGTGGATATCGCCGCTCAGCCTGCTTCGGAACGTGCCGGCGCGGGTGCGGAACAATCCAACGCGCCGCGCATTGGTGTTTCGCTGATGCCGATCACGCCGGAAGCACGTGCGTCACTCCGCTTGCCCAATGATGCCAAGGGCGCGCTGGTGCAGGCGGTGGAGCCGAATTCACGCGCACAGGAAGCCGGTTTGCGCCGGGGCGATGTGATCGTGGGTGTTGGCGCGGCGACGACCGATGACGCTGACGCCGTGGTGCGGGCGCTGCGCGACGCAAATGCCGCGGGTGGTGCGGTTGCGGTGCGCGTCCTGCGCGATGGCAAGCCCGCCTTCATCGCCGTGCCTGCCGCGCAGGGCTGAAAATCCGGCGGCGCGTCTGCTAAGGCGCGCCGCCGAATGGTAAGGCTGGAGAAAGAATAATGCGCGCCGCAATGGGCGCAGGCTCCGGCCCCGCCGGCCATGGTGGCAGAACTGACCCCTTAAGCTGCCATGGCCGGTTTTTGTTATGTTTTCTGCAACTTCAGAACCGCACAATCCCAACCGCAAGCAGGCGATTGGCGATGCCATGGCCAACGCCATTCGAACCTACCGCCGCCGCGCCATCTTCAAGATCACGCCGACTGAAGACATATTCCAGCCCAAGATCAAGCCAGCCAAAAGGCATGCGGCTGGTCGGGCGGTCCGCAAAGGGGCTCCAGATCAGATTGGCGATGACCTGCTGCATTTCCCGGTTGCGCGCCAATGCGCCAGGCGTGCCGGAGGCGAAACGGATCGAGGATGGGAAATCCTGCCGCGCATAGGCATAAGAAACCGTGCTCCGCACAAAATCCGTCCAGAAGCGGCGATAGCCGATGGTGCCGCCATAGGTGGGTACGGATTCCAGGCTGTAATCCATGCGGGTCGCCGTAGATAGGTCGGTAATCGCGCTCTGGCCGAAGGTATTGCCGGCGAAATAGCGGCCAATACCCTCACCATAATAGCCCATCAGCATCAGCTCATCCCGGCCAAGGGCAGAAATCCATTTGCCAAGCGGTAGGCGCGTATGGGCGGCAAGCCCCCAGCCGAAGGTGCTCTCGCTCGGGCCACCTGAGAACCGGTCGGTGGTGCCAGGTCCAGGTGCAGCCCCATCCGGTTCAAGCGATAACTGACGGAACAGGCCCCGCAGCACATATTCTTCCGCGCCATCACGCCAGGTCAGCCGCGCGAGAAAATCGGGCATTTGATCAAAGGCAGCGCTTCTTGCGCCACCATCGAAGCGATCTGTGGGGAAGCGAGCCCCGCTACTCGTCAGGATATCGCTAAAGGGTGCTTCAATCGAACCTTGCAGCATCCAATTTTCGTCGAAACGATGCGTGACGCGAATCTGCGCCTGACGGATGAAAGATTGATTGAGGTTGGTGGCGTCATGCAGCGCTTCGGTGATCCCCTCATTCCAAAGGCTGTTTGTTTGTCCGATCAGGTAGCTCCAATCATCGCGCGTCAATTCAGCGAAGGCCTGGCGCAGACGATAGGCAAGATCAGCGCCCGCATCTCCACGGAAATCGCCTTCAATGGTGGTGTCAAGGCGTCCCCAGCCGGTATCGGTGCGCGTATCGAATCCGAAGCGCGAACTGCGTGCGGTGATATCGCCATCGCCGGGCTGTGTCTTGCCTCCGCTCAGCGGAATACCCTGCACAGAAGCCGCATCGGTCGGGTTGCGCGCATTGAAATCCTGATAGGCGGTCAGGCGCAGAAAGCCGTAAAGCCGCACGGTCGTATCCGAATTCGGGATACGCATGGCAAGCCCATCCAGGCTGCCGCGCAGTGCCTCATCCACCTCAGCGCGCACGACCTCAGGCGAGCGTGGCGCGGGTGCGGCGGCAGGGGCGGCTGCGGCGGCGGCAACCGGGGCTGTGCGCGGTGCTGCGGCGCGTGCCGGCGCGGCTGGTACAGGTGCGGGCACGGGTGCGGCGACAGCGGCCGGGCGCTGCGGGCGGCGTTCGCGTTCAAGTTCATTCACACGTTGTTGCAGCGCATCTATGCGCCGCATCAGTTCTTCCATGCTTGGCTGCTGCGCATAGGCTGGGGCAGCCCCCACCATCAGACCCAGCATGGCCGCGCCGGCCCATTTTGATTTCATGTGCATGCCCCCTGTGTCTTTTGGCGCTGACGCCATGCGTTTATTGCAGTGAGTTGAAAGTAAGGGGCAGCACCGCGCATTGGCGGAGTGTCGCGCGACTGTGCAGGGTATCTCTGAGGCGTGTATTGCCGTTCAGGTGCTAAAAGCGGAAGGCAATGCTGATCGAACCAAATTGCGAAGCCTCACGCTGGGTTTCGAATTCCTTGCTGCGGATCGTGTAAGTCGCGGTCAGACGCGTAGTGCCGAAAATCAGCGCCAGGCCCGCGCTGGCATCGCCCACCAGCACTTCCCGGTCCACACTGCGGCTGTCACGCCAGGTATTGCCATCCAGTGAGATATCCCGCGCCACCGCGCGGCCTTCAATACCGCCAAAAACATACCAGCCAAAGCGCCCGGTTGGTTGGAAGAAGATCGAACCGGCGGAAACCGGGCGCACACGCGGCGGGCCGAAATCCGCTTCAAGTTCAGTCCCGTAGCGGAGCATCATGCCGCCGGCGGCGTAGGTATGCACATTGCCAAGACTGGCCGCGAGGCTCGGCACCCAGCCGAAGCGTCGGCCTGCGGAATCGGGTTCACCATTCAGCCGCCATTGCCGGTTCGCCACCAGATTGACGCCAAACTCATCCCGCAGCTGGTAATCCCAGCCATAGGCGCGATCAATGCGCATCAGATCATGCGTGGTGTTCTGCACCCATTCGCCAAGCGCGGATGGCCCGATAACGCCAAGCTGCAATTCCAGTGTGCCCATCTCACGCGCCGTATAGGAATGCAGCGATACAGAGCCGTAAAGCCAACCGGCATAAGGGCGGTCCTTCGGGTCCGGATTGGTCGCCAGCGTATCTTCCGGCGTATACATCTTCTGCCCGAAGCTCAGGCCCCAGCGCGTGACGCCACCGCCAGGGAAGAATAGGTTTGGCCCCTCTGTCAGCCCCGCAAGCCAAGCAGGAGGATCGTAGGAAGGCGCCCGCCAGGCGAACAAAAAGCCATTGGTGTAGAAACGATCATTGCCGGAGAAGGTATCGTTTTCCAGCAGGAAGGCGAAGGTGCCGGCTGGGTCAGCCTCCCGCGGCGCTGGCGTTTGGGCCAGCGCTGGCAGTGTTGCCATCAGCGCAGCACTGCCCAACAGGAAGCGCACGAAACCCCCCATGTTTCAGAACCGCCAGATCAACGGCACAACGAAGACGCAGATGATGAAGAACCAAATCATCATCGGCAGGCCGAATTTCCAGTAATCACCGAAGGCATAACCGCCCGGGCGCATGACCATGAGGTTCGTCGGTGTCGCTATTGGTGTCAGAAATGCCGCGGCGGCGGCGATACCGATGCTCATCAGCACCGGTATCGGCGAAATCCCCATGGAGGTTGCGGCAGCAACCCCAACGGGGATGATGATCAGCGCCGTTGCAGTATTGCTGATCAACTGGCCGAGCACAGCCGTCAGCACGAATAGCCCCGCGAGCAGGATCATCGGGCTACCGCCTGCGGCCATGGCAACAAGCCCATCCGCCATCAACTGTGCTGCGCCGGTTTGCACCATGGCTGTTGACAGCGGCATCATTGCCGCAACCAGAATCACCGTTGTCCAATCAATCGCGCGATAGCTTTGATCCACTGTCAGCACGCGCGACAGAACCAGAATGAAGCAGGCGGCGATACCCACCACCGCCCCGGGCAAAAGCCCGGTCGCGAGGAAGAACACCATGCCGGCCAGCACACCAAGCGTGGTCCAGGCGCCGGCGCCAAGCGGCACGGCCTGACGGCGCACGGTATCGGGCGAATTCACCACCAGCACCTGCGGATCGGCAAGCCGCGTATCGAGCGCCTTCCACGTGCCTTGCAACAACATGGTATCGCCCGCCTGCAACTGCACAGGCTCAGCGCCCACATCCGTGCCACCGCGCTGAATGGCAATCACCACCAGATCGCCGCTTTCGGTGATCATGCCCTGATAGGCCGTCTGCCCGATCATTTCCGACCGAGGCGGGATCATCACCTCGGCAAGGCCGGAACTCCGATTGAACAGGCTGTCGCGCAAATCCTCATCGCTGTTTTCAAGCCGGAAGGCCAAATGCTGTTCGGTGGCAAGCCGCGCCGCATCCTCACCCTGGCCGGAGACGATGAGAAAATCGCCCTCCATCATCGTGGGGCGGCGCAGCCTATCGCCCGTTAGGCCATCATTCACGGCCACAAGGCGAAGCCCTCCCCAGCTATCTTCCTGGAGTGCAGATGGTGGCTGGCCGATCAGCGGCGAAGTGGCGCGCAGCCGCAGCCGGAACAGGCCTTCCTTCAGCCGATATTGCTCAACAAGCGTGGTCGCATGGCGGCTGAAATCCACACTCATGGTCTCACCCGCGCGGTGCGGCAGCAGCTTCCGCCCGAACAACAGGGTGATGGTAATGACGCCAAGCAATAGCGGAATACCCACAATGGTGAATTCGAAAAAACCGATGGCGCGGAAGCCGGCATCCAAGGCGGCTTCACTCACCAGCACGTTCACCGGCGATCCGGTCAGGGCCAGTTTCGATCCCGCATGCGCGGCGAAAACCATCGGCATGAGCAATTGCGATGGTGGCAGACGCAGCCTGAGTGCCAAGACAACCACCACCGGCAAAAGCGCCGCAATCGCACCGTTGAGGCTGATGAGCGCCGTCAACATCGCCGCCAGCAGGGAAATCAGCACCAGAAGCCGCGTGCGGCTATTCTCACCAGCGCCACGGATCAGCATCTGCCCGGCCCAGGCCGTGACGCCGGTGCGATCCAGCGCAGCACTCACCACAAAAAGCGTCGCGATGAACATCACTGCGGGATCGCCAAAGCCTGATAGCGCCTGGTTCAGTGTCACCAAACCGGTGGCGTAAAGCGCCATGCCGACACCCATCGCCACCAGAATGACAGGAATGCGGTTCCAGATGAAAAGCACAATGGCCGCGAGGATGATCGCGGCCATGATGGTGATGTCATTCATGCTTCAGAGACCCCATGGCAGTCCGAGCAAATACCAGACCGCCAGCAGCATGGTCCAGACCACGGAAATGGCGATGACATAAGGCAGCATCAGCGCAATTACCGTGCCCACGCCAGCATCCTTCTGATATTTGATCGCAAAGGTCACGATCATCGCGAAATAGGCATTGAGCGGCGTGATGGAATTCATCGGGCTATCGCCAACGCGATAGGCCGCCAGCACCACTTCCGGCGCCACGCCAAGCTGCATCAGCAGCGGCACGAAAACCGGCGCGAAGATCGCCCATTTCGCAATCGCCGCGGTGATGATCAGGTCAATGCCAAAGACCGCAATGACAAAGCCGATCAGCAGCGCAACCGTGGGCAGGTTCAGCTTTTCCAGGAAATCCGCCATGGAAACAGCCGCCAATGTAGCCATGTTGGAATAATTGAAGATGGCGATGAATTGGCTGATGATCAGCAGCAGCAGGATCAGGCCCGCCAGCGCGCCAATGGATTTCTGGATGGCGGCGATGGCTTCGTTGGTGGTGCGCATGGTGCCGGCAGCGCGGCCATAGGCAATGCCGCAGACCAGAAAGATCAGCGCAATGGTGACGATCAGGCTGCCCATGAAGGGCGAGTTGCCGATGATGGCGCCAGTTTCCGGGTTGCGCAGTGGCGCGCCCGGCGGCAGGGTCAGCAGGCCGATAAAGGCCAGCACACCGAACAGCGCATTCCGCGCGGCACGCAGGCCCTTGTATTCCTCATCGGAGAGTACATTCTCACCGGGCACTTGGTAATCACCTTTATAAGGGCCAAGGCGCGGTTCGATCACCCTTTCGGTAATGACGCCAATCAGCACCGTCAGCATGGCGACCGAGGCGATGGAGAACCAGACATTCGCCGCCAGATCAATCGAGACATTCGGATTGACCAGCCGCGCCGCGTCGTTGGTGATTTCGGTCAGAATGCCATCCACCGGCACGATCAGCACATTGACCATGAAGGCGGAAGCCACTGCGGCAAAAGCCATGGCAAGGCCCGCCAAGGGATGCCGACCGACCGACATGAAAGCCGCCGCAGCCAGTGGGATCAGCACGAGATAGCCCGCATCCGCCGCAATGGATGAAACAATGCCGACGAAGACCAGAATATAGGTCAGCAGCTTGGGTGGTGCGACGATCACCAACTTCCGGATCAACGCCTTTACCAGGCCGGCTTCTTCCGCCACGCCAACGCCCACCATGGCAACAATGATCACGCCAACCGCATTGAAGCCCATGAAATTGGGCACCACGCCGGTGAACATAAAGCGAATGCCGTCAATGGTCAGCAGGCTTCGGGCAGCGGTGGTCGCTTCCTCGATCTTGCCGGTTGCCGGGTTATAGGCCTGATAGGTGACATTGGCACCAAGCAGCGACAGCAGGGCTGAGAGCAGCACCACGAAAACGATCAAATAAACGAAGATCATCACCGGATGCGGCACGCGGTTGCCCACGCGTTCCACCGTATCCAGGATACGCTGCATGGCGGTTTTTGGCGCCTCAGGTGCGCCGGAATTTTGCGTCGCGCTCATTTGGACAAAGCCTCCAGAATACGTGCCCAGGATCGGATACCCTTCTGGAAGCTTTCCAGATTGTATTTCTCATTCGGGCTATGAATGCGGTCATCTTCCAGCCCAAAGCCCGCCAGCACCACATCCATGCCAAGCGAAGTCTTCAGCATATGCGTGACCGGGATCGAGCCGCCGGAGCCGATAAACACCGCCGGCTTGCCCCATTCATCAGACAATGCAGCACGCGCCTTGGCGAAGGCAGGGTCAGTATCGGGGAAGCGAATGGCGCGGCCGGAGCCATGTTCGATGAATTCGGCGCGGCAATCGGATGGCAAGCGCGCCATCACATGGGCGCGGAAGGCCTTGCGGATCGTATGCGGGTCTTGGTCAAACACCAGGCGGAAGGATACCTTGGCCGATGCTTGCGCCGGGATCACGGTCTTGAAACCATCACCCTGATAGCCACCGCCCATGCCGTTGATTTCGCAGGTCGGGCGCGACCAGACCATTTCCAGCGCATCGCGCCCCTTCTCACCAGCCGGCTGCGACAGGCCAATGACGCCCAAGAATTTCTCGGCGATGAAGCCAAGCGTTCCCCATTGCTGCTTCAGGCTTTCCGGCAATTCCGGCACGCCATCATAAAAACCGGGCAAGGTGATGCGGCCCTGATCATCATAAAGATCAGCCAGGATTTTTGCCAAAATGCGGTTCGGATTGGCCGCTGCCATGCCATAAAAGCCGGAATGCAAATCACGATCGGCGGCGTGGATGATCACTTCCTCACCGCACAGCCCGCGCAGCATGGTCACAATGGCGGGGGTTTTCGGGTCCCACATATTGGTATCGCAGATCAGGCCGATATCTGCCTTCAATTCTTGGCTATTGGCCTCAAGGAAGCCGGGCAGATTGACGCCGCCCGATTCTTCCTCACCTTCCAGCAGAATAGAAACCGGGATGGGCAGCTTGCCTGTCACGGCCTTCCAGGCGCGGCAGGCTTCAACAAAGGCCATCAACTGGCCCTTGTCATCCGCGCTGCCGCGGCCACGGATCACCTTGGTGCCATCGGGCAGGGATTCGATCACCGGGTCAAACGGGTCGCGGTCCCATAATTCCAGCGGGTCCACTGGCTGCACATCATAATGGCCATAAAACAGCGCCGATGTGCCTTGGGCTGCGCGGTCATGCGCGACAACAATGGGGTGGCCAGGTGTGGGCCGCGCGCTGGCTTCAAAGCCAATGCTGCGCAAATCCGCCGCATGCCATTCGGCATTGGCCGCGCAATCCTTGGCGAAAGCCGGATCGGTGGAGATGGATTTGATGCGAAGAACGGTAAAAAGCCGTTCGAGCGCGCTGTTCATATCGGCGTCAATATGCGCCAGAACCCGTTCGAGATCGCTCATGTGTTTTTGCCTGCCTGCCTGAATGCCGGGCGCGCCGGTGGCACGACGCGCAAATGCCTGTGTAACATGTGTAGCGAAGTGTGCCATCCTGGACTTGCACGGCCCGTCCCGGCGCTGTGCCCCCCGTCCGGCGCCGGGCGCCGGGGGCGTGCCGGCGTCAAACCAATCCGGCAGGGTCACGAGCAATCATGATGGAATCAACAACTCTTCCCGTCCATGCGCTTCTGCTTGCCGAAAGGCTGGATACGCGCGCGCTTGATCGGCGTGGGCCTGTGCTGCCTGGGGTACTGAGCCTTGGCGATTTGCCAGGCGGGGGCCGCGCCTTTGCCTTTCGCTGGGGCGCGCTGGTAACCATTGGTGCAAGCCTGCAGGAAGCCGAAGCGCTGGCGGCGGGGCTGCGCCCGCATCTGCAAGACCCTTTCGATGCCCCGGTGCATGAAGCGGCTGAGATCATCATCGGCGCGGCTGAGGATGGCGCGAATGAAGCGGGCGTCATCCTGCTGCGCGATGCAAGCCACGCGCGGCTTGCGCTGGTGGCCAAGGCGCTCGCGAAAAGTGCGGTGCTGACGCAGCAGGAAACCACCTTGGCGCGCACGCTGGATCGGCTGGAAGCACCGCTTGAACGCCTGCGGCGCGGGCGGCTTGGCATGCCAACGCGGCTGATCGTACCGCTGATTGGGGAAGCGATTGCCGCGCGCGCGCGTTCAGCCGCGCGGGTGGATACGGCGGCCAAGCCCGATCTGCTGTGGGATCATCCGGAATTGACGCCACTGCATGCCGTGCTTGCCGCCGAATGGGAGCTTGAGGAACGCACCGAAGTGCTTTCCGGCAAGCTTGAGATGATCCGTGAGATTTCCGAAACCCTGCTGGATTTAACGGAAACGCGGCGCTCACGCCTGCTGGAATTGGCCGTGGTGCTGCTGATCGCAACCGAGGTCGCGACCACACTTTACGGCCTGATCATGCCCTGAAGCCCTTGCGTCACGGCCCAGGCGGTGGGGCGGAAACCAAGCCAACCGGTGGCGGTGCCGTCATCCAGCTTGCCATATTGCGGCCGCGTGCCTCACCATAGGCAAACAGCGCGCGCATATAGCCATTATCAAAAAATCTGGGCCGCGGCGTATCGAAATCCTCCCCTATGCTTTGCAGGCGAAAGCCGATGCGGTCGCGATAGGTGGTCAGATAAATCCGATCCAGATCATTGATGGAAGAGAAATGCAGCAACGTTTGCGCTGACCGGCGCGCAATGCTGAAGATGCCACCCGGTGGGTCCGTAATCGCCACATCCACGCGGCCATTGCGGATGACCCAGGCCGTGGTTTCGCGTTGCTGCCCGGCGCGGCCTGCCAAAGCGCGCGGGCGGAACCGTGCCGGATAAAGGAAAACCTGCATCGCCGCGCCGCCATCCACATGCATTTCCTGAAAGCGCTGCCCAGCCACGTCAACATCAATCATCACGGGCGGAAAGGCGCCGGGGATGGAGGCAGAGGCCAACAAAATGCGTCGGAATAGCCGCAAGGCGTCCGGATGGCCGCTTGAAGCGATCGCGCCAATATTCCAGACCGCCGGGCGCCCGACGTCCAGATTGACAGTGCCGATCAGCAATAATCGCCCGCGCTGATATTCAGCAGCAATGGCCTGTAACATCGCCTCATCCGCGTGGCGTTCGATCAGCCGGGCGAGCGGCGTGGTATCGGCGACCGCTTCGCGGAACAGCACCGCCAGCGCAAGCTGACCGATTTGCACCACGTCACTCTGTGCGATTTCGGTGAACAGGGAACGCAGCGGCGGATCATAGGCTGGCCCCAGAAACGCAAAGGGCGCAATCAGCGCGCCGGCAGAAATGCCCGTGACCAGGTCGAATTCCGGCCTTTGGCCGGTTTCGGTCCAGCCCACCAGCACGCCCGCGCCAAAAGCGCCATCATCAGCGCCGCCCGAGAGTGCGAGGAAATGACCCGGCGCCACGCGCCCACCGCGCCCAGACGGCAGGGCACTTAGTCGGCGCCGCAACACGCGATCGTAATAGGCAATAATCGGGGCGGGATCACCATCGGCCCAGAAGCGGGAATCAGGCACGCCCAGGACATCAATATTTGTCACCTGTTCTGCTGGCGGTGCCGGCAGGCGCGCGATGCTGGCGCAGCCTGCCAAAAAGGCCAGCAGCAGGCAGGCCGCGGCGGCACGGAGCGCTAAGCTGGCCCTCATGCGCGGAACCGCACCCTGCCCATGGGCATCATCCGCCGGATGCTCCAGCCAAGGCTTCACGCAGCGTAGCTTCCTTGGTTTCATCGAAGGATGTGCGCATGATCTTACCGCCCATGCCTTGCAGCCCTTCCATCACGCGCTCCGCGGTCATTTTGCGGATCAGCAGAAACAGCGCCGCCTCACCGTCCTGAAGGCTCTGCGCGACTTCCTTCATGAAGTTGTCATTGATGCCAACATCGGTCAGTCGGCCTGAAACCGCGCCAGCCGCGGCACCAACTGCCGCGCCCGCGAGCGGGTTGAGGAACAACAGCCCAATCAAGGACCCCCAAAGCGCCCCGCCCGCCGCACCGGCGGCTGTCGGGTGAAACGTCTGATTCAGCTTGATGGTGCCATCGGGCTTGCGGAGTGCCACCACGGCATCACCAAGTTCAATCAGGTATTCGCGCTGCATGGAGGCAACACGCGTGCGCGCTTCTTCAGCCTGCGCTTCGGTCGGGAAGGAGATAACAAGAAGATCAGCCATTATTCTGTTCCTAGCTTCTGGCCGGGGCGGAATCCGACATGCCGCGGGCCAGGGCACGCATGCCGGGACTGATCAAGGACATGCGGTGATGGCCCATGGCACCACCTTGCGCCTTGTCTCAATCAGGTCCGAATGACCGCGCCTGAAGATTCTCTATCACATGCAGTCGCCCGCAAGGGCAAGGGCCGTTCAGGGGCGGCAATCATGAAGATTTCAATTCAAGCTTCACGTAGCATTAGCGGGCGCAGCAGCGGCAGGCGATCAGCGTTGCGTCCCCATGCTAGGCGCCTTATCCCCAGCCTGTCGGATGTTGCTGGCATTGCACGGGGCCCAGGGATAAAAAGCCCAGTGTATCGGGTGGGAGAGAGGCCGCTTTGCCCCAGGCAGGAACAGTGGTTTTGGGAAGTCCGGCACCGCGCGCTGGCGCAAATACCCCACCGATCGGCCGTTTCGCGGTAGATACGCGCGACCTGCCGGCGGCGATCCGCTTCGATGTCTGGCGCGCTTTTTGGGAACCGGTTGTGCATGTCAGCACGCCGCGTGCCGGCACCACGGGTTTTCGCGGGCAGGCTGAACTCCGCCGACTTGGCCGGCATGTGCTGCTAAAATTCCAGGCCGATGCTGCCGATTATCGCCGCGCGCGGAGCGAGGGGCTGCGCGATGGCTTGGATCATTGGCTGCTGGCGCTCCGCCTTGCCGAAGCGGATGGCCAGCCTGAAGAACTGCTCCTCGGCGCGCTATCGCATGGCTTTGGGCTGCGCAAGCTTGGCGGGCATTGGTGCGGTGTGCTGATCCAGCCCGAAAACCTGCCGCAACTCGCCCCGGTTTTCGCGAGCGGTCGCGCCTTGGCACTCAGCAGCCCGGCGGCGCGCATGCTTGGGGGCATGCTGCCGCGTATCGTCGCTTCCGCGGATGAAATCAGCGCAGAAGATGCGCCGCGGCTGGAAGCGGCCTTGTCTTCCATGCTGTCCGCCTGCCTGATGGGTTTGGAAACACGCCCGGCATCCACACGCCAACAGCTTGAAGCCGCGCGCCGTGCCCGCGTGATCGCGCTGGTGGATGCGGCACTGGGGGAGGCTGAGCTTTCGCCCGCCATGCTGGTCAAGCGTTCGGGTATTTCACGCTCAGAGCTTTATCGCTGCTTTGCGCCGATTGGCGGCATTGCGCGGGTTATTCAGCAGCGCCGGCTGCGCCAGGCTTATCGTGATCTGATGCGCGCCGATGGCCCGGCTTCCGTGAGCCGCATTGGTGAGGCTGTTGGGTTCTATGATCCATCCAGCTTCACCCGCGCCTTTCGCCGCGAATTTGGCTGCACGCCGAGCGAGGTGCTGACGCGCCGCCAATTTCAATCCACTGAAGTGGCACCTGGCCTCGCGGCGGCGCTCAGCGCCTGAAACGCTGCGCCTGCAAGTCAGGCTTGCTTTGCCACCGCCGCGCGGTCATCCCGCCTTTCCAGCACAATCACATAAAGCGCCGGCAACACGATCAGCGTCAGCAAGGTTGCCACCAAAAGCCCACCCATGATGGCAAAGGCCATCGGCCCCCAGAAGACAGTCGGCGCAATCGGAATAAGCCCAAGCACGGTAGAAAGCGCGGTCAACATCATCGGCCGCAGGCGTGACGTGGCGGATGCCACCACCGCATCCCGCAGCGCGAGGCCCGAGGCGCGGTCTTCTTCGATCTGCACAATCAGGATCACGGCATTCTTCGCAATCATGCCAAGCAAAGCAAGAATGCCAAGGATGGCGACAAAGCCAAGCGGCCTGCCAAACATCAGCAAGGATGCCACCACGCCGATCAGGCCCAAGGGGAGAATGGCCACGACCAGACCAAGCCGTGCGAAGCTCTGCAATTGGAACATCAGCACGGTCAGCATGACCACGATCATGATGGGCACAACAGCCATGACGGAAGCGCGGCTTTTTTCGCTTTCTTCGGCAATGCCGCCGGTTTCGATGGCATAGCCCGCGGGCAGCTTTGCTTGCAGCTCCGCAATGCGGGGGGCGAGTTCGCTCACCACACGTTCCGGCAGTATGCCGGGGCGCACATCAGCCTGCACCGTCAGCGACAAAACCCGATCCCGCCGCCAGACCAGCGGATACTCCTGGCCATAGGAAATGGTCGCGAATTGCCCAAGTGCCACAGAACGCCCGCCCGGGATCGGCACCTGCATGGTTTGCAGCGTGTCAAGCGATAGCCTCTCACTCGCCGTCGCGCGCGCCAGCACATTGACCAGATAGATGTCATCGCGGATTTGCGTAATGATACTGCCGGTAATGACGGAATTCAAGGTGGCGGCAATGGCGGCAGAGGAAAGCCCAAGCTGGCGGGCCTGGTCCTGATCCACTTGAATGCGCAATTGCCGCGAAGGTTCGATCCAGTCGAAGCTTGGGCTGCGTACCCCGCCGCTGGTCGCGACCACTTGCGCCAATTCCTTCGCAATGCTGCGGATGCCTTCAATATCGGGGCCCAGCACGCGGTATTGAATGGGCCAGCCCACGGGCGGGCCAAGTTCCAGCGGCGCCACGCGCGAAATCGCTGCCGGGAATTGCTCGGCCATCAGCGCTTCGATGCGCGGTTGCAGGCGCTTGCGCGCTTCCAAATCCTTCGCCACCACCACGGCCTGGGCGAAGAAGGGATTGGGCAATTGCACATTGAGCGGCAGGTAGAAGCGGATCGCCCCGCGCCCGACATAGCTGCTCCAATGCGCAATATCCGGGTCCTTGGCGAAGGCCGCATCCAGCCTTTCCATGGCGGTTTCGGCAGCGTGGATGGAGGCATTTTGCGGCAGCGTCAGATCCACCACCAATTCGGGCCGATCCGAAGACGGGAAGAATTGCTGCGGCACGAATCGCAAGGCGAAAAGCGCAATGACAAAGGCCACCACCGCAGCGGCAATCGTCACCCACCGGAAGCGGATGGCGAAGCGCAGGAACCCGGCATAGCCTTGCAAAATGCGTCCCGGCGCCGGCGCTTCCCCGCCCGTTGCAACCTTCGGCGCCTTCAGGATCGCCATGCCAAGCAGCGGCGCGAAGACCACCGCGACAAACCAGGAAACCACCAGCGCAATGCCCACCACCGCGAAGATGGAAAAGGTGTATTCGCCCGCCGAGCTCGCCGCGAAGCCAATGGGCAAAAAGCCGGCAATGGTCACCAGCGTGCCGGTCAGCATGGGTGCTGCCAGCGTACGATAGGCAAAGGTCGCTGCCTGATCCTTGCGATCACCAACGGAAAGCCGCCGGATCATGGCGTCAATCGTCGTCATCGCATCATCAACCAGCAAGGTCAGTGCGATGATCAGCGCGCCGAGCGAAATGCGCTGCAGATCAATCCCGGCCAGCATCATGAGCGGAAAGACAATGGCCAGCGTCAATGGAATGGAAAGCGCCACCACCGCGCCCGCGCGCACGCCAAGGGCGACAAAACTTACGCCCATGATGATCAGGATAGCCTGCCAGAGGCTTTCGGTGAAATCACCAATGGCGCTATCCACGGTTTTTGCCTGATCGGCCACCAGGAAGGGTTCGATCCCAATCGGCAAATCGCGCTCAATCTTGCGCATTTCGCGCCGCAAATTGTCACCCAGCGCCAAGATATCGCCGCCATCGCGCATCGCAACCGCAAGGCCAATGGCCGGGCGCCCATTCACGCGGAACATCGGCTGCGGCGGATCGGTAAAGCCACGGCGGATTTCGGCAATATCCGTGAGCCGCACCAGCCGATCCCCGGCCAG
>JADCEX010000144.1 GCA_020249825.1 Roseomonas sp.
GGCAGCGACAAGGTGCGCATCGTCAATCCGGTGAAGGCCGGCGCGCGCATCCAGCTGAGGCAAAGCCTGGTTGCGGTGGAAGATGGCGCGCCAGGTGCCCATCGGAACACCGTGCGCCAGACGCTTGAAATCGAGGGCGAGGCCAAGCCCGCCATGATCGCGGATACGATCCGTATGACCTTCACCTGAAACTCAAAAAAGGAATAAGCGATGAAACTCACCTGGTTCGGCCATTCCGCCTTTCGCCTGGAATTCGGCAAGTCTGTTGTGATGATTGACCCTTTCCTCACCGGCAACCCTGCTTTTGGCGGTGATGCGGAAGCCGCGAGTGCGGGGGCGACCCATGTGCTGCTGACCCATGGCCATGCCGATCACATCGGCGATACGGCGGCCATCTGCAAGCGCACCGGTGCCAAGCTGGTGACCAATTATGAGCTCGCCATGTGGCTCGGCAAGCAGGGGGTCGAAGCGTTTGATCCCATGAATACTGGTGGCACCACGGATCAGGGTGAATTCACGGTCACGCTGACCCAGGCTTTCCATTCCTCGGTTGAGGTGGATGCCAATGGCGTTTTCCACTGCCTTGGCCTGCCGAACGGCATTGTGGTGACGCCAAAGGACAAGCATGAACCGACTGTCTATCACATGGGCGATACCGATATCTTCTCCGACATGGCGCTGATTGATGAGCTTTACGCCCCAACCGTCGCCTTGGTGCCGGTGGGGGATCGCTTCACCATGGGGCCACGCGCGGCGGCGCTTTCGGTGAAGCGCTATCTCCGCAACGTCACCACCGCCATCCCCTGCCATTACGCGACCTTCGGCATGCTGCTGCCGGATGCCAAGGGTTTTGAGGCCGAGATGGTCGGCGCCAAGGCCAAGGTGCTGATTCCGGAAAAGGGCAAGGCGGTCAGCCTGTAAGCGCTGATCCAGGGCGGGCACTGTGATGCGGATCAAGGCGCCCGCCCAACTGCGCTGTCAAAAGGGGGCGCTTATTTCATCCTTGGTTTTGATGGAAGGAAATCCCCATGTCCTGTGACAGGCGCCTTCTTTTCCTGGGTCTGCTCGGGCTTGGCGCTTGCGCGGCAACGCCAACAGAAACAGCATTTTTGCCCGAATTCCGAGGCTTTGTTTCGATTGACCCTGTGCGCCATTCGATTGAGCAGGGGGCCGATATGCTCACCCATCGAAGCCGCCTGGTTGGTCAGCCTTGGGAAACCGCGCGCCTGGTTCAGGCTTTGGAATTCCTCGCCGTGGAAGTGCCGAATGGGCCGCGCTGGAATGTGATGCTGCCCATGGCGCAGCTTACCATACCGGCCGCGCGGGCTGAATGGCGCCAGGGTTTTGGCATCTCGCCCGAAGCCCGCGCGCAGGAGGTGATTGATAGCCTCACGGAACTACGCAATGCCTTTGCCGAACAGCGGCCAGCGGCTGCACCTGCCGCCTTGCGCGCGCCACTCTTTTCCCCGGGCGGGCAGGAAACGCTCAATCGCTTTGCGGACCCACCCGCCCTGCCACGCACCACCCGCGCCTTGCTTGATGCGCGCCAGGAACTGATTTCACAGAGTTTTGAGCGGCGGGCTGGGCGAAATTTCATCATTCGCTAGGTGCGGACGCCTGCCAGCACCCAAGGCTGGATCGCGGGACCAGACGCCTGCCATGCCAGACCAGGATGCAAATGTGATAGGCTCCGTGGGATTGAGTGGAAGGACATCATAATGCAGTGTGATAGGCGCGTTTTTCTTCTGGGGCTATTGGGCTTGGGCGCCTGTTCTGGCCCAGTTGAGACGGCAAGCTTGCCTGATTTCAGCAATTTTCTCACAGGCGATGCGGTGCTCCATTCCATCGAACAGGGCGCCGATATGCTGACCAATCGGCGCCGCTTGACCGGTCAGCCATGGGAAACGGCGCGCCTGATCCAGGGTTTGGAGTTTTTGTCGGTTGAATTGCCGAATGGGCCACGCTGGAACATCCTGCTGCCCATGGCACAAATCGCCGTACCCGGCACCCGCCGCGAATGGCGGGAGGCCTTCGGCATCGCCGCAAATGCGCGCGCGCAGGAGGTGATTGATAGCCTGTCCGTAGTGCGCAATGCCTTCGCTGCCCGCAGCTTGAACGGCGCCGTGGACGCGTTGCGCCCACCACTTTTTACTCCAGGTGGGCAGGAAACACTCAATCGTCTGGGCGATCCGCCGGCACTGCGGCGAACCACTCGCGCACTTGTGGATGCGCGCATGGAATTATGGTCTGCCCAGGATATGAACCGCAATTGACGCGGCTTAGGCCCCCGGCGCCACCAGCGTGCAATTCCCTGCCGAGCGTACCCTTTGGCAAGTCTGCTCGGCTTGCGCGCGCGTCAGTCCCTTCACCCTTGCGGTGAAGGCAGCGTTATTGCCCTGCGCGACGCGCACCACCTCCGCCTGACCGCTGCCGCCCGCCGAAGAACGGGCCGAGGAAGCGGCGCTGCGCGCCAAATTCTCAGACGCAAACCGCCCAAGGCTGACCGACCAGCCATTGCCGCCTCCGCTTGGCGGTGGCGCAGCCCCACCGCGGCCCAAGGCTGAAGGCGTAGCTGGCGCAGCCTGGGCCGACCCGATCAGCCCAAGACCGCTACGCGACGGCGCGGCTGCCGGCGCCTGACGCGGCGCGGGCGGCGCCATGGGCGCTGCCGCAAGGCTGGAACGCCCCGTATCAAGCCCGGCACGCCGACGCTCCGCCGGGGTAAAGGTGCTGCCATCGGGGATAGGGTCCATGCGCACCACATTGCCAAGGCTCGCCACCTGTGTCCCCGCCGGCGCCGCCGGGGCAGGGGCCGCGGCCTGTGCCACTTGCACCGTCGGCGCTGGGCTGCGCTGTTGGTTCAGCGCTACCATCGTTCCGCCATCCATCCGGCGTGGCCCGCGCGGGATGCTCGTGCCGATATCAGCCGCGGCATAAACCTCGGCCGGGGCACGGCGTGCTGGCGCCGTGCTCGCGATGCGAGGACCAACGCGCGCCACGTAATTGCGTGTTTCATCAGGAAGGCCGCGCCCGCCCCACAAATAATCCTCCAGCCGCCGCGGCCCGGCATTATAGGCGGCCAGGAAGGCGGGTGAGCCGTAAAGCTGGTACATTTCGCGGATATAGGCGGCGCCTGCCTGCAAATTATCGTAAGGGTGATAGGGGTCAGGCCCCAGATTGTAGCGCTGCGCCAATTCCCGATAGGTGCCGGGCATCACCTGCATCAGCCCCATGGCACCC
The DNA here is from genome assembly GCA_020249825.1 of Roseomonas sp. Taxonomy (GTDB): domain Bacteria; phylum Pseudomonadota; class Alphaproteobacteria; order Acetobacterales; family Acetobacteraceae; genus Neoroseomonas. Next base: position 3,241 of record JADCEX010000144.1, read on the forward strand.
ACGCGTGATGTGGCGCCTGGGCGGCCGCCGCTTTCCTGGCGCATGACTTCGCGGATCCAAAGATCGGGCACGTCAAACCGTCGGGAAGCATCGCGGATCCAAGGCCCCCAAGGATCGCCGGGCGGTCCGGGTGGGGAGGTGCTATCCGGGCGGTTATAAAACGGCCCATTGGCGTGGCGCCCTGTGCCATCCGCGCATGCCGAAAGCACCGCCAGCAGCAGTCCCAAAACCAGAAAACGACCATAACCCAGTCGAAACCCGTGCATCCCCTAAACTCCATCGGGTCTGGGATTTGCGCCCCGAAACGGCCCCCCAAGAGCCCCACCAATGCCCCCGCATCGGCGCGGCCCAAGCCGTCCCGCTGACCAGGCCCTGGCTGCCTGAAACATCCAGAAACATGATCGCGACATCTTCGCCTATGCCATTTGGTCAGGGCAGGTCAAGCGTAACCTGAAGCCCACAGCATGTGGGGTATTTGCCACGGCAATCATGACAAGATTTAGGCAGCGCCATGGCAAAATCGTAAGGTGAATCAGCTACTTCCGCACTGATGCTCAGGCGCCACCCTAAAGCCCGTGACTCATAGGTCACAGAGACACGATCTGCCCCGCACCCACCGCACCCAGAAAACTCGCCACCCCGGCCCGTTCGACGCCGGGCGCGAGGGGGGCAGCGCCCAAATCCTCGGCCTTCAGCCCGGCTTCACAGACCATGCGCTGCACGCCAAGGGCGGCGATGGCGGCAAGCAAAGTGCCAATCCCGGCGACACCGCGGGAAGCCAGGTGCGCCTCTCGCGGGTCCTGCAATAAGGGGCAATCGGCCAGCAGCAGGCGGCAGCCGCCATTGGTCGCGAAAAGCACCACATCGCGGCCTAAAGCCGCCGCGCCGCTGGCCATCACCAAAGCGTAATGGGCGCGTTCATGCCCGCCATCCAGCAACAATATGCCAAGTGGGGGGCGCTTTTCGCTCATGCCCGGCAGGCAGCTTCCGCTGCGTTCTCGTGGGCGGAAAGATCATGGATGGAAGCTTCAGGCCCACAGAGTGCACAGGCCGGATCACGCTTTAGCCGCACTGTGCGGAAACGCGCATCCAGCGCATCCCAAAGCAACAACTTGCCGATCAGCGGTTCGCCAATCCCAAGGATGAGCTTGAGCACCTCGGTCGCTTGCAGCGTGCCCATCACGCCTGTCACGGCGCCCAGCACGCCGGCTTCAGAACAGCTGGGCACCAGGCCGGGCGGTGGCGGTTCCGGGTGCAGGCAGCGATGGCAGGGGTTGGCGCCATCATGGCCATGGAACACCGAAAGCTGGCCTTCAAAGCGCAGCACCGCCGCACTCACCAAGGGCTTGCCGAGCAAATGGCAGGCATCGCCCAATAGAAAGCGCGTCTCAAAATTATCCGTCCCGTCGCAAATCACGTCATAATGAGGGATCAAGTCCCGCGCTGCCGCCGCATCCATCCGCCGCGCATGGATATCCACCGCCACTTCCGGGTTCAGTGCCTTGAGTGTTTCCGCGACACTCGCCGCCTTATTCTCCCCAATGCGCGCGGTGGTATGCGCGACTTGGCGCTGCAGATTGGAAAGCTCCAACGCGTCATGATCCACAAGGCCGAGCGTACCAATCCCTGCCGCCGCCAGATAAAGCGCGAGCGGCGAGCCCAAGCCCCCCGCGCCCACAACCAGCACCCGCGCCGCGCGCAGCTTGGCCTGACCGATTGCGCCCACTTCGCGGAGCAGGATATGGCGGGAATAGCGCTGCAATTCCGCGCGGGAGAAGGAAAGCGACATCCCCGCCATATGGCCGCGATGCCCCGGCGCGCGCAAGCTTTCCGCTTGCGATAGCGCAGCGCTTGGCGCCTTATGGCGCGATGGGCACCGAGGAGCTGATCCATCGCTTGGCCGCTGCGCTTGCCATTGGCTTGCTGGTGGGCACGGAACGGCATTGGCGCGAACGCCAGGAAGCGCCGGGCAGGCGTACCGCTGGCGTGCGGACCTTTGCGTTGACCGGGCTTTTCGGTGGTGTCATGGCGGTTTTGGCCTTGGCGCTGGGCCAGAATGGCGGCGCGCTGCCGCTGGGATTTGGGCTCGCGGCGCTGCTGGCCGCGCAATTGCCCTTCGCGCTGCGCGAAGCGGAGGCTGAGAACAAGGTCTCGGCCACTAGCCTGGTGGCCGCGCTTGGCACCTATAGCCTCGGCGCGCTGGCGGTGCTGGGTGATATGGCGGTGGCTGGCGCGGCGGCGGTTGCCATGACCGCCATCCTGGCCTCGCGTGAGAGCCTGCATGGCCTGATGAAGCGCATCACCTGGGCCGAGTTGCGCTCTGCGCTCATGCTGCTGTCCATGACCTTGCTGGTCATGCCGCTGATCCCCGATGAACCGATTGCCCTGCTGGGCGGGCTGAACCCGGCCAAGATTTGGCGCTTTGCCATTCTGCTCGCGGCGATTTCCTATCTTGGCTACCTCGCGGTCAGGCTGATGGGGCCGGAACGCGGCTTGCTGTTCAGCGGCGCGGCGGGGGGCTTGGTCTCGTCCACGGCAGTGACGCTTGCCAATGCGCGCGCGGCGGCGGCGGGCGGCGCGGCTTTGGCGCTGGCGGCTGGCGCGCTGATGGCGGGGGCGGTTTCCTGCCTGCGCACCATTGGGATTGTCGCCTTCATTGCGCCTGCCGTTGCGGCGCATTTGTTTGCCCCCTTAGGTGTCGCGGCGCTTGGCATGGCGCTGGCCGGTTTTGTCCTGGCGCGGCGCGCGGGCGCGGATGGCGTCGCGGCCAGCATGCCTGACAACCCCTTCGAACTCAGTGCGGTGTTGAAAATCGCCCTGTTGCTCGCCGCCGTGGTGCTGATTTCCAAATTGGCCGCCGAGCGGTTGGGGCCAGAGGCGGTGCTGGCGGTCGCGGCCATTACCGGCTTGGCCGATGTGGATGCGGTGGCGCTTTCCGTGCCGCTGCTGGCCCCGACCACCATAAGCCTTGAATTCGCCGCCCAATCGATTCTGGCGGCGGTTGCGGTCAATATCTGCGCCAAGGCTGGCTATGCCCTGGCCTTGGGTGGCGGGCGCTATGGCATGGCCTATGCCGGGCTTTCCCTGGCGGCCGGCGCTTTGGGGGCGCTGTTCGTTTTATTTGGCTGAAGTCAACCCCTTGCCGCCCGCGCGCGCTGGCGCCACCCTGCGAGCGATTGCAGGAGGAAGACGCGATGCCCGCCGAAGGCGGCCCCTTGAGTGCCGTAAAAACTACAGCCGATTTTGCTGCGCTGGAGCATTTTCAAGCCAAGTGGACTCACTTGGCGACTCGGAAAATGCGACCAAACGAAAACCTAGAGCATGGGTGTTGAGCGCATGCGAAGCACACATGCTCTAGATGCGATGATTCGCCCGCGTTCCGTTGCCGTGATTGGTGCTTCCGATGACGGCACCCGCATTGGTGGGCGGCCCATTGCCTATATGCAAAGCCAGGGTTTTCAGGGCCGTCTTTTGCCCGTGAACCCGAATCGTCCAACGGTGCAGGGCCTGCCGGCCTTTGCTTCCGTCACGGCTTTGCCCGAAGTGCCGGATGCTGCGATTATCGCCGTGCCGGGTGAAGCCGCGATCCAGGCCATGGATGATCTGGGCGCGCGCGGTTGCAAATCCGCGATTGTCTTCACCGCCGGCTTCGCTGAGGTGGATGAGGCAGGTGCTGCGATGCAGGAACGCTTGGTTGCCGCTGCACGCCGCCATGGCATGCGCATGCTGGGGCCGAATTGCCTTGGGCTGTTCAATGCCGCCATTGGTTTCTATCCGATCTTCTCGCTTTCCTTCGAACAGGGCTGGCCCATACGTGGCAATATCGGCATCGCGTCCCAATCCGGCGCCTATGGCACGCATGTTTTCGCGGTGGCGCGCCAGCGCGGGCTTGGCACAACGGTATGCGTCACCACCGGGAATGAAGCCGATGTCTCCTTAGGTGAGGCGATTGGCTGGATGGCGCAGGCGCCAGAAGTCGAAGTGATTTGCGCCTATGCGGAGGGCATTCGCGAAAGTGCCGGTTTTGTCGCGGCACTTGATCTCGCGCGACGCAACCGCAAACCCGTGATCATGATGAAGGTCGGCGCCAGCGCGCTTGGTGGTGCGGCGGCGAAATCCCATACCGCTTCCATCGCGGGTGATGATGCAGTGACGCAAGCCGTGCTGGATGAATTCGGTGTGTTGCGCGCGCGCACCACGGAAGAAATGCTGGATATCGCTTATGCGGCATCGCGGCGCATCTATCCCGCCAATAATTCCCTTGGCGTGCTGACCGTGAGTGGTGGCGCCGGCGTGCTGATTTCCGATGCATCGGAAGCGGTGGGCCTGCCCATGCCGGAAATGCCTCAGGCGTCGCAGGAAAAGCTGCGCGGCCTGATCAGCTTTTGCGCGCCGCGCAACCCGGTTGATTGCACCGCCCAGGCGGTGAACCAGACGGAGCTTTTTGGTGACTTCCTGGAAGAGACCGCCGGCGATGGTGGCTATCCTTCCGTTCTGGTATTCTTGACGCAGACGGGCGGCTCAACCTCCATGGCGCCGAAGCTCAGGCCCTTCATGCGGGATGCCATCGCCAAACGGCGGGATCGGCTTTGGGTTCTTTCGGCGATTTGTTCGCGCGAGAAGGTGCGCGAATATGAAGAAGACGGCTTCCTTGTTTTTGAGGACCCAACGCGCGCGGTGAATGCCATTGCCGCCATGGGCCGTTTCGGCGCTTATTTCGCGCGGCAGGAAGCGGGTGCGGCGGGCGCAATGCCAAGTGTGACACTCCCCGTGCAAACGCCGACCGAGGCTGAAGCCAAGCGCCTTCTGGCCGCAGCCGGCGTACCTGCGGTGCCTGAAAAAGCCTGTGCGAATGTTGAAGATGCGGTGCGCGCCGCCGATGCCATGGGCTATCCGGTGGTGGCGAAAATCCTCTCCCCCGATATTCTGCACAAGAGCGAAATCGGTGGTGTGATTTTGAATATCGCGGATGCCGCAGCGGTGCGTGAAGCGCATGCCACGCTGCTGGCGCGCGCCGCGCAGCATGCGCCCAAGGCGCGCATCGAAGGCGTGCTGATTGCCAAGCAAATCACCGGCGGCGTTGAAATGGCGCTTGGTGTGCTGCGAGACCCGGTCTTTGGCCCTGTGGCGATGGTGGGGCTTGGCGGTGTGTTCATCGAAATCCTGAAGGATGTCGCCTTCCGCCGCTGCCCCTTCAATGCGACCGAAGCCGAAGCCATGATCCGTTCGTTGAAGGGCTTCCCGCTGCTGGATGGCGCGCGCGGCAAACCCAAGGCCGATGTGAAGGCGCTTGCGGGCGCACTCGCCGCGCTATCGCGTTTTGCCGTGGCGGCGGGGCCGCGTTTGGCATCCGTTGATGTGAACCCCATGCTGGTGCTGCCGGCAGGGCAGGGCGCCTTTGCCGCGGATGCGGTGATTGAAATTGAGGAAGGGCGTTGAAATGCCAATCATCTACGAAAAGCTGCTGAACTACCCCATCCCGGAAATGCGCCAGCATCTGCGCTGGCAGGATGTGGCGATGTATAATTTCTCTGTCGGGCTCGGCCAGGACCCGATGGATGAACAGCAGCTCGATTTTCTTTATGAACCACGCTTGAAGGTTATGCCCTCCATGCCCGTGGTGCTGGGGGCGCCTGGCTTCTGGTCGCGCAATCCGGATACCGGCATGGATTGGGTGAAGATTGTCCATGGCGAACAGGGCCTGATCCTGCACAAGCCCTTGCCGACCGAAGGCGAAATCATTGGCCGTTCGCGCGTAACGGGCCTGGTGGATCGCGGCGAAGGCAAGGGCGCGCTCATGTATTCCGAACGCCAGGTGATTGACGCGAAGACGGGCGATTTGCTCGCGACACTCACCAGCACATCCTTTCTGCGCGGCGATGGCGGCTTTGGTGGGCCGAGCGGGCCGGTGAAGCAGCCGCACCCAGAACCGGACCGTGCGCCGGATATCACGCTTGATCTGGCAACGCGGCCGGAACAGGCGCTGATCTATCGCCTGAACACGGATTTGAACCCGCTGCATATAGACCCGAAAATCGCCGCCGCCGCGGGTTTTCCACGCCCCATCCTGCATGGGCTTTGCACCTTCGGCACGGTTTGCCATGCGCTGCTGAAGACGCTTTGCAATTACGACACCACGCGCTTCGGGCAGATGGATTTGCGCTTCTCCTCACCCGTATATCCGGGTGAGACGATCCGAAGCGAGATTTGGCATGAAGCAGGTGGTGCCGCCTTCCGCGCGCGGGTGGTGGAACGCGACAAGATTGTCGTCAGCAATGGCCTGTTTCGTTTTGCCTGAATGATGATGGGAAAAGACGCATGATCAACAAGATTGTTCAATCCATGGCCGATGCCATGGCCGGCATCAAGGATGGCTCAACCGTTCTGATCGGTGGCTTTGGCGCGGTTGGCCAGCCTGACCAATTGATTGAAGGACTGATCGAACAAGGTGCCAAAGACCTGACCTGCGTTGCCAATAACGCCGGCACCGGGCGCGTGGGCCTCGCACGGCTCATGGAATTGGGTCGGGTGCGGAAGATCATCTGTTCCTTCCCGCGTTCCGCTGGTTCCGTGGTGTTTGAGGAATTGTATCGACAAGGCAAGATCGAGCTTGAGATTGTGCCCCAAGGCACCATGGCCGAACGCATGCGCGCTGCCGGTGCTGGCGTGCCGGCGTTTTTCACCGCGACATCGGTTGGCACTATCCTCGCCAATGGCAAGGAACAGCGTGAATTCAATGGGCGCACCTATGTGATGGAACATGCGCTGAAAGGCGATGTTGCCCTGGTGGAAGCCTGGGAAGGGGATCGCTGGGGCAATCTGACCTATCGTTCCAGCGGGCGGAACTTCAACCCGGTGATGGCCATGGCAGCCGATATGACTATCGCGCAGGTGATGCATATCCGCGAACTAGGTGAGATTGTGCCGGAGAATGTCCATACGCCGGGCATTTTCGTCAATCGCGTGCTGCACATTGATCGCGGCCCGGAATGGGCTTGAAGATTCAGGAAAGAAGGGATCAGACCATGCAAGGCTTCGACCGTAAGCAAATGGCCGCCCGTGTCGCGCAAGACATTCCGGAAGGCTGGTTCGTCAATCTTGGCATCGGCATTCCGACGCTGATCGGCAATTACGTGCCGCTGGATCGCGAAGTGATCCTGCATTCGGAAAACGGCATTCTGGGCATGGGCCCCGCGCCCGCGCCGGATAAGGTGGACCCCTGGCTGGTGAATGCCGGTAAGCAGGCCGTTACGCTGCGGCCCGGCGGTTCCTATTTCCACCATGCGGATAGCTTCGCCATGATCCGTGGCGGGCATATTGATCTTTGCGTGCTGGGCGCTTTCGAAGTGGCGGCGAATGGCGATATCGCCAATTGGGCGACCAGCGAAAATGATTCAGCCCCTGCCGTTGGTGGCGCGATGGATCTTGGCGCTGGCGCCAAACGTCTTTGGGTGGTGATGGAACACACCACCAAGGATGGCGGGCACAAAATCGTGGAACGCTGCAGCTATCCGCTGACAACGCCAGGCGCAGTGAGCCGCGTTTACACCAATCTTGGCGTTTTGGATGTGGTGCAGGGAAAGGGTTTTGTGGTGCGCGATCTGGCACCGGGTGTGACCTTTGAACAAATCCAGGCGGCGAGTGGTGCCAAGCTGCACACGAACTGACGCGCATAAGGAATAAGGGCATGAGTGAGGTTTTGGAAGAACGCGCGGAATCCATTCGCATGATCCGCGATAGCGCCGGTGCGGTAGCGCCGCGCGGCGGAGACAGCAAGCGCGTGCGTGCGCTGCGTTTTGTGGCACCTGGTTTTGACAAGGGCGTTTTCGGCCAGATGGGCGAATTCGGCTGGATCGGCCTTGCCGTGGCGGAAGCCGCTGGTGGCGCTGGCCTTGGCATGAGTGAGGCCATTGCGCTGACCGAGGAATTGGCGAGCGGCTTGGCGCCCGAACCGTTAATCCCCGCGATGCTCTCCGCGCGCCTGTTGGCGGGCGCGGATGATCAATCGATGCTTGGCCCTTTGCTCGCTGGCAAGCAAATGGTGCTGACAGCCTGGCAAGAACGTGCTGATACGCTGGCCGCGCCGGGCAATGCCGATGCGCCGCGCGTGTTTATCCCGCAAGCAGGCGGCGCGGATGTGTATCTTGTGCCGGTACGGGAAGGCGCAGGGCTTGCGCTTTACGCCGTGCCGGCGGCGGGGGCTGATCTATCCTTGGAAAAAACCATGGATGGCGGCTATTTCGGCACGCTGCGCGCGGATCCCGCGCGGGGCAAGCGCATTGCTGCCGATATCAGCGCTGTATTGGATGCCGCACTTGATGAAGCCGCTTTGATGACGGCGGGCGCCATGGTCGGGCTGATGGAACGCGCCTTCGATATGACGCTGGGCTATCTGAAGACACGTCAGCAATTTGGCCGCATCATCGGCACTTTCCAATCGCTGCAACATCGCGCGGCGGATTTGAAAATTCATCTCTCGCTGACCCGCGCGGCGGTTGAAGCGGCGGCAGCGGCTTTGGATGCCGGGGCGGAAGGCGATGCACGCAAGGCAGCCGTTTCCAAGGCCAAGGCGCGCGCGGGTGAAAGCGGGCTGATGGTGCTGCGCCAATGCATCCAGCTTCATGGCGGCATTGGCTACACCGATGAATATGATGTCGGGCTGTATCTGCGTCGTGGCATGGTGATTGCCAATCAATTCGGCTCCGCCGCTTTGCATCGCCGCCGCTTCATGGCGCTGGCGCCGGAGGATGCGGAATGAACGCCGCCGCCGAACCGCTGCGCCAACGCATTCTGGAAGAACGCGATGGCGCGGTGCTGATCGTCACCATTGATTGCCCATCGCGCAAGAATGCCATCGCGCCCGTGCTGCGCACCGCGATGGAAGAAGTGATGGAACGCGCCCATGGCGATGATACAATCCGCGCCATTGTCGTGACGGGCGCTGAGGGCACCTTCTGCGCCGGCGGCGATATTTCCTCCATGGATATTGATAGCACGCTGGCGGGGCGCGAACGCATGCGCCGCACCCATAAGCTGGTGCGCCTGATGGCCAAGGGCGGCAAGCCGATTGTTGCCGCCGTGGAAGGTTGGGCGGCGGGGGCCGGCATGGCGGTGGCTTGCGCCTGCGATGTGATTGTCGCCGCCGAAGATGCGCGCTTCACGGCGGGTTTTCACAAGATTGGCCTGATGTCTGATATGGGCCTGCCGCATTTCCTGCCTGCGCGTGTTGGTATTGGCCGTGCGCGGCGCATCCTGTTTTTCCATGAAGTGATCGCCGCGCCGGAAGCCGAACGCATCGGCCTGGTGGATTACGTCGCACCGCCCGGCAAGGCTTTGGAAGCCGCCTTGGAAAAAGCGCACTTCCTGGCGGCCGAGGCGCCTGGCCCCATCGCCTTCACCAAGCAAATCTTCGCCGATGGTCTGGATGAGGCTTTGGCGCAGGAACAAACCTATCAGGCAGCGCTGTTCACGACAGAAGATTTCAAGGAAGGCCGCGCGGCCTTCTTCGCCAAGCGCAAGCCCAATTTTACCGGAGGCTGAAGTGATGATCGAACCACGCGAAACCCAGGATCTGAACCTGCTGGAAGATGAAGCCTTTCGCCTGCATGTGCGTGGCTGGATTGAAGCCAATTACCCGGCGGAATTGCGCAATCCACCGAAGCGCCTGCATTGGGAAGAAAACAAGCCTTGGTATTACAAGCTGGCCGAGAAAGGCTGGCTCTGCCCTGGCTGGCCGCGCGAATTTGGCGGGCTTGGGCTTTCGCCGGCGAAGCAGATCATTTTCACCGAAGAAATCGAACGCCATGGCTGCGCGCGCACCAATGACCATGGCATCGTCATGGTCGGGCCGCTTCTGATCAATCACGGCACGCGTGAGCAGCAGCAGCGTTTCCTGCCGAAGATTCTCTCCGGTGAGCATATCTGGTGCCAGGGCTATTCTGAACCCAATGCGGGGTCGGATTTGGCGGCACTCCGCACGGAAGCGGTGCTGGATGGCGATACCTATGTGGTGAATGGCCAGAAGATTTGGACCACCCTCGCCATGGACGCCAATTGGTGTTTTTTGCTCGTGCGCACGGACAAGAATGCCAAGAAGCAGGAAGGCATTTCCTTCCTGCTGGTGGATATGAATACGCCCGGCATTACCGTGAAGCCCATCATCAATCTGGAATATCACGACGAATTCTGTGAGGTGTTCTTCGATAATGTGCGCGTGCCCGCGGCCAACCTGGTCGGTACGCCCAATCGCGGCTGGGATATGGCGAAGGCGCTGCTTTCCTTTGAGCGTATCTATCTCGGCTCGCCCAGGCTTTCGGCCTATGCGTTTTCGCGCTTGAAGCAACTCGCGGAACGGATGGGGGTTTGGGAAGATGCGGTGTTCCAGGATACCTACGCGAAGCTGCGGCTTGATCTGGAAGATCTGAAATCACTCTACGGTGTTTTCGTGGATAAGGTCAGGCGCGGGGAAACGCTCGGCCCGGATGTATCCATGCTGAAGGTCTTTCAGACCGAATTATTCCAGCGCATCACCGATACCATGCTGGAAATCTGCGGCGAAAATGCTGGCTTGCTCGATCCCATGGAAGGCAACCGCAACCTGAACCCGACCGGGCTTTACATCCAGGCGCGGCCTTCGACCATCTATGGCGGGTCGAATGAGATTCAGCGCAATATCATCAGCAAGAATGTGCTTGCGCTGCCGGGTTAGGCTGCGCGCGAAAAAAGGGGGTTATCCACCATGTCCGATCTATGGCGCCTGAATGCAACCGACCTGGCGGCGCGTATCCGCGGCAAGCAGGTCTCCGCCACTGAAGCCGCCAAGGACGCACTCGCCCGGCTTGATGCGGTGAATGCGAAGATCAATGCCGTGGTGGATCATCGGCCAGAGGAAACGCTCGCCGATGCTGCGCGCATTGATGCCATGATTGCGCGTGGTGAGGATGCCGGGCCGCTTGCTGGCGTGCCCATCACCATCAAGGTGAATGCGGATCAGAAGGGTTTCGCCACCACCAATGGGTTGCGCTTGCAAAAGGATTTGATCGCGAAGCAAGACAATCCTGTGGTGGCGAATCTGCGCAAGGCGGGTGCGGTGATTGTCGGGCGGACCAATACGCCGGCCTTTTCGCTGCGCTGGTTCACGCGCAACTCGCTGCATGGCCATACGAAAAACCCGCGTGATCCCAGCATTACGCCAGGCGGTTCTTCCGGCGGTGCGGCGGCTGCCACCATGGCGGGCATTGGCGCCATTGGGCATGGCACGGATATTGGCGGTTCCATCCGTTACCCTGCCTATGCCTGCGGCATTCACGGGCTGCGCCCCACGCTTGGGCGCATTCCGGCCTGGAACATGAGTGGCGCGGAACGCCATGTTGGCGGGCAGGTCATGGCGGTGAGTGGCCCGCTGGCGCGCAGCATTGCCGATGTGAAGCTTGCTTTCGGTGCCATGTGCGCGCGCGATATTCGTGACCCCTGGTGGGTGGATGCCGCCATGGAAGGCCCGCCCGCACCAAAGCGCGCCGCGCTTTGCCTTTCGCCTGATGGCATGAAGCTGCAACCTGAAGTGCAGGCCGCCATGCGTGATGCCGCGAAGCGCCTGGAAGCCGCCGGCTGGACGATTGAGGAAACTGATACACCGCCCTTGCGTGAACCCGCGCAATTGCAAGCGATGCTGTGGCTTGCGGAAAGTCGGCGCGGGTTGAATAGCGCTTTGCATCAGGAAGGTGATCCGGATGCGAGCTTCATTTTCTCGCAGATGGAAGAGCTCTGCCCCAATCCGGATTTGAACAGCTTCATGGATGCGCTGCAAAAGCGCTCTTATTTCGTGCGGCTTTGGATGGAGTTTTTTGAACGTTTCCCGGTGGCGATCACGCCGGTTTCCGGCGAATTGCCCTTCCGTGATCAGGAAGATGTCGAAGGCCCCGCTGCCTTCCGTCGCATCATGGAAGCGCAGCTCACGCAAGTGGGCCTGCCGCTGATGGGGCTACCTGGCCTTACGGTCACCACCGGTACGGTTGGGCGCGTACCGGTTGGTGTGCAGCTACTCGCTGGCCGTTACCGTGAAGATTTGCTGCTGCAAGCGGGCGCCGTGATTGAAGCCGCCGGCGCGCCGATTACGCCGATTGATCCGGTCGGGTGATCGCACCCGACCGGCGCATTATCAATCAGACGATGAAAGCCTTGGCCTTGGCATCGTAATCGCCATAGCCAAGCGTGTCGCGCAATTCCGCCGAAGGCATGGCGCTGGCCGCTTCCGAAAGCCCGGCTTGCAGCGCGGCCAAGCCTGCCTTCATGCCCGCTGCTGCGGGTGAGAGCATCCCGGTTGGGAAAGTGCCGATCTTGAAGCCAAGCGCCTTGGCTTCCGCCTGCGTCGGCGTCGCGCGCGCCCCACCGGGGGAGAGCACCACGAAGGAAGGCCGCCCCTTGGCCGCCGCAACCGCGCGATGGATTTCCGCATTATCGGCGGGGCTGTCCAAGAACAGGATATCCGCGCCTTCTTCGACAAACATTTCAATCCGCGCCACGGCCTCGTCAATGCCGGCGGTCGGGCGGCAATCCGTGCGCGCCAGAATAAGGATGCCGGATTCCTTCGCTGCCTGCACGGCGGCACGGATTTTCATGCGTGCTTCTTCGCGCGGCAGGCAGGGCTTGCCGGCAGCGGTCAGCGCGCGCGGCGTGATCTTGTCTTCAATCAGGATAGCGGCAGCACCGGCGCGGCCATAAGCACGCACGGTGCGCTGCACATTCATGGCATTGCCATAGCCATGATCACCATCGGCCAGCACCAGCGTATTTGGCGCCGCACCACGCACCATGTTGAAACTATCGAACATTTCGGCGAAGGAAATCAAATCGAGATCCGGCCCGCCCAAGCGGCTTGCGGCAACGCAGGAACCGGACAGAAAGGCGGTTTCAAACCCTGCGCTGGCGGCCATCTTGGCGGAAAGCCCATCCCATACGGCGGGCATGACAACGAAATCAGGCTTGGCGAGCAGGGCGCGCATTCTCTCAGGCGGGGTCATGATGTTTCCTCGATCAGGTGAATAAACACCAAGCTAGATCGGATCAGCCGTAGCACCAAGCGCCAGCCTTGCTGCGCTGGCGGGTCACGCCTAACCTTGCCACACAAAGCACTTCCCCAAGGAACCGCCATGCCGATCATTGACGCGCAAGTTCATGCCTATGAACGCAACCACCCCGGCCGGCCTTGGCATGCGGTGCTGCATGGCCCGCCCGAAGTCACTGGCGCTGACATGGTCAAGGCCATGGATGCCGTGGGCGTGGATGGCGCGATTCTGGTTTCCGCCTTTACCATGTATCGCTTTGACGCAAGCTATGCGGTTTCTGTCCGCAATACCTATCCTGATCGTTTCGCATTGATAAAACCGGTTGATCCCAATGATCCGGCGGTTGCGGACACCATCACCGATTGGCAGGCCACCCCTGGCGCCGTTGGCATTCGCATCATGATGCGCGGCGACGTTTCCGCCGATCCCGCCGATCCCGGCATCAATCATGTGCTGGCAACGGCAGCGAAGCGCGACCTGCCGGTCAATCTGCTGTGTTGGGCCAGGCTTGATCAGGTGCATGAATTGGCGCGGCGCAATCCGGATACGCGGCTCGTGATTGATCACCTTGGTCTGCAACAGCCCTTCGAGCCGCCGCGGATGGAAAACGGCTTTGCCGAATTGCCGAAGCTGCTGGCGCTTGCTGCCTTTCCCAATATCGTCGTCAAAGTCACCGGCGCCTGCACGCTATCGCGTGATGAATATCCCTATGCCGATATCTGGGAACCGCTCGCGCGCATATTCGATGCCTTTGGTTTGCAGCGCTGCCTTTGGGGCACGGATTGGACGCGCGCGGTGGAGTTGATGACCTATGCTGAGGGCGTGGATGCCTTCCTGAAATCGGATCGGATTTCCGATTCTGATCGCGCCATGCTGATGGGGGAATCCACGGTGCGCAGCTATCGCTGGTCTCCTGGTGTGAAATAGCCCCTGGCGCGGCACCGGCAAAGCTGTCAGCCTGCACCAAAACACGCCGAGGAAACCCCGAATGAAGCGACGCCATCATGATGCGTGACAGCCGCTTGGATGGCCGCGCTGCCTGGACGCGCCTTGGTATCGCATTGCTGATCAGCATGATCGGCAGCGCGCCGATGTGGACCGTGGTGGTGGTGCTGCCCGCCGTGCAAGCGGAATTCGGCACGCTCCGCGCCGGTGCTGCGCTGCCTTACACCATGACCATGGTGGGCTTCGTGGTGGGTGGCGTACTGATGGGCAAGCTCTCTGATCGCTTCGGCGTCATGGTGCCGGTCTTGATCGGTGCGACCTCCATCGGGCTTGGTGGCATCGCGACCTATTTTGCGCCCAGCCTTTTCACCTTCGGTCTTGCCTATGGCGTGCTGTTGAGTTGCTTTGGCGCGGCGGCGGTATTCAGCCCCCTCATTGCCGATGTCTCGCTTTGGTTTGAAAAGCGCCGCGGCATTGCCATGGCACTGGCCGCATCCGGGAATTACTTCGCCGGCACCTTCTGGCCGACGTTGCTGCAATGGGGCATTTCCACCATTGGCTGGCGTCAGGCGCATCTGATCATGGGGATTGCGAGTTTCCTCACCCTGGTGCCGCTGGCATTTTTGCTGCGCACGCGTGCGCCCATGCCAGCGCCAGCCGCGCCTGGTATCATCGCGCCGCGCAATCCCATGGCACTTGGGCTTCCGCCGAATGTCTTGCAGACACTGATCATCCTGGCCGGCATCACCTGCTGCATCGCCATGGCCATGCCGCAGGTGCATATCGTTGCCTATTGCGTGGACCTTGGTTTCGGTGCGGCGCGCGGCGCGCAAATGCTTTCCGTCATGCTCGCCAGCGGCATCGCTTCTCGCCTCATATTTGGCTTTATCATGGATCGTATTGGTGGCGTCAGAACGCTCGTGCTCGCTTCCTTGTTGCAAGGTGTGGCGCTGCTGATGTTCCTGCCCTCTGATGGGCTGGCGGCGCTGTTCCTGGTGTCCTTCATGTTCGGCCTGTTCCAGGGCGGGTTGGTGCCCTGCTACGCCATGA
>JADCEX010000145.1 GCA_020249825.1 Roseomonas sp.
GATGCCGGGACTCTGTCCTGAGCGAGCCGGCAGGGCCAAAAAATCACTGAAAATGGTTATGTTCAGGCGAAAGCAGCGTTGAAAACATACTCGCGCGCCAAAATCGCGACGCTCAATGACAGCTTTTCAGCAGCCTGCTAGGCTTCCTCAACATGCATCGGCAGGAGGAAGCCATGTCCGGCAAAAGCATCATGCAAGGCGCGCTGCTGGCGGCAAGCCTGGCCGCCGCCGCACCCGCCGCAGCGCAATACCCGGAACCGCGCGAAGCCACCTGGGTCGCACGGGATTTCCGCTTCCATGGCGGGGAGGTAATGCCGGAACTCCGCCTTGGCTACCTGACGATTGGGGAGCCTTCCGGCACCCCGGTATTGGTGCTGCATGGCACGGCGGGGTCTTCACGCAGCATGGTCTCGCCGGCTTTTGCCGGGCAGCTTTTCGGCCCCGGCCAGCCGCTTGATGCGGCAAAGCACTACATCATCATCCCGGATGCGCTGGGGGCGGGGAAATCCTCTAAGCCATCGGATGGGCTGCGCACCCGTTTTCCGCAGTTCAACTACGCTGATATCCTGGAAGCGCAGCACCGGCTGCTGACGGAAGGGCTGGGCGTCCGCCATGTGCGGCTGGTGATCGGCAATTCCATGGGCGGCATGCTGGCCTGGCTTTGGGGCGTGACGCATCCGGATTTCATGGACGCCATCGTGCCCATGGCAGCGCAGCCCACCGCCATGTCCGGGCGGAATTGGATGCTGCGGCGCATGATGATCGAAACCATCCGCCGAGACCCCGCCTATCAGGGGGGGAATTATACCAGCCAGCCGGCTTCCCTCTCGCTCGCGTTTCTGTTCTTCAATATCGCGACCAATGGCGGGTCTCAGGCGCTACAAAAATCGGCCCCCACCCGCGCGGCAGCGGATGCCATCCTGGATCAGCGCCTGGCCCAGCCAGCATCCGCAGACGCCAATGACCTTATTTATATGTATGAGGCATCGCGCGATTATGACCCGGAACCGCTGCTTGGGCGCATCCGTGCGCGGGTGCTCGCGATCAATTCCGCCGATGATGAACGCAACCCGCATGAGACGGGGCTGATGGCCGCGGCCATGGCGCGCATCCCGAATGCGCGGCTGTTGCTGATCCCAGGCAGTACCGAGACCGCCGGCCATGGCACCACTGGTCAGGCGCGCTTCTGGCGCGAGGAACTGGCCCGCTTCCTGGCCTCATCCCCCTGAAAACCAACAAACCGGGAGAAAACAATATGCCTTCACGTCGCCATATCCTGGCTGGGCTTGCGGGCGCCGCGCTTGCCGCGCCGCGCATCGCCCATGCCGCCTGGCCGGGTGATCGGCCCATTGAAATCATCGTTCCTTTTCCGCCCGGCGGCGGGGTGGACACCATGGCGAGGATGATTCTGCCCGGCCTTCAGGCCCAATTGCCCGGTGCCCGCTTTGTGGTGGTGAACAGGGCTGGCGCGGGCGGGCAGCTTGGCTGGGAAGTGGCCTTTGGTGCCGCACCTGATGGCTATACGCTGGCGGCGACTTCCGTGCCCGCCTTGGTGACCTATCCCATGGAACGGCAGGTTCGCTACAAGGCGCTGGATTTCACCTTCATCGCGAATGTGGTGGATGACCCGGGCGGGCTGTTTGTTGCCGCCAATTCGCCCCTGCGCAATTTGGCTGACCTGGTGGCGGCGGCCAAGGCGCGGCCGGGGCAGCTTTCCTATGGCAGCACCGGCATTGGGTCCGATGATCATTTGCTGGTGATCGCCTTTGAAGAAATGGCCGCCGTGCCGCCCATGACGCACGCGCCCTTCAATGGCATGGCGCCGCTTTCCACCGCCTTGCTTGGCGGGCATTTACAAATTGGCGCCTTCAACATGAGTGAAAGCCTGGCGCTGCTGCGCGATGGCAAGATTCGCGCCCTAGGCCAAGCCGCCGCCAAGCGTTGGGAAGGCACGCCGGAAGTTCCCACCTTCGCTGAGCAAGGCTTCAATCTGGTGAGTGGTGCGACGCGCGGCATTGTGGCGCCGCCGGGCCTGCCGGCGGAAATCCGCACCCGCCTGGAAGCCGCCTTCCGTGCGGCCTTGTCTGATCCGAATTTCGTCAAGGAAGCGGAACGCCTGGGCCTGCCCTTGGCGCCGTTGATCGGTGATGCCTATCGCGCCGAAGTCGAACGCAATGAAAAAGACCTGCGCGGCCTGTGGCAGCGCCGCCCCTGGAGGGAATCATGAAAGCCGCCCCGATACTCCGTGTTGACCCTGCCGCGCTGCGCGGCCTTGTGCATGCCATGATCCGCGCAGGGGGTAGTGCAGAAGATGAAGCGGCGATGGTGACGGATCATTTGCTGGAATCGAATCTGCAAGGCCATGACAGCCACGGCATCATGCTGCTGGTGCGCTATGTGGAAAATCTCCGCGCGGGCAAGCTCAATGCCGGCGCCATGCCGGAAGCGGTGCGGCAGGAGGCATCCCTTGCGGTATTTGACGGCAAGATGGGCTATGGCCAGCGCATTGGGCGCATCACCATGGATTGGGCGATCAATGCCGCGCGCCAGCATGGCCATGCGGTGATGGCGCTGAAGAATGTGCATCATCTGGGGCGCATCGGGTCCTATGGTGAACAGGCGGCGCGCGCGGGCATGATTTCGGTCCATTTCGTCAATGGTGTTTCCGGCCCCGGTGCGGTGGCGCCCTTTGGCGGCAGTGATGGGCGCATGTCCACCAACCCGGTCTGCGTCGCGGTGCCGGCGGTGGCGGAAGGTGAACACCCGCTGATCCTGGATTTCGCGACGGCGGCCATCGCACTTGGCAAGTGCCGCGTGGCCTTCAATGCCGGCAAGCCGGTGCCGGATGGCGCCTTGGTGGATGCCAAGGGCAAGCCCACCAATGATCCTGGCGTTTTGTATCGGGATCAGCCACGCGGTGCGCTGCTGCCCTTTGGCGGGCATAAGGGCTATGGGCTGGCGCTGATGTGCGAAATCCTGGCCGGCGCGCTGATTGGCGGGGTGACCGCAGCGCCGCATCACCCAAAGGATGGCAGCATCGTCAATGGCTGGTTGGCCTTTGTGATTGATCCGGCGCGCTTTGGCGATCTGGCCGCCTTCCGGTCCGAAATGGCGGCCGTGATTGCGCATGTGAAGGCCTCACCGCCCGCTGATCCTGACCAACCTGTGCTGGTTGCCGGTGAGAAGGAAAGGGCGACACGCGCGGCGCGGCTGGCAGGCGGCATTCCGGTGGATGCCACTACCTGGGATATCCTGGCCGATACCGCGCGCAGCCTTGGCATCAATGCCATCCCGACGCCGGGCATGTTTTAGGACGTGCTGCGCCTTCCGCTGCTTGCGCTGAGCCTTTGTGGCGCAAGCGCTTTTGCGCAAGCGCCGGATTGGCGGACCGTCGCACCTGCCTTGCCCTTGAGCGCGCCCGTCACGCCAATCACCGTGCCGGTAGCGATTGGTGGGACTGCCTGGGGCAGCTGGCGGAGGCTCTGCCGCGAACAATGGGAAAGGCTGGATCGGACGCCACGGCGCGATTGCCTGAATGTCGCGACGGTGGAACGCGATGCGCGGGCGCGCGCGACGCGCCTTATTCTGGCGCCGGAAGCGCTGCGCGGCGAAAGACTGGCCGTGCTGCGCCGCGATGATGGCGGCATCGCAAGCTTTACCCATGACCCGCCCGATGCCGAGCGGGATGGCGCGCTGCTTCCCTGGCGCCGGCAATTTGAAAGCTGGAGCCTGACGGCACGGCGCATCGCCCCCGGTGTGACGTTTGAATTGCCGGTGCCCGAAAGCCCGCGCGGCGTCACCTGCCGCGCCGAGGGGCTGTCACGGATCGAAGCACGGCAGGTGCTGGTTGCGCTTTGCGCGGTGGAACTGGCCGGCCGGCTTGGCAATACGGGGCAGGAGGCGCGGATCGCCATGGCGGGGCGGATTGCGATTGACCTGCAGACCGCGATGATACTGGCGCAGGGCTATGCATCACGCATCGAGACCTTTGCGGGCGGGCGTTCCAACGGCGTGGTGGTCACTGCGGCGCGGCATTGGCTGGAATAGCGCGGCTCTTTTTTTCGGCCTTTTAAGGAAAAACTTGCGATTGGGCTCCGAAAGGCCCATATGGCCCTTGTCACCTCGTCCGGTTTGGGCGTTTCGGCCCGGCCCCATGAAGGTTTGGCGAGTTTCCTCAAACCTGCTTCCCGTGCCTTCCCATGGTTGGGCTGTAGCGATGGTCGGCCCGTAGCGCGATCCCGCGTGGCGGAGTTTCTCAACCGGAGTAAACAGCATGGCAACCGGCACTGTAAAATGGTTCAACGCCACCAAGGGTTATGGCTTCATCCAGCCCGATGATGGCAGCAAGGACGTCTTCGTCCATGTCAGCGATGTCCAGCGTTCTGGCCTGCAAGGCCTGAATGAAGGCGATAAGATCGATTTTGAATTGCAGAAGGGCCAGCAGGGCAAGATCTCTGCCGGCAATCTGCGCAAGATCTGATCTGAAAATATGGCGCTTTCGGGCGCTGTAGTTTCTTGAGCGGGGCGGCGTTTGCTGCCCCGTTTTCTTTTCGCATTTGGAGAAGCGGCATGGCGCGCAAACCGAATTATGGGCAGAACCGGGCTGATGTGAACCGCGCCAAGCAGGCGCGCAAGGAAGCGAAGCTGGAAGCGCTGAAGGAAGCGGTGGCGCGGCGTAAATCGGGCGAAGAACCGCAGGATGCCGAAGCCGACACCAGCGAAGATTCAAGGA
The DNA here is from genome assembly GCA_020249825.1 of Roseomonas sp. Taxonomy (GTDB): domain Bacteria; phylum Pseudomonadota; class Alphaproteobacteria; order Acetobacterales; family Acetobacteraceae; genus Neoroseomonas. Next base: position 4,733 of record JADCEX010000145.1, read on the forward strand.
CTAAAGGAGAACACCATGGCCAATAAGCCAGGAACCCAAGCACGCTTCGTGCTGTTTGATGTGATTTATGAGGATGGCAGCCGCCGTTCCAACCGCAAGGTGCCGGCGGAATTGCTTGGCGGGCTTGATGGGGATTTGCCCGCGCGCAAGGAAATTGAAGCGCAGGACAACGAAATCGCCAAGGCATCCGGCAAGGCCGCGCTGCGCATCGCGTCCCTGGAACGCGCCGGCGGCAAGAAGCGTTAGGCCCGCAACGTAAAGCGAAATGGCAAGGCTTGCATGAGGCTTCGATACCCGAAGCCCTGCCTTGCCGCTTGGTTGCACGCATGCAAGATAGGCGCTGACGACAAACGCAGGCTCTGCGCCGCACTTGTTTGACCTATCGGGGATGCTCTGTGATGCCGACTGACGCCGAACTTCTTTCCCGCCTGACTGCCCTTGGCCATGCCTTGCCGCCGGCGGCCAAACCTGTGGCGGAATTCATCCTGTGGCGGCGTGAGGGCAACCTGATCTTCCTCGCTGGCCAGATCTGCGAACGCAACGGTGTGCCCTACCCCACCGGGGTCTATGGCAAGGATGTTGACCTGGCGACCGCGCGCGCAGGCGGGCTCGCGATTGGCTTGCAACTTCTATCCACGCTGCGCGCGGCACTTGGTGGCGACCTTGGCCGCGTCCGCCAGGTGGTGATGGTGCGCGGCTTCGTGACCGCGGCCCCCGGCATGGGCGATTATCCCAAGGTGATCAACGCCTGTTCGGAACTGTTCATCGCGCTCTGGGGTGAGAATGGCCGGCATGCGCGCACCTCAATCGGCGTGGCGCAACTGCCGCTTGACGCGACAGTAGAGATTGACGCGGTGTTCGCGGTGGATTGAGCATTACCCGGCGGAGGAAGCTTTCGTCGTGAAGCTGGAATAGCGTAAAGACCGCACGTGGAACCGCTTGCGCTTTACATTCATTGGCCGTTTTGCGCGGCCAAATGCCCCTATTGCGATTTCAATTCCCATGTCCGTGACAGGGTAGATGAAGCGCGTTTCCGCGCGGCGCTACGCCGTGAATTGGCGCATGAAGCGGCACTGATCGGCTGCCGCCCCTTGGCGAGTATTTTCTTCGGCGGCGGCACGCCAAGCCTGCTGGCACCGGAAACCGTCGCGGCCTTGATTGAAGATGCCGCGCGTTTCTTTGACCCGCTGCCCGATATCGAAATCACGCTGGAAGCCAACCCAACCAGTGTGGAGGCTGCGAAGCTTGCGGCGTTTCGTGATGCGGGCGTCAATCGCGCAAGCCTTGGTGTGCAATCCCTGAATGCCGAGGCGCTTGGCTTTCTGGGCCGCAAGCATGATGTTCCTCAGGCGATTGCTGCGCTGGAAGCCGCGCGCGGCATTTTCCCGCGGCTTTCCTTTGATTTGATCTATGCGCGCCCAGGCCAGCAGGAAGCCGCCTGGCGGGCAGAATTGCGCCAGGCGCTTGCACTCGCCGCCGATCACCTCTCGCTTTATCAGCTCACCATCGAACCGGGCACGCAGTTTGAAACGCTGTATCGTCGCGGCGCCTTTCTGCTGCCGGCAGAGGATGATGCGGCGCGGCTTTATCTTGCAACGGCAGAAGAAGCTGCGCGCTTTGGCTTGCAGGCTTATGAGATCAGCAATTACGCCAAGCCGGGTGCGGAAAGCCGGCATAATTTGGCCTATTGGCGTTATGGCGATTACCTCGGCATCGGCGCCGGGGCGCATCAGCGCGTTTTGCGCCATGGGCGGATCGAAGCCTCTCGGCGCCATCGCGCGCCGGAGGAATGGCTCCGCCTGGTGGAAGCCCAAGGCCATGCGGCGGTGGCCTGTGAAGCGCTCAGCCCGCAGGAAGTGGGGCGGGAAGCCATGCTCATGGGGCTTCGGCTCACGGAGGGCATAGACCCCAGCCGAATCGAAGCCCGCGCCGGGCTTACCTTCGCCGAGGTGGTGGACCCGATCATGCTCTCAGCCTGTTTGGAGGAAGGCTATCTCCTCTGGCGCGAAAATGGCCGGCTTTGCGCAACTGAGGAGGGGCTTTTGCGGCTTGATTCCATGCTGCCGCTGTTGCTGCGCTGATAATCCTTGATCCTTCCTGAAGAAGACGTAAAAATATGCCTAATGACGATCACCCACGCCCCTGAACCCCGCAGCGCGATCGAAGCCGCCGGCAGCCTGCCGGATCTGGAGCTTGATATCGCGACCGTTGCCTTGCAATTGGCGCGGGTTGACGCACCTGAGGCGGATTGGCGCAAGGTCGCCGCACATTTTTCCGATATCGCCCGCAAGGTGGTGGATGCCGCCAGCATGGATGGCAAGGCCGATGGCGGCGATCTGGAAGCGCGGCGGCTGATCCTTTCGGAAACCCTGCATGGGCATTTCGGGTATCAGGGCGATTCCGAAACCTATGATGATATGGCGAATGCCAATCTGATCCATGTGGTGGAACGCCGGCGCGGCCTGCCTGTGGCGCTGGGCATTTTGTGGCTGCATGCCGCAGATGCCGCCGGATGGGGCGCCTTTGGCGTGGATTTCCCCGGCCATTTCCTGCTGGCACTGGAAGGACCCAAGGGCAAGCTCATTCTGGATGTCTTTGCCGGCGGCAAGGTTCTGGAAGCGCAGGATTTGCGCGCGCTGATCAAGCGGGTGGAAGGCGAAAAGGCGGAACTCCGCCCCGGCGTGCTGCGCCCCATGACGCGGCGCGAAGTGCTGCTGCGGCTGCAAAACAACATCAAGCTGCGGCGCTTGCGCGGCGGGGATGTGAAGGCAGCCCTTTCCGCGACCGAAGACATGCTGCGTCTGGCGCCCGATCATGCCGCGCTTTGGCGCGAAGCGGGGCTGATGAACCAAAGGCTGGAACGGATTGGTGCCGCACTCGGCTGCCTGGATCGCTTCCTGGAATTGGTGCCGGAAGGCGAAGCGGCGGCCCGCGTCCGCGCGCTTGCTGGCGAATTGCGCCAGCGCCTGAATTGATACCTTGCCCCGTATCGCCAGCACGCATCGGCCAGGGTAAAAAGCGCCCATGACCCAAACCCGTCCGCGCGTTGCGCTTTTTGTCACCTGCCTGGTGGATCTCTATCGGCCGACAGTTGGCTTTGCCGCCATCAAGCTGCTGGAAGAAGCCGGCTGCCTGGTAGAAGTGCCGCCAAGCCAGACCTGCTGTGGCCAGCCCGCCTATAATTCCGGCGACCGCGCCAATGCCAAGGCGCTGGCCCGCGCAGTGGTGGATGCCTTCCAGGGCTATGATTATGTGGTCGCCCCATCTGGCTCCTGCGCCGGCATGATCGCGCATCACTACCCGGCGCTATTTGATGATGACCCGCATTATCGCGGCAAGTCGGAAGCACTCGCCGCGCGCACGCATGAACTTGTATCCTTCCTGACCGATGTGATGGGTATGGAAAAAATTGCCGCGCGGCTGGATGGCAGCGTGACCTATCATGATTCGTGCTCTGGCCTGCGTGAGATGGGCGTGAAGGCGCAGCCGCGCAAATTGCTCAAGACCGTTGAAGGTTTAAGTCTTATCGAGTTGGCGGAACCTGAAATCTGCTGCGGCTTTGGCGGGACCTTCTGCGTGAAATACCCAGATATTTCCGTGCGCATGGTCACCGATAAATGCCGCGATATTCAGGCGACCGGTGCGGGCACCTTGCTGGCGGGCGATATGGGCTGCCTGTTGAATATGGCGGGGCGGCTGAAGCGCGAAGGGTCTTCGGTGAAGGTGCGCCATGTGGCGGAAGTGCTGGCGGGCATGACACGCGATGCCGCGCCAATTGGGGATGCGAAGAAGGGCTGAATTATTCCGCCATCGCAAATGGCCGAATACGCGCCACCAGATCCTCTGCCGTATTCACCCCACCAAGTGACGCGCCAATCCCCATGGCGGTCAGCGCCTGCGCGGTCCAGCTGTTGCAATTGTTGAACAGATGAAAGCGCCCTGTGGCCGGGTAGAATAGGCTGAAGGGGTAGATGCCGCGCGCCCTCACCTCTGCACGCCCGGCGCCTGCGCGGTCAAAACTTTGGCGCAAGAAATCGAGCAATCGGCGGAGCCCATCCGCATCCACCGCGAATGGTAGAATGGTGACATTGGGCCAAATGCGCGCGGGATGATCTGGAAGGCCCGCCACATGCATCACCGCCGGCCCAGGAAAGGCCGCGCGCAAGGCAAGCCAGGCGCCCGCTTCGCGTGCCGGGTAGAATTCCGCATCACCCCAGCCGAATTCAAAAAACCGCGCCTGGGGAAAATCGGCGATTTCCGGGATCACGCTTTCAGGCACGTCGGCGCGCACCAGCACAACGCCGCTATGCCAGCCATTGCTGACAACCCAGACCCGATGCCTGGCGTTGCTCGCGAAACCGAGTGTCGGCGCAAGAAGCAGCGCGCCAAGGATAGTGCGGCGCGAACAGGCAAATGCTTTCTCCGCGCCGCCCTGGATCACGTCGGGATCAGCACGCCTTGCACAACATGCACCACGCCATTGCTCGCCATCACATTGGCGCGGATGATGCTTGCCGAAGCACCGGAAGGCGCCTGGCCTGGGCGTGCCGCCTGAATACGCGGGCTATCAGCCGTACCGCCCACCACGCGCACATCAATGCCGCCCAACATCCGGATGCGACCGCCGCGCGCCTGGATACTCGCCAGGCTCAGCCGCCC
>JADCEX010000146.1 GCA_020249825.1 Roseomonas sp.
CCGGCGCGTTTGGACATGCGCACGGGCTCACCGGCCTTCATCACATGCACAATCTGGCACAGCACCACTTCCAAGGGTACGCGCCCATCGGAAAGCGCCTTCACGGCAGCGCCCATGCGGGAGACATAGCCACCATGATCCGCGCCCCAGACATCAATCAGCAGATCATAGCCGCGCTTCAGCTTATCCGCATGGCAGGCGATGTCGTTCGCAAAATACGTGTTGGATCCATCGGATTTCTTGAGCGGCCGATCCACATCATCGCCGAATTGCGTGGAACGGAACAGCAACTGCGGGCGGGGTTCCCAATCATCCGGCGTCTTGCCCTTGGGCGGTTCCAGCACGCCTTCATAGAGCAACCCCTTGCCCTCAAGTGCTGTAATCGCGGCATCGGTCGCCTGCGCTTCCACCAGCGCGCGTTCGGACAAGAAAACTTCCTGATTGACGCCGAGCAGCGCCAAATCCTCACGGATCGCGATCATCATCATCGCGACCGCCCGTTCCCGCGCCGCATCCAGCCAGGCGCGATCCACGAACCAGCCAAGCTCCAAAGCGCTCGCCACACCAGACGCTGTTTGTGCGGCACTTGGCGCGCCTTCAAGGCGCTGCGGCGCCATGGATGCGCCGTGATGCTCCGCCAAGGCCTCACCCACCGCGACCAGGTAATCACCGCGATATTGCAGCGTCACGCCAAAGCGGCGTTCCACCTGCTCCGCGGTCCATTCCTCAAGATTGGGCTCGATCACGCGCAAATAGCGCCAATAGGCAGCCCAGCCGAGTGCGGCGACCTGCGCCCCCGCATCATTGACGTAATATTCCTTGGTGACGGCAAAGCCCGCCTTGGCGAGAAGATTGGCCAGCGCATCCCCCACCACCGCACCACGGCAATGCCCGACATGCATCGGCCCCGTTGGATTGGCCGAGACATATTCGACATTGACGCGCCGCCCCGCGCCAATCGCACTATCGCCATAGGCTTCACCAACACCAAGCAAAAGCGCGATCTGCCCCGCCAGATAGGCCTCGCGCAGACGCAAATTGACAAAGCCAGGCCCCGCCGCTTCGGCCTTCTCCACCATGGGCAAGGCGCCAAGCTTTTCGATCAGCGCAGCCGCAATCTTGGCCGGCGGCAGGCGCGCGGGCTTGGCGATCACCAAGGCGGCATTAGTCGCCATATCGCCATGCGCCGCATCGCGCGGCGGTTCCACCTGAACGCGGGCCAGAATGTCAGCGGGCAGTTCAGGGTAAAGCGCCACCAGCGCCGCGCGTACCTGTTCCGCCATGGCGGTGAAAACATCTTCGGTCATGCAAATCTCAGCCTGAAATATCGGGGTCGGTCATGCGCCGGTGTTCTTCCAGCGCGAAGCGGTCTGTCATGCCCGCGATATAATCGCAAACCACCAGCGCGGCCTGGGCGGAACCGGCCTCCCCGGCGCGGGCGCGCCAAAGCGGCGGCAGCATGGCCGGCCCGCCATGCAGCAGGCTGAACAACACCTGCACCACGCGCTTCGATTTCGCCATGGTACGATTAACGCGCCAATGCCGATACATGCGCTGGAACAGAAACTCACGAATGGCCAAATTGGCGCGCGCCATGTCGTCAGAAAACCCAACCATGGGCCTGTCAGCGGCGCGAATATCGGCCACCGTCGCGGGTTTCAGTGCGGCCAGGCGCCGCGATGCCTCGGCGGCCACATCGCCCACCATGCGGCTGATCACGCGGCGGATCATCTCAGGCGCTAGGCGCTCCATCGGCGCATCGGGCGCCGCGGCGCGCGCTGCCGTCAGCGCATCACCAATCACCGGCAAGGCGCCCACTTCTTCCAGGGTGAACAAGCCCGCGCGCAGCCCGTCATCCAGATCATGGTTGTTATAGGCGATGTCATCCGCAATGGAGGCAATCTGCGCCTCGGCAGAAGCATAGCTCGTCAAATCCAGCTTATGGCGCGCATCATATTCGGCGATATAGGGGGATGGCCTCCGCAAGGGGCCGTTATGCTTGGCGAGCCCTTCCAGCGTTTCCCAAGTCAGGTTCAGGCCATCAAACCCAGCATAGCGCGCCTCAAGATGGGTCACGACGCGCAAGGACTGCGCGTTATGGTCAAACCCGCCATAGGGCTTCATCGCCGCATTCAGCGCATCTTCCCCGGCATGGCCAAAGGGCGGGTGCCCCAGATCATGCGCCAGCGCCAAAGCCTCGGCCAAATCCTCATCCAGCCTCAGCAGCCGCGCGATGGACCGCGCGATTTGCGCCACTTCAATCGAATGGGTCAGCCGCGTGCGGAAATGATCGCCCTCATGATAAATGAAGACCTGCGTCTTGTATTGCAGGCGCCGAAAGGCGGTCGCGTGGATGATGCGGTCACGATCCCGCTGAAAGGGCGACCGCGCATCGCCACCGGGTTCCGGATAAAGCCGCCCGCGAGAAGTCTCAGGCAGCACCGCATAGGGGGCAAGGTTCATGCGCCCCCCTGCCCTTTGGGCTGGCTGATCGCGGCTTTGGCCTGGACTTGCATGAAAATCGTGGTTTTCCGTGAAAAACGCGTGACGCAGCGCTGTACCACCCGCCGCACGGCCCCCGCAATCTTTGGTGATTGGAAGCGGCGCGCAAAATGCCTATATCGTGATCCTGAGGGATGGATCACGATATAGGTTAGTTTGAGCGTCTGATTCACCGCTTCGGCGATTCCGCCTACGCGGATCAGACGCTATGTTACTGATCAAGGAGTCCTCACCATGCCGGATGGCAGCACCAGCCCAGCCAGTTTTCGCGTGACCGCCCGCGCCGCGGCGCAGGTGGCCGATATCGCCGCGCGTGAAGGCCGGCCCGATGCAGGGCTGAGGCTTGCCGTGGAAGCGGGTGGCTGTTCCGGCTTTCAGTATAAATTCGGCCTTGAAGACGCGCCGGCGCCCGATGATCTGATCATCGGTGAAGGCAAGGGTCGGGTTTTTGTGGACCCCGTTTCGCTCGATCTGCTGATGGGCGCTGAATTGGATTGGGCGGAAGCGCTGATCGGCGCGCATTTTGCCATCAATAACCCGCAAGCCAGTTCCGGCTGCGGCTGCGGTTCTTCCTTCGCGATCGGCTGACCCCCCTGCTCAGCCTTTGCACCTTTAACGTCAACTCCATCCGTGCGCGCGCGGCCCATGTCGCGCGCTTTCTGGAACGCCAGCAGCCTGATCTGGTGTTTTTGCAGGAAACCCGCTGCACGGCGGAACAGGTCCCCGCCATGGAATTCGCGGGCCTTGGCTACAGAACCCATGCGGTGGGCCAGGCCGGTGGGCGCAATGGCGTGGCCGTTCTGTCGCGCATCCCCTTTGAAGTGCTGGCCGAGGCATTGCCCGGCGATGCCGAAGATACCCAGGCCCGCTATATCGAAGTGGCGGCGGCGGGCATCCGGGCGGCGGGGATTTACCTTCCCAATGGCAATTCGGGCGGTGATTCCGGCTTTGGCTATAAGCTTGCCTGGATGGACCGGCTGCGGGCTTTGGTTACCGAAAGGCTGGATAGCTTCACCCCCTTCGCAGTGCTCGGCGATTACAATGTCTGCCCGACCGAGGCCGATCTTGCCCCCGGCGCCCTGCCGGCCACCGATGCGCTGGTTCATCCCGAAAGCCGGGCGCGCTTCCGGGCGTTGCTGCATCTGGGCATGACGGATGCACTGCGTGCACTGCACCCCACCGAAACACTTTACACCTATTGGGATTACGGCCCGGCTTTTGAGGCCAATCGCGGGCTTCGCATAGACCATGCTTTGCTCAGCCCGGAATTGGCCGAGCGCCTGGAAGCCTGTGAGGTTGATGTGGCGCCGCGTGCCGAGGCGCAGCCTTCAGATCACACACCGCTGATCATTACCCTGCGCGACGGGTGAACTTCAACGCAGCGTCCGCCCCGGCCCAGCATCGGCAACCATCACCGGCCGGCTCACGGCTCGGATCGGCGCCGAACGATAGGCATCGAGCCCCCGCCCCGGTGAACCGCCCCCCGCAAAGCCGCCACCCCCGCCACCGGCGAGCGGGATGATTTGCGCCCGTTCCGCCCGATTGCTGAGCGAAATCCCACCAGCACTCGCCAGTGCGACACTGCCCCAACCGGCGCGCAGCCGCGCCAGCGCCATCGCCTCCGCCGAGCTATCCCCGGCATTGCGCGCTTCCTGTTCCCAGGCCGCCAGCACCTTTTCCCGATAAGGCCCGGCCCTTTCGGGCGTTTGCGAATGGTAATGCCCCGCCGCCTGGCGCCAATCCGCCCGACCGCCATTAAGCTCGGTCAGGAAGCGCGCCGCATAACGGGCATTGGTCAGCGGGTCGAAGGCCTGCTCAAGCGAGGCAAAGGCATTGGGGTGGTGATGCAGGTTCACCTGCATGCAGCCGACATCAATGATCCGCACGCCGCGCGCCTGCAATTGCCGCACATGGGCAATGGCTGCCTCTCGCGTTGGGAAATATTTGCCCTCCCCCTCCGCATTGATGGTCCAGGGCCAGGGGGCGAAATGGCCGGTTTCCGGGTCACGTCGGCCTGATTCAACCCGGCCAATGGCCTGGAGCAAGCCGCGGGGCAGATTGGCGCCGCGCTCGGCCTCGGCAATGGCGGCGCGGCATAAATGCCCTTCGCTGAAGCCCCTGGCGGGCATCAATTGCGCCGCTGCCGTCATTGGCCAAAGCGCCAAACCAAGCAGCGCAGCGCCAAGCAGCGCCAGATCGCGCGAAAGGCTCGGAAGGAAGGAATAGACAACCAGCATGCCCCGTCCTTGGCAAGCCGCGTGCCAGATTTACCTCTGCCAGCCAGCAGCGACGCAAGAAACCCTTGGTTGATATTGCAAAAACCCGCTTTGCTGCGCTGCAAAAAAATATCTTGCAATGCGAAAAGCGGATACATATATAGCGAGCGTGCGGCGGTTTCCGCTGCACATTCTTGGACGTTTCCTCCCTAAACTTGGCGGTGCTTTCGGGCACCGCCCCTTTTTTGCCTGGCTTTCTAGACTGAAGCCAGGAAGTCCCAATCCACGCGTGTCAGGCTTTCAATCAGGCTGGTCATGTCGCGCCGGAGCGGGCCAAAACCCGGCAGGCGTTCAATCCGGGTTTCGTCCATGTAAAGGTTCCGCGCCACTTCAACCTGCAGCGCATGGGTCGCTTCCCGTGGCCGCCCGTAATGGCGCGTGACGAACCCCCCCGCATAGGGGTCATTGCGCCTGACCTTATAGCCAAGGCCGATCAGGGCTTCCTCCATCAGGCGGGTGGCGCGCGGCGTACAGGCTGTGCCATGCGCGTCGCCCAACACAAAATGCGGGGGGTTGGCCAAATGCGCCGGATGGGCGGGCATGGAATGGCAGTCAATCAGCAGGCAATAGCCAAACTTGGCCCTGGTTTCGGCGATCAGCCCAGCCAGCGCGGCGTGATAGGGCTCCCAACAGGCGCGGATGCGCGCCTCGGCCTCGGCAAAGCTGAGTTTGCGGCGGTAGATTTGCTCCCCGCCAGTGACAATCCGCGCCAGCGTGCCAAGCCCCGCACCCACCCTGGGGCTTGCACTATTGACCCAGGGCGGCAGGGGATCGGTGAACATGGCCGGGTCCAATTCCCAGGCTTCGCGGTTCACATCGCACCAGACGCGCGGGAAGGAAGCCGCGATCAGGGGCGCACCATGGGCGGGGGCAGCGGCGAATAGGTCATCCACGAAGGAATCCTCACTCCGGCGCAGCGCGAGCGAATCCATTCGGGTGTCCAGAAGCAGTTGGTCCGGATATTGCTGACCCGAATGTGGGGACGCGAAGACCAGGGGGATGGTCTGCCGTTCGGGCCGCTTGATGAGGTACGGTTCACCCTGAGCCGTGTCTTGGGCGGCGTAAATGGGAGTATTCATTGATCAAGTCTCAAAACCACGCCGCATCCCTTCCGTCGCTCTGGCCTTTCGGCAGTAAGGCCGTGCTATGTTAGCGGAAATTAGGCTTTAGGGGCTATACAGTCTGTCATGGCGCGCAAGGGAAGAGGCTCGCAAAGCGGCGGTGATCTGATCATCGTCAAAAAGGAGGAAGGCGGAGCGCATGCCCATCACGGCGGCGCCTGGAAGGTTGCCTATGCCGATTTCGTGACGGCGATGATGGCCTTCTTCCTGCTGATGTGGCTGATCAATGCAACCACCGAAGAACAGCGCCGCGGCATCGCCGATTACTTCAACCCGACCAATGTGCTTTCAAGTTCCCAGTCGGGCTCTGGCCGACCCTTTGGCGGGCAGACACCAAATGATGATGCGCCACTTATGTCCACCACCGGCACCATCGAAGTGCAGCCCGGCAAGCGCCCGGTGGTGATGGACATCGAAGAAGATGATAGCCGCACGCCGGCCGAGCCTGTGCCCCGGCGCGAAGGCCCAAGGGGCCAGGAAGATGCGGAGAATGCGCGCCTTGTGATCCGCACCCCGCCCGGCGCTTTGGCAGGCCCCGAACAGCCGCGCGGCGGCCCCGCGGCCGAGCCTTCACCGGAACAGCGACCGGAAAATGTCGGCGAATTGGAGTTGCGCCAGGAACTCGCCCGACGCGAACGCGAGGCCTTTGAGGCCGCCGCCGAACAACTCCGCGAAGCGGTGCGTACCGACCCGGCCCTTGCCGACCTAGGCCGCCAATTGCTGATTGAACAAACACCGGAAGGGATGCGCATTCAATTGGTGGATGCGGAACGGCAGCCCATGTTCGCCCTGGGTGGCTCGGCGCCCAATGATCGCGCGCGCGCCCTGCTGTTGCGCGTGGCGCAGGTGATCCAGCGGCTGCCCAACCCAATCAGCATCGCGGGCCATACGGATGCCACCCCCTTCCGTGGTGGTGGAGAACGCAGCAATTGGGACCTTTCCACCGAACGCGCCAATGTCACGCGCCGCCTGCTGATTGACGCGGGTGTCACGGATAATCGCATCAGAAATCTGACAGGCCATGCGGAACGTGACCTGTTGATACCGGAACAACCAACCGCCGCTGCCAATCGCCGTGTTTCCATCACGTTGATCCGCCAGGCGCCGGAGACGCCACGCCCATGATTTCGATCGCTGGTTTCATTTTTGTCCTTGTCTGCGTCTTCGGAGGCTACATGCTCGCTGGCGGCAAGATGGACATCATCCTGCTGGCGCTGCCCTTCGAATTCGCCATCATCGGTGGCGCTGCCTTTGGCGCATTGCTGATGGCCAATAGTCTTTCGGAGGTCAAACATATCTTCGGCGGTATCGGGAAAATCCTGAAGGGCGGCAAGTACAAGCGCAAGGACTATATGGAATTGCTGAGCCTGCTATTCTGGTTGGTGCGCTTGGCGCAGACCAAGGGGCCGATGGCGATTGAACCCCATATCGAAAAGCCCGAGGAAAGCGCCGCCTTTCAGAAATTCCCGACTATCCTGAAGGATCGGCACACGGTCGCGATCATTTGCGATTACCTTCGCATGGTCGGCATGAATGCCGATGACCCGCATCAGATCGAAGATGTGATGGCGCGCGAATTGAAAAAGATGAAGGAAGAGGAATTGCACAGCGCCCATGCGCTGCAACAGGTGGCTGATGCGCTGCCCGCGCTTGGGATCGTCGCCGCCGTGATGGGCGTGATCAAGACCATGGCATCCATTGACCAACCGCCGGCGGTGCTCGGCAAAATGATCGGCAGCGCGCTGGTGGGTACCTTCCTTGGCGTCTTGTTGGCCTATGGTCTGGTTGGCCCCTTCGCGGCGCGCCTCAAGGCCGTGATCGAGGAAGAGGCAAAGTATTATGAAGTGATCCGCGCCGTGCTGGTTGCGCATTTGCATGGCAATGCGCCGCAAGTGGCGGTGGAAACCGGGCGCAAGATGGTGCCGACGGAC
>JADCEX010000147.1 GCA_020249825.1 Roseomonas sp.
GAGGCTCGGAAAATGCGACCCAAAAACAGGAGCATTTTCAAGCTGGGTGGCACACCCGGCGGCTCGGAAAATGCGACCCAAAAACAGGAGCATTTTCAAGCCGGGTGGAACACCCGGAGGCTCGGAAAATGCGACCATACAGAGGGCTTGCAATCCTGGGCGCCCGATGTTAGTTCCTATTTTGTTCCTGTTGAGCGCGATCGGATCCCCATTTTATCGCGCCAACCCGGTGAGTTCGGGGGAAGGCCAGCCCTTCCCCCGCCCTCTCTTGCAGCTTGGCGCTGTGTTGTACGTTTTTTAATTGCTGAGTTGCTCCGCCCGATAGAGGCTTAGCGGCTTCCGGATGCGGATAAGGTCCGGATCAAGAAAGCCAGCCGCATCGCAAAGGCCTTGTCGTTTGCAGGGCTACGCAGGACATGGTCTTCGCCGTCGAAGAAATGCGCCTCCGGCGCCCGACCAGCGGCGGTCAGCCTTGCGACCAGGCGATGCGCCATTTCGGCGCTCCAGACCTGATCCGCTTCCCCTTGGGTCAGGAAGATCGGGCCTGGATAATGTTCCGCGGCGAGGGGCAGGCCCGGCCTTGTGCGTTCATGCGCGCCCTTCCACGACCAAGCGGGGCGCGCCCAATCGCCCGCCCAGGCTTTCCCTGTATGAAAATCTGAAAATATATAGGCAGGCCAGATTGCATCAGGCGGGGAATGGACGGCGACGGCCGCCGGTAGGGCGGGATGGCCATCTTCCGCAAGAAGCTGCGCCAGCAGCAGCGCCTTTTCAGCCCCTCGGGAAGCGCCGAACAAACCGATTTTGCACGCCCATTCCGCCGTGGCGTCGCGCAGCCATTCCAAGGCGCCGACCGTGCCTTCAAGCGGAACGTCATCAATGTTCCGGTGCTCGGGATAGTCGCCGACGCCATTGTATCGGTGCGCCAAGGCGGCGAAGCCATTCGCAGCAAGCATTGCGCAAGTCACATCATTCCATCCCGCCAGCGCGCCTTCGCTGCCATGCAAGCAAACCACGCCGCCGATCGGCGGATGATCCGCCGGCCAATAGACGGTTCCGCTGGGCGATGAGGTTCTTCGGAGCTTCATGGTCGCGGGTCTCGAATACATGTCGCACATTGCCAAAATGCGCCGCCGAGTGGCGGAGATTACATGCGATAGCCTATTCGGAGCACTGACATGGCTGTCGCCATCACCTCTCGGTAGGAAAATCGAACATCACACTGCTTCGCATGGCAAGAGCCGGAGCGGGCAGAAGGGCCGTTCGTACCGCCTGGGCCAAGGGGGAAGGCCCGCCCTTCCCCCGCCCTCTCTTGCGCCATGCCGCTTGGTCTTGCAGTTTGCTCAGGTGTTGCATGCGCTCCGCCGCCACGCTTCCCTCGTGGTCATTTCCCTGATTGCCCTCATTGCCGGGTTTGCGACCTGGCAGCTACGAGGCGCCGAGGCCTTCATGACAGCGCTTTGGCATGCCTGGGAATTGTTCCTCTTCATCGTGCCATCGCTGGTGGCAGGGTTGCTGCTGGCCGCCGCGCTTCGGCAATTACTCTCCCCGGATGCGCTGGCGCGTTTGATGGGGGCGGAAAGCGGGATTTTTGGCCTGTTTATCGCAACGCTGGTCGGCACGCTTTCACCGGGCGGTCCCATGGCCGCCTTTCCGCTGGTGCTGGTGCTGGCGGGTGCCGGGGCGGATCGGGGCGCGCTGGTGGCCTTTATCCTCGCCTGGTCGCTGAATGGCTTTCAGAAGCTTTTGGTCTATGAAGCGCCGCTGCTCGGCCTTGATTTCGCGCTGCTCCGCACGCTGATCACCTTCCCCATGCCGATGATCGCGGGCTGGATCGCGCGGCGCGTGCCGATTGCGTGGGAGCCGCCGAAATGAACGGGCCGCAAATCATTCTATGGGTGATTGCGCTGGCCGTGATGGCGCTATGCCTGCGCCGAGGCATCCCGCAGGCCAAGCGCGCGGTGGCCGAGACCAATCGCGGCTTTTGGCGCATCCTGCCCATGTTCTGCGTGGCGCTGCCCATGGCAGCTTTCTTGTCGGAACTGGTGCCGGCCGATATCGCGACCGCTTGGCTTGGCGATGATTCAGGCCTGAATGGCATCATGATAGCGGCGCTGGCGGGCGGGATCATGCCCGGCGGGCCTTTCGTGACTTTTCCCTTGGTGATCACCTTCAGCAAGGCGGGCGCGGGGGTCGCACAAATGACGGCATTGCTGACCGCCTGGTCGGTCTATGCGCTGCACCGCATCCTGACATGGGAATACCCAGTGCTGGGCTGGCGCTTTGTGGCAATGCGCTTGGCGTCTTCCTTCTTCCTGCCGGTGCTGGCGGGCTTGATCATGCAGGCGCTGCTGCCGTTTTTTGCGATCAATCTCGCGGCGCCTTGAGGGGCAAGATGTTGTTTTTGGGCGGAAGTGCTTTAAGGGCGACTAATGTTTTGCCGGTAAAAAACTATTCCGAACTCTTTGGCATTTTCATGAAATACGCGAAGAAACTGGCGAGCACTGCCGCGATGTAAGCACTGAGCAATGCTCGCATGAGAAGATGTTCACCCTTAAAGAAACCACTGACGAACCCAAATGATCCGCCTGCTGCAATACCAGTCAAAACGCCCTTCCAGTTTCTCTTTGCCATAAGCCATCTACGCATGGATTGAGACCCTCAAGCTTCATTCAGAACTCGTGATCTCAACCTCAGTAACAGGCGCCGCAGGATCGGCCAAGAAATTTTTCCTCCACGAAACAGGCCGCTTTGACTTTGACGGTCGGCTCATCGCTTTTTTAGTCAATGCGAAGCGCTTGGTCTTTTGCTGGGGGTGCGGCTAAGCTTTCCCTAGCGGTCAATTCAAAGCCAGCCGCAAATGCTCTGGCGCCCCACGCGCCACTCAGGCATTTAGGCGCCGATGGAACCCGCCGCCCCAGCATCGGAATGGTCAGCCCTGCTCGCGCTCCGTGATGGCGCCGACGCGGCGCTGCCCGATGGCCCGCTTGCCGCGCTATTCGGCCCGGTGTTGGCGCCGCCCGCCGCTGCTGACGGCTGCCGGGTGATTGGGCGCCTCGCGCAAACGCTTGATGGCCGCATCGCCACCGCGGGCGGTTCAAGCCAATGGATCGGCGGGCCGGGCGATATTCTGCACACGCATCGGCTGCGCGCCTTGTGCCACGCCGTGGTGGTGGGGGCGGGAACGGTGCGGCATGACAATCCGCGGCTCACCACCCGCGAAGTGCCGGGGCCCGATCCGCTGCGTGTGGTGCTGGATACGGATCGCAAGCTCTCCGCCGATTACGGCATTTTCCAAAGCGGGCCGCCCACACTGCTGGTCTGCGCCGCCGATGCCAAAGGCGATAACCACCATGGCCAGGCCGAAGTGCTGCGCCTGCCGCGTGTGGCTGGCGGGGGCCTCGCCATCCCGCCTTTACTGGCTGCGCTGAAAGCACGCGGAGCGTCGCGCATTTTTGTCGAGGGCGGCGGGCTCACGGTTTCGCGCTTTCTGGCAGCGGGCTGCCTGGATCGGCTGCATGTCACCGTGGCCCCCGTGCTGCTGGGTTCGGGCATTCCCGCCTTCACCTTGCCGGAAGTGGCGCGCATCGCCGATGGGCTGCGCTTTACCTGGCGCGTGCATGATATTACGCCGGATATATTGATTGACGCCGCGCTGGATCGCGCGAAGCCCGGGGGCAATCCATGACCATTGCGCGCGCCCTGTGGACCATCGCCCCCGGTCAGGCGGAACTCCGCACTGAGACCCTGCCCGCCCGCGCGCCGGATCAGGTGCTGGCGCGCATGCTGGCCTCCGGCATTTCGCGCGGCACGGAACGGCTGGTGCTGGCGGGCAAGGTGCCGGAAAATCAGCATGGCGTGATGCGCTGCCCCTCGCAGGCGGGCGATTTCCCCTTCCCGGTGAAGTATGGCTATTCAGCCGTAGCGCGCGTGATCGAAGGCCCGGCAGAATTGCAGGGCAAGCGCGTGTTTTGCCTCCACCCGCATCAGGATGTTTTCCTCGCCCCCGCCGCCATGTGCGTGCCCGTCCCGGATGCGGTGCCGGACGCCCGCGCTGTTCTCGGCGCCAATATGGAAACCGCGCTCAATATCCTTTGGGACGCGCAGCCCTTGCCCGGCGAACGCGCGCTGGTGATTGGCGCCGGCGTGGTGGGGTTGCTGGTTGCATATCTGCTCGCGCGCATTCCGGCCATGGCGGTGACGATCATTGACCCCGATGCATCACGCCGCGCCATTGCGGAACAATTCGGCGTCGCTTTCGCCGCCCCGGAAGCCGCACCGGCGGAGCAAGAACTGATCATCCACGCCAGCGCCAATCCCGCCGGGCTGCGCCAAGCCTTGCAATGCGCGGCGTTTGAGGGGCGGATCATCGAAGCCTCCTGGTTCGGCGCGCAGGAAGTGGCCTTGCCTTTGGGCGAGGCCTTCCATTCCCGCCGCCTGCGCCTGATCTCGAGCCAGGTCGGCGCCGTCGCGCCCGCCATGCGCGCCCGGCGCAGCTTTGGTGAGCGCATGGCGTTGGCGCTTGGCCTGCTGGCGGACCCTGCCCTGGAAGCGCTGATCGGCCCTGCCACTTCCTTCGATGATTTGCCCCAGGCCCTGCCCGGCTTGCTCAACCCCGCCCCCGGCACACCCGCGCCGCTTTGCCCGCTGGTGACCTATGGTGCATGAAGCGCCGAACCGCACAGGAACACCCCCTCCCATGTTCAGCCTGACCGTTGTTGATCACGTCATGATCGCCCATTCCTTCCGCGGCGCGGAATTCGGCCCCGCGCAGCGCCTGCATGGCGCGACCTTCATTGTGGAGGCAGAGTTCCGCGCGCCGAAACTCGATCCGCTCAATCTGCTGGTGGATATCGCCGCGGCGAAGGTGGAACTCCGCCACATTCTGGATGGCTTCGATTATCGCAACCTGGATGCGGAACCGGTCTTTGCCGGACAGAACACCACGACCGAATATCTCTGCCTGCATATCCATCGCTGCCTGTCCACTGCCTTGGCGGAAGGCCGCTTGGGCGCGGGCGGCCAGGCCGTGACGGGGCTTAAGGTGCTGCTGCGCGAAAGCCATATCGCCTGGGCCGCCTATGAAGCCGCACCGGGTGAGGCGCCGCCGGCCTGAGTTGATCGCCGCCTGAGCCTTGCTTGCAGTGCAATCAATGATTACAATGATTGCACAAGAAAGGGCGCGACCATGGCCAGCATCACCATCCGCAATCTTGATGAGGCGCTGAAGCGGAGCCTGCGCATCCGCGCCGCCGAACATGGCCGGTCCATGGAAGAAGAAGCGCGCGATATCCTCCGCCATGCCATGAGCCGCCCCGCCCCCGCACATAACCTGGGCGAGGCGATCCATCGCCGCTTCGCCGCACTTGGCGGCGTTGAACTGGACCTGCCGCCGCGAGAGGCAATGCCGCCACCACCGCGCCTCGGCTGAAGCGCGCATGATCCTGCTGGATACCAATGTGGTTTCAGAACTCATGCGCCCCGCACCATCCGAAGCCGTGCTGGCTTGGTTTGCCGCGCAGGAAGCGCATGATTTGTATCTGAGCGCGATTGGGGAGGCGGAATTGCGCCGCGGTGCCGCCATGCTGCCCGCCGGCAAGCGGCGTGCCCAATTGATGGCCGCGATAGATGCCATGATCACTGAGGATTTCGCGGGCCGCGTCCTGCCTTTTGATAGCGCCGCCGCCCAAGCTTTTGTGTTAGGGTTTCTGGATCGCCGCGCCGCGGGCCGCCCGATCAGCCTCGCCGATGGCCAAATCGCTGCCATTGCCCGCGCCCGCCAAGCCGCCATCGCCACGCGCAACACCGCCGATTTTGCCGGTTTCGGCCTTGCGGTGATAGACCCTTGGGCGCATCAGCAAGGTTCACGCAACACCCCATGACCGGCGGCATCCACCTTATCGTCCCCGCACCCTTCAGCGCGATTTCCGGCGGCTATATCTATGATCGCCGCATGGTCGAAGGGCTGCGCGCGCTAGGGCAGGATGTGCGCGTGGTGGAATTGGCCGGGCGCCATCCCTTCCCCGACGAGGCGACCACCGAAGCGGCGCGCGCCGCACTCGCCGCCATTCCCGCCGGCGCGCGGATTGTGATTGATGGGCTGGGTCTGCCCGCCTTTTTCCCCTTCGCCGATGAATTGACCCGCCGCGGCGCAACGGCGCTGATCCATCACCCAACCGCGCTTGAACCCGGTGCCCCGGAAGGTCAGCGCGAAGCCTTGAAGGCCGCCGAACGCATCTTGTTCAGCGCCTGCGCGCGCATCATCACCACCTCCACCCCCACCGCGCGGGATTTGCCGGAAGGTTTCGGCGTGGACCCCGCGCGCATCAGCGTAATTGAACCAGGCACTGATGCCGCGCCGCGCGCAGTGGGTTCCGCCGGTCCGGGTTGTGCCATTCTGAGTGTCGGCATGCTCGTGCCACGCAAGGGGCATGATGTGCTGCTGCGCGCATTCGCGCGCCTGACTGATCTTGAATGGTCGCTCGCCATCGCCGGCGATGCCACGCGTGATCCTGTGCATGCCGATGGGCTGCGCGCGCTGGCCGCCGAGCTTGGCATTGCGCAACGCGTGCGCTTCTTGGGGGCGCTGCCCGATGCCGCTTTGGAAGCGGAATATGCGCGCGCTGATCTTTTCGCCCTCGCCACGCGTTATGAAGGCTATGGCATGGCGGCGGCGGAAGCGATGGCGCGCGGCCTGCCCATCGCGATCACCGCCGGCGGTGCGATTGCGGAAATTGTGCCGGAAGATGCCGCCGTGGTTGCGGCGGTGGATGACCATAACGCGCTATCCCGCGCCATGCGCCGGCCGATTTTTGACACTGGCTTGCGTGCGGCGATGGCCGAAGCCTCCTGGCACGCGGGCCAGGCCTTGCCGCGCTGGCCGGACCGCGCCGCCGCTTTCCTGAAAGCTCTTGATCATGGCTGAAAGCTTTGATGGTGATTGGCTCGATCTGCGTGAGCCTTACGACGCTGCGGCACGCAATCCTGAATTGGCCGCGATGCTCGCAGCATCCCTGCCCGTGCGGCCGCGCCTGCTTGATCTTGGCGCGGGCACCGGAAGCTTGCTCCGCTGGCTTGGCCATTTCATTGGCCGCGCGCAAAGCTGGACACTGGTGGATAGCGATCCGGAATTGCTGGCCCGGGCTTTTGATACCATCGCTGAACGGGCCGAGGCAGTGGATTGGCCCATGACGCAACCAGGGCGTAGTGCAATGCTGGTCCATGCGCCACATGGCGCCTGGCGCATTGAAGCGATCCTCGCCGATCTTGCTGCAGCGCCAGCCAATCTGCCCTTGGAACGCGTGGATGCCGTGGTCAGCACGGCGTTGTGTGATCTGGTCTCACGCGGTTGGGTGGAAGCCATGGCCGCTGCCTGCGCCGCACGGCGCCTGCCCTTCTACGCTGCCTTGAATGTGACAGGGCGCGAACGCTTCACCCCGCCCCATTCCGCCGATGCGCTGGTCGCGCGCGGCTTTCGCCGAGACCAGGCGCGCGACAAGGGCTTTGGTGGCGCTTCCCTTGGACCGCAAGCGCCCGCCGTGATGGCAGAAGCCTTCGCCGCGCATGGCTACAGCATTCATCGCGCGCCGAGTGATTGGGTGGTGGATCGCCGCGCCCGCGGCTTTACCCGCGCCATTGCCGATGGCCATGGCATGGCCGCCATCGACTGGGAAAGGCGCTGTGCGGAAGCCATTCTTGATTGGCTTGAAACACGGCGTGATCAGGCGGATGCCGGGCAGCTTGCCGTGCGCATCGGTCATCAGGATTTCCTCGCCCTTCCTCCTGCAAGGTAGACGATTATGCCCCTTTTGCTTGGCTGCATCGCGGATGATTTCACGGGGGCGACGGACCTCGCGAATACGTTGGTCAAAGGCGGCATGAGCGCCGTGCAGGTGATTGGCGTGCCAACTGGCCCCTTGCCGGAAGCCGATGCCGTGATCATTGCGTTGAAATCACGCACCGCGCCGGTTGCGGAAGCGGTGGCGCAATCACTCGCCGCTTGTGATGCTTTGCTCGCTGCCGGCGCCAAGCAGATTTTCTGGAAATATTGCTCAACTTTTGACAGCACGGTTCAAGGCAATATTGGCCCCGTGGCGGATGCGCTGCTGAAGCGGTTGGGATCGGGCTTTGCGCTCGCCTGCCCGGCATTTCCGACCAATGGGCGCACGATCTATCTCGGGCATCTTTTTGTCGGCAATGCGCTGCTGAATGAAAGCGGCATGGAAAACCACCCACTGACGCCGATGACGGATGCGAATTTGGTGCGCGTCTTGGGCCGGCAGACAGATGGCGCGGTGGGGCTGGTGCCTTTCAACATTGTGGAACAAGGCGCGGCTGCCACGCGGCAAGCCATGATGCGCTTAGCCGAACAGGGAAGGCGCTACGCGATTGTGGATGCGGTCACGGATCAACATTTGCTCGCGATTGGTGAAGCGGCAGCGAAGCATGCGCTGATCACCGGCGGTTCCGGCGTGGCGATGGGGCTGCCGGAGAATTTCCGTCGCGCTGGCCTGCTGCCGGCGCGCGGCAATGCTGCAAGCCTGCCCCCAATGCGGGGGATGGCAGCGGTGGTGGCGGGGTCTTGTTCGCGCGCGACACTCGGGCAAATCGGCCTCGCGCGGGATCATGTGCCGGTGTTGGAATTGGATGCGCTGGCAACACCGGATGCGGCGGCACTCAGCGCGCAAGCACTCGAATGGGTCGCGGGCAAACTGGCCGCTGATCGCCCGGTGGTGATTGCCGCCAGCGCGCCGCCGGAAAAGGTTGCTGCACTCCAGGCAAAGCTTGGGCGCGATGCTGCCGGCGCGCTGATTGAAACCGCCATGGCCGCGATAGCCGAAGGGCTGGTCGCGCAAGGCGTTGGCCGCTTGGTGGTGGCCGGCGGAGAGACTTCGGGCGCCGTGGTGCAGCGCCTTGGTGTCACGGCGCTCCGCATCGGTCCCGAAATCGATCCAGGTGTTCCTTGGACTTTTGCCGAACCGCGCGGGCTGCATCTGGCGCTCAAATCCGGCAATTTCGGTGCGCGTGATTTCTTCCTGAAGGCTTTCGACCGTGGATGAGGCTGCGCTGCGCGCGCAACTTGCCGCGCTCGGCGCCTCGCTTTTCGCGCGCGGCTATTCGGTCGGCACAGCGGGCAATATCAGCGTGCGCCTGCCGGATGGGTTTCTGATGACGCCGACCAATTCCTGCCTTGGCCGGCTTGATCCCGCGCGGATATCAAAACTCGCGCCGGATTTTTCGCATGTATCGGGTGATAAGCCGTCCAAGGAAGTCTTCATGCATCGCGCGGTGCTGATGGCGCGGCCTGATGCGGGGGCGGTGGTGCATTTACATTCCACCCACGCCACCGCCATTGCCTGCCTGGCCGAACCGGGGGAAGTCGCGCCCATCCCGCCGCTCACGCCCTATTTCGTGATGCGTGTCGGGCGGCTTTTGCCGGTGATCCGCTATTATCGCCCCGGTGACGGCGCGATGGAACATGACATCCACGAAGCTGCGAAGGGCGCGAAGGCCGTGCTGTTGGCCAATCACGGCCCAGTCGTTTCTGGCCGGACTTTGGAAGATGCCGTGCATGCGGCAGAGGAATTGGAAGAAGCCGCGCGCCTTGCGCTGCTGCTGCGTGGCGCTGGCGCGCGCAGCCTGACACCTGCGCAGGTCGATGATCTGCTGAACACCTTCGGCTGACCCATGTGGATCATGATCGCAGCCCCCTATACCAGCGGCGGCGCCGATGCTGCGCTCCGCGCCGCGCGCCTTGCTGAAATGAACCAGGCCGCGCTCGCCATCCTCAGGCTTGGTCATGTGCCAGTGATTGGCGTGAATATGGCGCTGCCGATCATCGCCGCGGCCGATGGCGATGTGTTTGACGAAGTGATGATGCCCGTCTCACTCGCCTTGGCTGAACGCTGCGATGCCGTGCTGCGGCTGGGTGGCCCAAGCCAGGGCGCGGATCATGAAGTCGCGCGTTTCAGGCAGGCGGGAAAGCCCGTATTCCGCACCCTGGCGGAAATCCCGCCAGGGTAACGGACATCACCACCCCTTATTCTTCCTTCTGATTATCAACACCCACCGTATTTGCACGCAACCATGCCGCAAGGCGGTCATGGCTGAATGACCTGCCTTCCAGGTTTTCGATGATGAAGCGGTAAAGCGTCATGGAAGCCGGCCTGATCGCGTAGCCATTGATCGCGAGAAAGGTGATCATGCCCGCCACGGCAACACGCTTATTGCCGTCAACAAAGGGATGGTTCATAGCAAGGCTCTCCCACAGAGCCGCAGCTTCCTCGATCACATCCTCGTAATAGCCTGTCTGTGCGCGATAAAGCGCGGCCTCAAGCAGCCCAAAATCACGCACGCCATCTGCGCCGCCATAGCGCTTGTTCTGGTCGTGATGGATTGCCAAGGCCTCAATGATGGTCAGGTAATCCGTCATTCAGCGAGCTTTGCATAGAGCTCGGCATATTTCTCATGGGTCGCCTCATAGGCCGCCATGACATGCGCGCGCGGGCGGGCGCGCTGGCGCTTGTCAATCAGATCGGAAAGCGCCTCATCAACCAGCGCTTGCAATTGCCGTCCCTCGCTTTTGGCGA
>JADCEX010000148.1 GCA_020249825.1 Roseomonas sp.
CATCGCTTCCGGCGAATGGCAGGGCAAGGCCGGCGCCTATGGCATTCAGGGCCGGGCGGAGGCTTTCACGCGCTTCATTTCCGGCAGCCATTCCAATGTGGTCGGCCTGCCTTTGTTTGAAACCGCGCAAATGCTGCGAGGGATCGGGTGGCTGAAGCCCTGATCCTGACGGAAGCCTCCCCGGGCGAGGTGCGGACCGCGCTGCTCCTGGGTGGGCGGCTGACGGAAGCCTGGGTGGAACGCCCGGCGCGGCCGGATGGCGTTGGTGATTTGCAGCGCGGGCGGGTGGTGGCGATCTCGGCCGCCATGTCGGGCGCCTTTGTGGCGCTGGCGGGCAATGAAACCGGCTTCCTGCCGGAAAGCGCAGCCAGCGCTCCGCGTCAGTCGATCAAACAGGCGGTGCAGGAAGGGCAAATCCTGGGCTTGCGCGTGACGCGCGCCGCGCAGGGGGGCAAGGGGCCAAGGCTTTCCGCGTTGCTGACGGATGCCGAAGCCGCGCTGGTTGCCGCCGCACCGCAAGGCGCACCGCGGCTGGTGGCGCGCGGGCCATGTGCCGCCGAACGCCTAGCCGCGCGTTATCCGCAGGCGGTGATACGCTTCTCCGGCGCGGCGCTGGTGGCGCGGTTGCGTGCGTCGCTCGGGGATCGCGTGCAGGCGCAGCATGGCGCGGTATTCGATGAGTCGATGGAGGGTGAATTCGCCTCACTTTCCGAAAGCGCAGTGGCTTTGCCGGGCGGCGGCGTGCTGCATATTCAAACCACGCGCGCGCTGACCGCGCTTGATGTGGATAGCGGCGGCGCTGGCGATGGCCTGGCGCGCTTCAATGAAGCCGCTTTGCCGGAAATTGCGCGGCAGATCAGGCTGCGCAATCTTTCGGGCGCCATTTTGCTTGATGTCGCAGGGCTTTCCGCCAAGCGTCGGCAGGCATTGCTGGAACCGCTGCGCGCGGCGCTGGCGCCGGATAAGCTTGTGCGCCTGGTCGGGCTGACCGGGCTTGGCTTGATCGAGATGGTGCGTGATCGCATCCACCCGCCCCTGGGGGAAATCCTGCACACGCCGCTTGCGGAAGGCTTGGCCGCTTTGCGCCAAGCCGCGCGTGATGCGGCGGCACGCCCTGCGGAACGCCTTATGCTGGAAGCGCGGCCCGAGGTGATTGCGGCGTTGCGCAACCTGCCCGGCGCCCTTGATGACTATACAGCGCTCACTGGGCATGGGCTGGAATTGCGGAGCGCTGCTGCCGGACCGGCGCAGATCACGACTACCGTCCGTATTGACTAGTAAACTCCACGTTCATCTTCGTCCGAACGGCATACGCCCAACCATGTATGTTTATCTTCTGAGGCGCGAGGCACCGCGTGATGGTTTGCATAAAGCCCAAGACATTCACAAAGATTAACCGAGCTCATCATCATTAGGTTGGGGTGATAATAGCCTGCCAATCATGGCCTGCCGAAAACGATTTTTTAATTTCAAGCTGCCATTCTCTCCACATTCTGCGGACCGAACGTACAACCTCAAATAAATGAGAAAACGAGATGTCCCACGCATTAAAGGCCTTGGCCTTCAGCCTGATCTTTGGCGTGTCGGTCGCGACCGCCAATGACGCACCAAATACGCTTCGCGAAATTAACCTTACTGCCTCGGCTGCGACGGCGGTGATCGCGGGCTTGCAAGAAAAGATCAATGCTGGGGCAGCGCGCCCAGAAGACATTGACCTGAACAGGCTAAAGGGCGCCTATCGCGCCGCTTATGCCCGCATGGCGAATAAGGATATGGCAGGCGTTGAAGATGCGGAATTGCGTCGCGTGCATGACGCCATGGACCGTGCTTTGGGACAGGTAATGGAACAGTTTCGCGCCGATATCCTGAAGGGCGGCCAGGATGCCTTTGTGCCGGCCTTCTTCCGCGCTCAGCTTTTCACGCGCTTCAATGATCTGATGGGCGACCGTTACCGCGCCGTTGTGACCAATCGCCGGCAAGAATTGATCAATAGAGATTCAGCGCCTGAGCGCGTTATTGAAAACGCCGAAATCCTCAAACAAATCAATGAATGGCTCGAACGCGGCCATATGCAGGCGGAAACCCGCAGCATCGGCGGGAATAGTTTCGGCTTCTGGCCCATGACGATCACCGAGCCCTGCATGGTGTGCCATCAGCGCAATGGCCTGCAGCAGCGCATAGGCCAATTCGGTGGCGCGACCGTCATCATGAGCAATCGCTGACACCCGAACCATCATCCAGAAGGCGCGGATCCCCCCATGTCGCTTGCCCATCGTACCCGTCTACTCGGATTTGTTGCGGCCCTTGTACTGCTGCTTTCTGCCGCTGCGGTCATCGCCATGACGTTTGAGAGCGATCGTCGCATGCAAGCCGCGACCACAGCACAATCACGCGAACAGACCTTAAGTGCCCTGCTTCAGGAAGTGAAGGAATTTCGTGCCATCTCCCTGGCTTATGCCGTAACGCGCCGCCGGTCCCAGGAAGAATTGATGCAGGCCAAGCGCACAGGGCTTGAGGCACGGTTGACCTCGGATGGCCAATTCACGGAAGAACTGCGCAGTGCCATTGCCCCCATGCTGGCGGACTACGCCAAATCCATGGTGCAAGTAACCGAGGAATTGGGCAGCGCCAACCGCAACCGCGGTATCGCGACATATCAGAACATTGCGCTACCGCTTGAGGGCCGGATCGAAGGCATCATCCAGGCTGCACTTTCCGAGGCACGCAGCGCGAGTGAGACCATGACACGGGAAGCGGATAGGGCAAGGGAAATTCTGCTTGGCGTACTTGGTGTCTCAGCGCTTTCCATTACGGCTTGCGTCTTGGCGCTTTGCCTATCCTTCCTCCGCACCCTTCGGCTTTTTGCCGCCATGGGCGGGTCCATGACCAAGCTCGCAGCTGGTGATTTGGCCATCCAGATTCCAGACATGGCGCGCCGCGATGAGGTCGGCAGCATGGCGCGTTCCGTCCATTTCTTTCGTGAGCAATCCTTGGCCAAGATAGAAATGGAGGCGAACCGCGCCACCGAACAGGCCGCCCGTGAGCAGCGCCAGGCGGAAACAGATGAGATTACCCGGAGCTTCACCGGTACGATTGGTGCCTCTCTAGAATCGCTCGTCGCCGCATCCAAGGCAATGCGCACAACCGCAGAAACCATGAGCCATGTCGCCAAACGGACGGAGCAGAATTCAGATCAGGTTGCCAAAGCCACCGACGAGGCCGCGAAGACCTTGGTTGCCGTTGCGAGCGCCGCTGAGGAGATCGCCCAGACCGCGACAGAAGTGACCAGCCAGGTGCAACAGGCGAATGCCACCATTGCGCAAGCAACCGACATCGCCCAAGGTACCGCGGAACGCGTGACAGAACTTCGCACTGCAACGGATTCCATTCGAAGCGTTATGGATTCCATGCGTCAAATCGCCGATCAGACAAATCTTCTTGCATTAAACGCCACCATTGAAGCCGCAAGGTCAGGGGAAGCCGGCAAGGGCTTCGCGGTGGTGGCGAGTGAGGTTAAAACGCTTGCGCTGCAGGCCGCAACGGCGAGTGAGGATGTCAGCGCGCGGATCGAGGCCTTGCGCCGTTCCAGCGACAGCGCA
>JADCEX010000149.1 GCA_020249825.1 Roseomonas sp.
GCGCTGCTGAAGGCCAATCCGGGCAGGTATTCCTTCGGGTCTGCGGGGTCGGGCACTACGCTCCATCTCTCGGGTGAGATGTTCAAGCAATTGGCGGGCGTGAATATGGAACACGTGCCCTATCGCGGTGCGGCGCCTGGGCTTGTTGATCTGATGGCCGGGCGCATTCACATGATGTTCGACAATATGCCTTCCATGCTTGCGCTTGCGCGGCAGGGCAAGGTGCGGGCCTTGGCAGTGACAAGCGAAAAGCGCAGCCCGATCGAGCCTGACTTGCCCGCCATTGCGGAATTCCTGCCGGGGTTTGACGTAATTTCATGGACCTGCCTTTGCACGCCCGCCGGCCTGCCCAAGGATATCGCAGATCGTATGTCGCATTTCAGCAAGCAGGCCTTGGAACATCCTGATCTGGTGCGATCCTTCCGTGAGCAAGGTGCAACCGCCTGGTTTACCAGCATGGCGGAAATCAGCGCCTTTCGCGCGGCACAGCAAGCCAAGCTTGCGCCAGTCATCCGCGCTTCCGGCGCGCGGGTGGATTGAAGCACGGCCCTTGCCGGCGGCGCGCCTGATCTGCGACAAGGGGTCAGTATCCCTCTGTCGGAAACGGTATGACCAGCGCGCCGCCTGAAATTGCTTATGCACCCAAGGATGCGGAGCGACTTGACCATTTCATGGCGCGCGCCGCAGCGGCCTATTACGCCGCGCGTGATCCGTTTCAGGATTTCGCCACTTCGCCCGAAATATCTCAGGCTTTTGGAGAATGCCTCGGGCTTTGGGCAGCGGTGACCTGGCAGGCCATGGGGCGGCCTGATCCTGTATTGCTGGTGGAATGCGGGCCGGGGCGGGGCAGCCTGATGGCGGATGCGCTGCGTGCCATTGCCGAAATGATGCCAGCGTTTCGTGCGGCCTTGCAGGTGCATTTGGTGGAAACATCGCCGCGCTTGCGCGAAGCGCAGGCGGCAAAGCTGGGTGCGGCCGCTGCCACCTGGCATGAGGATGTGGCAGCGCTGCCGGAAGCGCCGATGATCCTTTTGGCAAATGAATTTCTGGATGCGCTGCCCATTCGCCAATTCATTCGTCGAGGTAGTGTTTGGCATGAACGCTTCGTATTGGATGGTGCATTCGTTGCAGTGCCAAGCGATGCCTCCCTGCCGGAAGACGCACCGGACGGGGCGGTGCAGGAAGTCAATGAAGTGGCGCTGCGTTTTGCGGGCTGGCTTGGGGCGCGATTCAAGCGCCATGGCGGCGCAGCGCTATTGATTGATTATGGCCCGGCGGAGAGCGCTTTTGGTGATAGCCTGCAAGCCATGCGCGCGGGCCAGCCCGTTGATCCTCTCAGCACCCCCGGAGAGGTGGATATCACCGCCCATGTGGATTTCGCGGCCTTTGCTGCCGCCGCACGCGCTGCCGGTGCCGTAGCGCATGGCCCGCTGCCGCAAGGCGTTTTTCTGCAACGCCTTGGCTTCATGACACGCGCTGCAATGCTCGCCCGGCTTGATCCCACGCGCGCCCAGGCGCAGCTTGCCGCCGCACATCGGCTGACGGCGCCAGAGGCGATGGGAAGGCTATTCAAGGCGCTGGCGCTATGCGATTCAAGCCTGCCGATACCCGCTGGATTCGAAACCGCATGAGCGCTGAATTCCTGACCGCCAATCCCTTGCAGCACCCGGGCCTGAAGCACGGGTTTTTCACGCGCAATGGCGGCGTTTCAACGGGGGCTTTTGCCTCCTTGAATTGCTCGCTCTCCGGCAAGGATGATGCCGCAGCGGTACGGGAGAATCGCACCCGTGCGGCGGCGGTGCTTGGGCTACAACATCACGCGCTTTGTGGACTGACGCAGGTGCATGGCAAGCGCGTGGTGGTGGCGGAAGATGCTTGGCCGGAAGATCAGCGGCCCGAAGCCGATGGCGTGGTCACACGCCGCGCGGGCCTGGCCCTTGGCATCATCACGGGCGATTGCGCGCCCGTGCTTTTCGCGGATCGTAAGGCGGGCGTGATTGGTGGCGCCCATGCCGGCTGGCGCGGCGCGGTGCTGGGCGTTTTGGAAGAAACGGTTTTCGCCATGGAAGGCCTCGGCGCCACGCGGCGCGATATTGTCGCTGTTGTTGGCCCCTGCATTCACCAGCCTTCCTATGAGGTAGCGGCGGATTTGCGCGATGCCGTGCTGGCGCGCGATGCGGCCGATGCGCGGTTTTTTGCCGATGGCAAAAGGGCTGGACGCTGGCAATTTGACCTGCCCGGCTATTGCGCGGCCCGGCTTGCGGCGCTTGATGTCGCGGTCAGAATTCTGGCGCATGATACGCTGGCGGATGAGGCGCGCTTCTTCAGCCATCGGCGCAATACGCTGGCCGGCGGTGGGCCGATAGGGCATCAGCTTTCGGCGATTGCTTTGACGGGCTGAGGGCGCAAGACTGGGCGTTCAGTTTCGGAGGAAGCCCATGGATCAAGCCTTCATCCCGGCCATTTTCATGCGCGGCGGTTCCAGCAAGGGCGTGTTTTTCCACAAGCGCGACCTGCCGGCGGATCGCGCCGCGCAGGATGCGATTTTCCTCGCCGTGCTGGGCAGCCCTGATCCTTATGGCAGGCAATTGGATGGCATGGGGGGCGGCATTTCTTCACTCTCGAAGGCTGTGATCATTGGCCCGCCGACGCATCCCGATGCAGATGTGGATTATCTCTTCGCGCAAGTGGCGGTGGATAAACCGGTGGTGGATTGGTCCAGCAATTGCGGCAATCTTTCCTCCGCCGTTGGTCCCTTTGCGGTGGATGAGGGGCTGGTGCGCGTTGCGGATGGGGAAGCGCTGGTGCGCATCCATCAGGTGAATACAAAGCGCATCATCCATGCGCGCTTTCCGGTGCGTGGCGGCAAGGCGGTCACCGCTGGTGATTTCACCATGGCGGGCGTTTCGGGTTCCGGCGCGCGTATTCGGCTTGATTTTCTGGCGCCTGGCGGCGGCGCGACAGGGCGGCTTTTGCCAAGCGGCAAACCCGTTGATTTGCTGCATCATGGAGGGCGCGCCTATGCCGCAAGCCTGATTGATGCCGCCAATGCCTGCGTGTTTCTGGATGCGCGAGAGCTTGGCCTGACCGGTACGGAAAGCCCCGATGTGATTGAAGCGGACCCCGCGCGCATGGCGCTATTGGATGCGCTGCGCCGCCAGGCGGGCGTGATGATGGGGCTTGCGGCATCACCGGAAGCGGTGGGGCTCGCCTTGCCAAAAATCGCCGTGGTGGCGCCGCCTGCTGCTTATCATGCGCTTGATGGTGCGGGCTTCACCGCCGATACCCACGACATTGCAGTACGCATGATTTCCATGGAACGCGCCCATCGCGCCGTGCCGCTGACCGGTGCCATGTGCCTTGGGGTCGCCAGCCGCATTCCTGGCAGCGTTCCGCATCGCCTGGCGGGGCCTCCGGCACGGGCGGATGAAACGCGCGTCGCCAATCCATCCGGCATTCTTTCTGTGGGGGCTGAGATGCTGGAGACTGCTGATGGCTGGCACGCGGAAAGTGCCGTAGTGTATCGCAGTGCGCGGCGCCTGATGCAGGGTGCGGTGGCTGTGCCAGCGGCGCTGGTCTGATCCGCGCGATGAACATGATGCGCAAACCCGCTTTTAATTTGCCGCGTGGCGCCTGCGATACGCATGTGCATATTTGGGGACCTTTTGATCGCTTCCCAGTCGCCAAAGGCGCGCCCTATACGCCGCCGGAGCGAAATTGCGACGATCTGATGGCGCTGCACGCGAGGCTTGGCGTGGACCGCGCAGTGATTGTGCAAACCACCGTCTATAAATCAGACAATCGCGCCATGCTGGATGGCATTGCACGCAGCGGCGGGCGCTGGCGCGGCGTTGCGCTGATTGATGAGCATTTCACCGATGCGGATTTTCTGAGCCTGCATGAAGGCGGCGTGCGGGGCGTGCGGTTTGGCTTTGTGAAGCATCTGGGCGGTGTGCCGGATTTGGCCCTGGTGCGCCGCACGGCAGCGCGCATTGCGCCGATGGGCTGGCATTTGGTGCTGCATCTGGATGCCGGAAACATCCCGGAATTTCTCGAATTTTTCGGTGAATTCTCGCTACCCGTGGTGGTGGACCATATGGGGCGCGTGCCGGTGCGGGATGGGCTGGATCAGCCCCCCTTTCGCATTTTGCTCCATTTGCTGAAGCGGCCGAATTGGTGGGTGAAGGTATCCGGTGCGGAGCGCATTTCGGAAACCGGCCCGCCTTTCACGGATGCCATTCCCTTCGCGCAACGCTTGATCGCAGCGGCGCCGGACCGTGTGCTATGGGGCACGGATTGGCCGCACCCCAATGTGCGCTGGGAACCGGATGAGGCGGATTTGGTGGATCTTTTGCCAAGCTTTGCGGGCTCGGCAGTGCTGCACAAGGTTCTGGTGGATAACCCGGCCAGGCTTTACGGATTTCAGCAAGGATAGCGTCATGACCGGCCCGCTTTCAGGACTTCGTGTGCTTGATCTTTCCTCAGTTGTCGTCGGGCCGGTTTGTACCGGTGTTCTGGCGGAACACGGGGCAGAGGTGATCAAGCTTGAAAGCCCTGGCGGCGATTTGTTGCGCCAGCTTGCCGGTAAGGGGCGTTCGCCTGGCATGAATGGCAAATTCCTCAATTTCAATCGTGGCAAGAAATCCATCGCCCTTGATTTGAAGGCACCTGCGGGGCTTGCCGCGCTGCATCGCCTGGCCGCGACCGTGGATGTTTTTGTCAGCAATATCCGCCCGGATGCGCAAGCGCGGCTTGGTGTGGATGCCGCAAGCCTGCACGCCATTGCACCCCGCTTGATCCATTGCGCCATCACGGGTTTTGGCTCAGGCGGGCCTTATGCGGGCAGGCCCGCTTATGACACGGTGATCCAAGGCGCCGCGGGTGTTGCAGGGTGTTTTGAAGCCTCTACCGGCGAGCCGCGCTATGTGCCGATGCTGGTGGCAGACCATACAGTTGGGCTGATTGCTGCACAGATGATTGGCTTCGCGCTCTATCGCCGTGAAAAAACCGGTGTGGGTGAGGCGATTGAGGTGCCGATGTTCGAAAACATGGCGGCCTATGTGATGATGGAACACCTCGGCGCCATGTCCTTCCGCCCGGCGCTTGGTCCGCCCGGTGATCATCGTGTGCTGAGCCCGGATGCGCGGCCATTGCCAACCGCTGATGGCCATATCTGCATTTCCGCCAATACGGATGCGCAGGCGCATGCCTTTTTTGATGCGATTGGGCGGCCTGAATTGAAAACCGATCCGCGCTTCGCGACCATCGCCGGGCGCACTGCCAATACGCGCGATTATTTTGCCATTCGCGCGGGTGGGCTGAAGGGCAAGACCTCGGCTGAATGGCTGGAGATCTTTGATCGTCTCGATGTGCCGGCTTCACCCTACAATACCATCGCGGGCTTGCTGGATGATCCGCATCTGCGCGCGGTTGGCATGGTGCGGGAAGAAGAACATCCGACTGAGGGTGCCACTTACGCCATTGGCCAGCCCAATCGCTTTTCCGGCGGCAATGCAGCACCCGGACGACCAGCGCCGCGCCTTGGGCAGGATGGCGCGGCGCTATTGGCTGCTTCCGGCATGACCCAGGATGACATCGCCGCACTCAAACGCGATGGTGTGCTGCTTGAATGGCCACAATGACACATTGAGGAAACACTCATGACCCGCCCTTTTGAAGGCATTCGCATCATTGACGCGACTCATGTTCTGGCTGGCCCCTTCGCGGCCTATCAGCTGGGCCTGCTTGGCGCGGATGTGATCAAGATTGAGCATCCAGATGATCCGGACCAAAGCCGCGTCAATGGCAGTGATCTGCCATTGAATGAAGCCGGTATGGGTTGCCAATATCTGACGCAGGGATCAAACAAGCGCAGCCTGACGCTTGACCTGAAGCAGGAAGCCGCGCGGGAGATTTTTCGCAAGCTGATCGCGGGCGCTGATGTGCTGGTGGAAAATTTCCGCCCCGGCGCCTTCGCGGCTTTGGGCCTGGGCTATGAGGATTTGCTGAAGATCAATCCGCGCCTGATCTATTGTTCGATCTCGGCCTTTGGTCATGGTGGCCCGCGCGGCGAACAAACCGCCTATGATCACGTGATCCAGGCGACATCGGGCATTATGGCCTGCACCGGCACGCCGGAAGTCAACCCTATCAAATTCGGCGCACCGGCGATTGATTATGCCACGGGCACCATGGGTGCCTTTGCGCTTTCAGCGGCGCTATTCCAACGCGAAAAAGCCGGGCGCGGGCAGCATATTGATCTCGCTATGCTGGATGTGGCGATGATGATGATGGCAAGCCATGTCACTTCCTATGCGCGCAGCGGCAAGCCCCCGCGCCCACGCGGCAATGACCATGAATATGCAACGAACAGCTGCTATGAAACCGCCGATGGCTTGGTGATGATCGGCGCGAGCAATCTTCGCCAGCAGCGCCGCCTTTGGCAGGCGCTTGGCCGGCCCGATATGGCGAAAGACAGCAATGAAGCGCGCCATGCTGATCGCGCGCATGAAGCGGCAACGCTGGCAGAGCTGTTGAAGGCCAAGACAGCGGATGAATGGGAAAGCTTTTTGCAGGCGCGTCATGTGCCGGCGGCGCGGGTGCGCAATTTGGCGGAATCGCTGGCGGACCCGCAGATCATGGGGCGCGGCGTGGTGCATCACTTTGAAGCCGCACCTGGCGTGACAGGGCCATTTTCTGTCCCCGTCGCCGCTTTTGGCTTTGCGCATGGCGGGCCGCGCGTGGATACGCCGCCTCCGCAGCCTGGTCGCGACAATGATGCCATCCTGGCCGAGCTTGGTTATGATGATGCCGCACGCGCGAAACTCCGCGCCGCTGGCACGATTTGAAACAAGGGGGAAACCATGACCCAATTCACCTTCGACCATATTCACCTGCGCAGCCCCGATCCGGAAGCGACGGCGGTATTCTATGAACGCATGTTTGGGGCCGAGGTTCTGCGTTCCACCCAGCAGGGCGAACCGCGCGTGGATGTCAGGCTTGGCGGGCAGATCATTTTCATTGCGCCCATCAAGGGCGATGGCACGGCACCCGCGCCAAGCATGCCCTATCGCGGCTTGGAACATATCGGCCTTGCGGTCACCGGGATTGATCAGGTGGTGGCGGAATTGAAGGCCAAGGGCGCTGAATTCACCATGGAGCCTACCGCGATCCGCCCCGGCATTCGTATCTGCTTTGTGCGTGGGCCGGAGAATGTCGCGATTGAATTGCTGGAACGCAGCGCCTGAGCGTTCTTGTCATTGGCGCCGGCCCCGCGGGCTTGATGGCGGCCGAAGCCGCGGCGCAATCCGGTGCCGCGGTGTTGCTGGCTGATCACATGCCGTCGCCCGCGCGCAAGTTGTTGATTGCGGGGCGCGGCGGGCTGAATCTGACGCATTCCGAAGCGCTGCCAACATTCCTGAAGCATTATGGTTCGGCTGAACCGCATCTCGCGCCGTATATCCGCGCCTTCCCGCCCGAAGCGTTGATCGCCTGGGCTGAGGGGCTGGGCCAGCCCTGCTTTATCGGGTCCTCAGGGCGAGTGTTTCCGCGCGCCATGAAGGCATCACCGCTGCTGCGCGCCTGGATGGCGCGGCTTGGTGCGCTTGGTGTGCGCTTGCTGGCGCGGCATCGCTGGCTTGGCTTTTCCCCTGATGGTGCCGCGCGTTTTGCGGCACCGGATGGCGAACAAAAGATCAAAAACTCTGCCACGATTCTGGCACTTGGCGGCGCTTCCTGGCCGCGGCTTGGGTCGGATGGTACATGGCCTGCGCTTTTGCCAGGCATCGTCACGCGCCCCTTCGCGCCATCCAATATGGGCTTTGCCATTTCCTGGTCTGATCATCTGCGTCAGCGTTTTGCCGGCACGCCGCTTAAGCGCATTGCGCTATCGTTTGGGGGCGTCACGCAGCGTGGTGAGGCAATGATCACGGAGGCAGGGATTGAAGGCGGTGCGGTTTACGCGCTGAGTGCCGCCTTGCGGGATGCGCTGGAAGGGCAGGGACGCGTCACGTTGCATCTTGATCTGCGACCCGATCTTAACCTTCCCGATCTGACCGCGCGGCTTTCGGGTCGGCGCGGCAGCCTTTCGCTCGCCAATCATTTGCGGCGCAATGCGGGGTTGGCGCCGGTTGGGATTGCTCTGGTGCAGGAAGCGCTTAAGGCTGGTGCAGAACAAGGCGATCTTGCCGGCGTGATCAAGGCTTTGCCGCTGCAGGTGATGGGTTGTTTCCCAATTGCGCGCGCCATTTCCTCAGCCGGCGGGCTTTGCTGGTCTGAAGTAGATGAAAACCTGATGCTCCGCCGCTTGCCTGGCGTTTTCGCCTGTGGCGAAATGCTGGATTGGGAAGCGCCGACGGGTGGCTATTTGCTGCAAGCCTGTTTCAGCACGGGTCGCGCGGCGGGCTTGGCGGCGGCGCGACATGCGGCAAAGGCTTGAAGCCTTCGGCACCGGACGGCTAGATGTTCATCGAATTTAACAACAGGGGATGACCATGGCGGAATTTGACCTTGTGGTACGCGGCGGCGAAGTCGCGACCGGCTTCGGCACCACGCGGTGCGATATTGGCGTGAAGGATGGGCGCATTGTTGCCCTCGGCGAAAAACTTTCCGATGGCGCGCGCGTGGTGGATGCTGCCGGCACGCTGGTGCTGCCTGGCGGCGTGGATAGCCATTGCCATATCGAAGAACCCTCTCGTGGTGGCTATGCCAGCACTGGTCTGGCTGAGCCGCCAATTACGGTGAATGAGGAAAGCTTTGCCACAGCTTCCTCCGCTGCTTTCGCGGGTGGCACAACCTCTGTCGTGTGCTTCATTCCGCAATGGAAAGGCTATGGCGTTTGGGAACGCTATACGGATTACCGCGCCCGCGCTGCGCGCGGCATGATTGACCATTCCTTCCACCAGATCATCAGCGATCCAACCGATGCGGTAATGGATGAGGAAGTGCCGCGGCTTGTCGCGGAAGGTGTGCGCAGCCTCAAGGTGTTTCTGACCTATGAACCGCTTCATTTGAATGATGCGCAATATCTGCGTGTATTGACCAAGGCGCGCACCCTCGGCTGTTTGGTGACGGTGCATTGCGAGAATTATGAGGCAATCAATTGGCGCACCCATGAATTGCTGAAGCATGGCATGACAGCGCCGAAATACCACGCCTGGGCGCGCCCGCCGGTGGTGGAGCGTGAAGCGACGCATCGCGCCATCGCGCTCGCTGAATTGGTGGATCAGCCGATCCAGATCTTCCATGTTTCCTGCGAAGAAGCAGCCGAGGAAATCGCCCGCGCCCAGGCGCGTGGTGTGAAGGTGTGGGGAGAAACCTGCCCGCAATATGTCAGCCTGACCGCAGCCGATATGGACCGGCCCGGCTTTGAGGGTGCGAAATTCATGTGCAGCCCGGCACCCCGCAGCCGCGCGGAACATGAACGCGTGTGGGAGATGATACGGCGCGGCACCTTGGAT
Source organism: Roseomonas sp. (assembly GCA_020249825.1). GTDB lineage: Bacteria > Pseudomonadota > Alphaproteobacteria > Acetobacterales > Acetobacteraceae > Neoroseomonas. The sequence continues at coordinate 9,459 of JADCEX010000149.1, forward strand.
GTGATATCATCCGATCACTGCGCCTTTTCCTTCGAAGGTGATCGCGGCAAGCGCCAGAATGGTTCGGATGCGGTATTCCGCGATATCCCGAACGGCATTCCGGGCTTTACCGCGCGCCTGCCGATTATTTTCAGCGAAGGCGTTTCAAAAGGGCGCATCAGCCTGGATGAATTCGTTCGGCTCACCAGCACCAACCCTGCGCGGCTGATGGGCCTCGCACCCCGCAAGGGTGCCATTGCGGTCGGCGCGGATGCGGATTTGGCGCTGTGGGATCCGAAGAAAAAAGTCACCATCACCAATGCGCTGATGCAGCACGCGATTGACTACACCCCCTATGAGGGGATGGAGGTCACCGGCTGGCCGGTCATGACCATTCGCCGTGGTGAGGTGGTGATGCGCGATGGCAAGGTGCAGGCGGAACCTGGCACCGGGCGCTTCCTGCCGCGCGGGCCCTACGCCATGATCAAGCCGCGCGGCATTACGCCTGATGGGTTTGATCCTGCGCCGCCGCCTGCGGGCTAGCGCCTGAAGCATTTTTCAAGCCGCGTGGCTGCACCCGGCTTGAAAATGCATCAATCCACGATGAATAGCTTGGCCCCGATGGCGGTGCGGGACATATGCGCCTCTGCCCCATCTGCCACTTGATAAGACATGCCAGGCTTCAGCAGAAACACCCGCCCATCCGCGAGCGTGGTTTCCAATTCGCCTTCCAGCACCAGCAGCACATGGCCCTTCTGGCACCAATGATCGGCGACATAACCAGGTGAATATTCCACCATGCGCACGCGGATCGGGTTTTCCGCCGGGCCGACATGGCGGGTACGCCAAAGCGCCTCACCGGTAACGCCTGCATGGCGTGTGGGCTCCACCCCCGCCCAATCGGTGGTTTCAAAGGGGATGGCGGCAATTTGCATTTTTCATGAACCCTTAAGCATGCCCGGCAGCCGAAGACAGCCACGCCGGGTGCACTTTCAGCTTTGCCAGCGCTGCGTGCCAGGCTGTGCTGGCATCCTCATGGAATAGCAGCGCTTCATCCGCCGGGACGCTCAACCAGGAATTGCGCTGGATTTCTTCATCCAATTGGCCGGGCGCCCAGCCGGCATAGCCAAGGGCCAGCAACCCCTGCCTTGGGCCACCGCCGCCGGCAATCGCGCTCAGGATATCCACGCTCGCGGTCAAGGCGAGGCCAGCGCCAAAGGTAAGGCTGCCCTCGGCGGACCAATCATCGGTGTGGAGCACAAAGCCGCGCCCGGCTTCCACCGGGCCGCCGGAAACCATACGGATTTGGCGCTGGGATGGTACAGGCTTCAGCCCAAGCTGCTTCAGCAATTTGTCAAAGCCCAAGCCTTCGATCGGGCGATTAAGCATCAGCCCCATCGCCCCCTCGGCGGAATGATTGCATAGGCAGACAACGCTTTGCGCAAAGCGCGGGTCTTCCATGCCCGGCATCGCAATCAGCAAATGCCCGGTCAGATATTCGCCACCCTTGGCGGCAGCTTTGCCCTTTCTGGCCATGAGGGAAATGTGGCGCTGCCCGCGCTGCCCTGCAAGCCTTGTCTTTCGGGGCTTGACCAGGGGATCATTCCGGCGCATCGCGAATTCGCGTGAAAAGCCAGCCTTGGCCTCATGCCCCGCAACCACAAATCCCGTTGAGGACCCTTGCTCGCGCTTCGTGTCATTCCCTGCCTGGATGTTAAGGATGGTCGCGTCGTTAAAGGCGTGAACTTCGTGGAACTGCGCGACGCCGGGGACCCGGTGGAACAGGCGCGCAATTATGACCGCGAAGGTGCGGATGAAATCACCTTCCTTGATATCACGGCATCCGCCGAAAACCGTGACACGATCCTGGATGTTGTCTCCCGCACGGCGGCTGAGGTCTTCATCCCGCTGACCGTCGGTGGCGGCGTGCGCAGCGTGGATGATGCGCGCCGGCTTTTGCTGGCCGGTGCGGATAAGGTTTCGATCAATTCCGCCGCCGTCGCGGACCCCGATCTGGTGCGCCGCGCGGCTGAGGCTTTCGGCAGCCAGGCCATTGTTGTTGCGATTGATGCGCGCCGGCGCGATGTTGGCGGCGGGTTTGAGGTTTTCACCCATGGCGGGCGGCGCGGCACCGGCATTGATGCCATCGCCTGGGCCATACAGGTTGAAGCCCTCGGCGCGGGTGAAATCCTGCTCACTTCCATGGACCGCGATGGCACCAAGCAGGGCTTTGACCTTGAACTGACCGCGGCGGTGCGCTCCGCCACGCGCTTGCCGATTGTGGCGTCCGGCGGTGTTGGTGAATTGAGCCATTTCGTTGATGGCGCGCGCGCTGGTGCCACGGGCCTGCTCGCCGCCAGTGTTTTTCATTACGGGGTCTTCCGGATTGCCGAAGCTAAGGCCGCGCTCGCGGCGGCGGGTTTTCCCATCCGCCCCGTCCCATATCGGCAGGAGGCCGCGTAAATGGCTAAAGCCACAAAGCCCGCCAAGGTGAAAGCGGCAAATAAGATCAAGCCCGCCGACAAGGCCAAGAGAAAGCCTGGCGCCAAGCTTAAAACCGCAAAGGCCGGGAAGAAAAAAATGGCCCTGCCGCTGCCTGGTGGGCTCAAGGTGAAAGCTGCGAAGCTCCCCAAGCGCATCCGCAAGGTGGAAGCGCGGGTACTGGAACCACTCAGCGTCGCGCCTGCGGGCGCAGATGCCATGATTCTTGATCAGCTTTGGCAAACGGTCGAACAGCGCAAGCTTGCCGGTGATGTCGCCTCCTCCCATTCCGCCAGGCTGTTGGCGCGCGGCACCGCCAAGGTCGCGCAGAAATTCGGCGAAGAGGCGGTGGAATGCGTCATTGAAGCGACCATCGGCAATCGCACCGCGACGGTGCTGGAATCAGCCGATGTGCTGTATCACCTGATGGTGGTCTGGGTGGATGCCGGAATCCGCCCTGCGGAGGTTTGGGCGGAATTGGCGCGGCGCCAGGGCATCAGCGGCATAGCCGAAAAAGCCGCGCGGCCCGCCGGCATCATCCGCGCAGCGGGCACAAGCAAACTGCCGTAGAAAGCTGGCCGATCAGCCAAGCGCCTTGGCTGCGGCCAGCACCTCAGCCGCATGGGCCTCGGGCTTCACCTTGCGCCAGATTTTGACAATCTTGCCATCGGCACCGACCAAAAAGCTCGACCGCTCCATGCCCATATATTTCTTGCCATACATGGATTTTTCCACCCAAACGCCATAGGCCTCGGCGGTCTTGTGTTCGGGGTCCGACGCCAAGGGAAATTCCAGCCCGTATTTCTTGGCGAATTTTTCAATGGGCGGCATGGCATCGGGCGATACGCCAATCACGGTCAGGCCAAGCTTGCCGAGTTGCGGCAGCGCTTCCTGCACGCCGCAAGCCTGCTTGGTGCAGCCAGGCGTATCCGCCTTGGGGTAGAAATAGAGCAAATAAGGCTTGCCCTTGAGCCCGGCTGAGGAGACTTCCCGCCCGCCGCTCGCTGCCATTTTGAAGGCGGGTGCCTTTTTGCCTTCGGCCAATTCAGTCATTTCCGGTCCCCCTGATCCAGCCGGCCAAGCCGGGCTTCGAAAACCTTGCGCACCAAGGCTGCGCTTTCATCCATCTGAGCGCGCAGGCCCGCAAGGTCAACGGGAGGGCTTGCGCAAAGCGGGCCAGCTACGCGCAGCACGGTGGAAGCAGCGGGTTCGGGCAGCATATCCTCACGCCAGGGGCCAAGGGTCAGGCGCAGAATGCCGCTGATGCCGCGCCATAGCCGTTCGGCGGCGATCAGCCCCTCGGCTTCCGTCGCGTCCAGCGCGCCAATCTTGGCAAGGTTGCCAAGGGCGATGCGCGTTGTGGTCGCTAGCACTTCCGGGTGGCGCGGGGCGTGGTGCAATTGCAGCGCCTGGGCGATGAATTCCACCTCCACCAACCCACCGGGGCTGAGCTTCACATCCCATGGCCCATCGCCCGGCAATTCGCGCAGCATGCGCGCACGCATCGCAAGCGCATCCGCAATGGCAGTCTTGGCCTTTTCGGGGTTGGACAAGGCAGCGCGGATGGCCGCAGCAATACGCCGTGATAGTGCGGGCGGCCCGGCTACCACGCGGGCGCGAGTCAGTGCCATGCGTTCCCAGCTCCAAGCATCTTCCGCCTGATAGCGTTGAAACGCGCCGAGCGAGACTGCAACCGGCCCCTTCGATCCTGAGGGCCTGAGGCGCATATCCACCTCATATAATTTGCCCTCGGCGCCGGGCGCGGTGATGGCGCCGACCATTTGATGCGCAAGCCGCGTGAAGTACTGGATGGTGGGTAAGGGGCGGATTGGTGGCGCGCCGCGCTTGGCCTTGGCTTCGCTGGCCTCGGCTTCGGCGGCGTGATCATAGACCAGGATCAGATCAAGATCAGACCCCGGCAGCATTTCCCGCCCGCCGAGCTTGCCCAAAGCGACAACGGCAAGCTGGCCGCCCTTCACCACGCCATGCCGCGCGGCGAATTCCGCCGTCACATGCGGCAGCAGCGATGCAATGGCAGCATCAGCGAGTGCGCTGCGTGCCTCGCCCGCCGCATCAGGGTCTATGGCGCCTTCAAGGGTTGCCGCATCAATGTCGAACTTGCCTTCTTGAACCAAGCGGCGGGACGCTTCCATCGCTTCTTCGAAATAGCGCGCTTCTTTCACCAGCGCGGGCAAGGCAGAGGCTGCGCTGCCAATGCCGCCACCCGCCCCCACCAGCAGCCCTTCAAGCGCTGCCGTGTGATGCGCCAAATGATCCGCCAATTGCGGCGCCGCCCCCAGAATCCCGGCCAGGCGTTCCAGCATCGGCGGGTTGCGATGCAATAGGCTCAAGACCTGCACGCCGGTGGTCAGCCGGCCAAACAGCGCATCAAGCCGCATCAGCGCCGCATCCGGGTCCCGCTGCTTGGCGAAGGCCGCCAGCAGGCTTGGCATCAGCGCGGTGAGCAATTCGCGCGCGCGTTCGCTGCGAATGGCGCGCGCATGGCCGTGATGCCAGCCACGCACGCTGGCGGCGATGCTGCCGGGATTGGCGTAGCCCATGGCGCGCAGCGTCGCGATGGTGGCGGGATCATCCTCGACCCCCGTGAACACCAGATCACCCTGCACGGCATCGGCGGCGAGCGTCGGTTCGGCTTCAAACATGCGCCCGTAATGCTGTTCCACGCGGCGCAGATGAAATGCGAAATCCTCGGCAAAACTGGCGCTATCGGCGTAGCCAAGGAAGGAGGCGATGCGCGCTATCCCTTCCGCATCTTCCGGCAGGCGGTGCGTCTGCCGATCCGCCACCATTTGCAGCCGATGTTCAAGCCGCCGCAGAAAGCCATAGGCATCGGCGAGATCAGCAGCGGCGCGCCGTTCGATCTTGCCCGCGCCAGCAAGGGCGGAAAGCCCGCCCAGCGTGGTCGGGTCGCGCAAGGCGGGATCGCGCCCGCCCCAGATCAATTGCAGCACCTGCACGGTGAATTCGATTTCGCGAATGCCGCCGCGGCCAAGCTTCACATCATGCCCGGCCAATTGCACCGTATCATGCGCGCCCTTCGCCCCCTTATGGGCGTGGATTTGCCGCTTGATGGAATGGATATCCGCAACCGCTGCGAAATCCAGATAACGCCGCCAGACAAAGGGACGGATTTCGCGCAAGAATGCCTCCCCCGCCGCACGATCCGCCGCGACAGGCCGCGCCTTGATCATGGCCGCGCGTTCCCAATTCTGGCCCATGCTTTCGTAATAGGCGATGGCGGCGGGGATAGAGACTGCCAAGGGGGTCGCCGCTGGATCAGGCCGCAGGCGCAAATCGGTACGAAAAACATAGCCATCGGCGGTGCGTTCTTCCATCAGCCGCACCAGGTCGCGCGCGATGCGCACATAAATCGCCTGGGCGCGATCCGGGTCCTGCACGGCCGCCGGATCGTAAAGCACCATCAAATCAACATCGGATGAGTAATTCAGTTCCCGCGCGCCTAGCTTGCCCATGCCCAGAATGACCAGGCCGGATTGCCGCCCGATGGATTTCGCATCCGTCCGGCTGCCACCTGTATGGCGCAAATCGCCCCGCGCCGCGGCATCGCGCAGCAAATGGGCGCAGGCGGTATCTATGCTGAGTTCCGCCAATTCGGACAAAGCGCCGGTGACGCGGTCCAACCCCCAAAGCCCGCGGATATCGGCAAGCCCCGCCACCAAAGCGCCCTGGCGCTTGGCCTGGCGGAGCAGCGTCGCCAAGGCAGGGCGCGGTGTTGCGGGGTCAAGGCGCAGCAGCGGGTCTATGGCGCGGGCAAAAGCCTCATCCGGGCCTCGCTCGGCCATCAAAAGCAGGGTGGGTGACTCCCGCACCGCCAAATCGGCTAAATAGGGGCTATGACCACCCAGCGCTTCCAATATCGCCGCGCCCTCAGCGCCTTCGGCAAAGCGACGTTCCGCATCCCCCTTATCGGCGAAATGCGCCTGGGCGAGGGCGGCGGCGGCCTTGTCGAATCCGCGGGGCAGGGGGAAAGCTGCTGGGGCAAGGGTCATGGGAGCCTAGGGAAAGAGTGAGGCGGGTCGCAGGTCAAGCGGGGCGGGGGCTGAAACTGCTCGCCAGGGTCTGCCTGACCCTGGCGTTGCTGGCCGGGCTTGCGCTTGGCGGCATTGTCTGGCGGCTGGAACAGGGCCCACTCAGCCTGCCCTGGCTGGCGCGTGAGGCGCAAAGCATCGCCAATCAGGCCCTTACCGGGCAGAGCGTTGAGATTGCCTCGGCAGAGATTTCCTGGGCGGGCTGGCGGGAAGGGCATCGTTCACCGATTGCCGTGCGCTTTGCCGATATCCGGCTTTCGGACACGGAAAATGGGCTGATTGCCGTGCTGCCCCAGGTGGATGCGTCACTTTCGGCGGGCAGCCTACTGCGCGGGCATATTGCATTGCGCGGGTTGGAATTGCGCGGGCTCAGCCTGCTTGCGAATCGGGATAGGGCGGGGGCGCTCTCCCTCGGGCTTGCGCCACCCAAAGCCGAGGCCAGCGCGACACAAGCGGCCGAGCTTGATGGGCTTGCCGACATCATCACCGCCTGGCTGGCGCCGCCAAATGAGGAAACGGCGCTTTCGGCGATCCGGCGCATCGCGCTTTTGGATACCAGCCTGGCCTTGACCGATGAGGCATCAGGGCGGGTGGCGCGCGCCAATCTTGCATCGCTTGTGCTGCAACGCCGTGCGGCGGGTGGGCTTGAACTCACGGGACAGGCACTGCTTGATCTGCCCGAGCAGCGCATTCCCGTGACCATCGCGGGCAATCTGGACCGCGGGCTTTGGCGGGGGGAGGCTTCGCTCTCTGCGCGCGGCATCCGCCCGGCGGTGCTGGCCAAGGCGAGTGCGGAATTGGCGCCCCTGGCCGCGCTGGATGCGGAGGCGGAAATCACCCTGATCGCGCGCTTCGCCGGCGCGCCGCGGCCGGATTTGTTGATGGGACGGCTGCGCACCGGGGCGGGCATGCTGCATTTGCCCAATGATCGCGGGGATTTGCCCTTCGCTACCCTGTTGCTGGATGCCACCATGGCTGAGGATGTGGTGCGCGTGGAACGCCTGGCCTTCGCGCCACAGCCATCGCCGCGCCCGGGCGCTGCCCCGCCGCCCAGCATCCGCGCCAGCGGCGAGGCCCGCTTGCGGGATGGCACCTGGCAGACCGAAGCCGAGGTAAATCTGCGCGGCCTGGATATTGCCGATCTGGCACATTATTGGCCGCCGAGCATCGCACCCAAGCAACGCGAATGGCTGGTGGAAAACCTGACAGCGGGCATGCTGCGAGAGGGCCAGTGGCGGCTTGCGGCGCGGATCGGGGCGGATGGCACTGGTGCGGAAATCACCGCACTCAACGGGATCGCGCGGGCAGAGGGCGCCACGGTGCATTGGCTACGCCCCATCCCACCCTTTCAGAACGCGGTGGCCGAAGCGCGCTTTGCGCTGGATGGCATTGATATCAAGGTTGCCAGTGGGCAGCAGGCGGAAAGCAGCATTGTCACGGATGGCGCCACGGTTTCGATCAGCTTCGCGACCAGCCCCGAGACAGCGCGCATCGAAGCCAAGCTGCGCGGCCCCTTGGCGGAGGCGTGGAGTATTGTGCGCCATCCTCGACTGAAGATTTTCGAAAGGCGCCCACCGCCGATCAACGACCCGACCGGTACGCTTGAAGCCGCGAAGCTGACGCTAAGCTTTCCGCTGATCAAGGCTTTGGATATCGAACAGATTGATATCAAGGCCGAGCTTGAAGTGCGCGATCTGCGCATTCCGCGCATTGCCTTCGACCGTGATCTGGAACGCGGCGTGGCAAGCGTTTCCCTGCGCAATGCCGGGCTGACCGCCACCGGCACCGGCGTGCTTGGCGATATTGAAGCGCGCATCCGGCAAGAAACCGATTTTCGATCCGGCGCGGGGGGCGATATCGTCTCACGCGAAATCATTTCCGCCCGCGCTGATGCCAAGCAATTGGCGGCACTTGGCCTGGATGGCCAGCCGCTACTTGAAGGGCCAGTGCAGATTGATCTGCGCAATGAAACGCGCCGCAATGGGCAATCCAGGCTTGCCGTGCGGGCGGATTTGCGCGCCGCGACCCTCAGCCTTGACCCCCTGGCCTGGTCCAAGCCGCCGGGGGTCGCCGGCAGTGCAGAGGCGATGGTGCTGATGCAGGGCGGTCAGGTGACGCTGATTGAAAGCTTCCGCGTTGAAACACCTGATTCACTCATTCGCGGCCGCGCGAGTGAGCTGCGCCAAAATGTCCCGCAACGCATCGATCTGACGAGTGTGAGCTTGGGGCGGTCACGTTTCACTGGTGAGCTGCGCCCGCCAGCGACCCGCGGCGGCGGGCAATGGGTGATCAATCTGCGGGGTTCGGTCTTGGATATGGCGCCGGCGCTCGGCGCCCATATGGCGCCCGACAAGCCCGCCGAAGACGGCGCTGCGGCGCGGATTGAGGCGCGTTTCGATCGTGTGCTGCTGCCCCACGGGAAGGAGATTGCAGGGCTGGAAGCCGCGCTCAGGGTCAATGCGCTGGGTGTCACGCAGCAGGCCAATATCAGCGCGCGCCTGCCAGAACGCGGCAGCTTCGCCTTGACCATCACGCCGGAAGGCCAGCGCCGTGCCTTCAACCTGACCAGCGATAATGGCGGCGAATTGCTGCGCGCCTTTGACGTGCTGAAAACCATCCAGGGCGGCAAGCTGACCGTGACGGGCAAATACGAAAATACTCGCCCCGGCGCGACACTTTCTGGCGATGCGGTGCTGGAGGATTTCGCGGTGCGCGATGCGCCGGGGCTTGGTAAGCTGCTGCAGGCCATGACGCTTTACGGTCTGGTGGATGCGCTGAGCGGCCCGGGGCTGAATTTCACCCGCGCCACCATCCCCTTCAGCCTAAGCCCGGAGGCGCTGATCTTGCAGGATGCGCGGGCCTTTTCATCCTCACTTGGGCTTACGGCCAAGGGGCGCATTGATCGCGTGCGCGATAGCATGGACATGGAAGGCACCATCGTGCCGGCCTATATTTTCAACACGCTGCTCGGGCGTATTCCAATTTTTGGGCGGCTCTTCAGCCCGGAAGAAGGCGGGGGGCTATTCGCCGTTTCTTATCGCATGCGTGGGCCGCTCAATGATCCGCAAACCACCATCAACCCCTTGGCGGCGCTGACACCGGGTTTCCTGCGTGGCATATTCGGGATTGGCCAGGAACCGGCAGGCCAGGCGCCGCGGCAGTAAGGGCGGTTAGGGCGTTATTCACCGCTCCACACATTCCCGCTTGATCAGCCCCCTTCCAAGTCGTAACCAAAGCGCGGGCCACGCCCCCCCACCGGGGCGCATTCGCTTCTGGAAGGGAGCCGCATCATGGCAGCAGCCACCAAGCCGGGGATCAGCCCGGCCAATCCCCGTTTCTCATCCGGTCCTTGCGCCAAGCGGCCTGGCTGGACATTGGCCGCGCTTGAGGGCGCGCTGCTCGGCCGCAGCCACCGCGCCGCGACACCCAAGGCGAAGCTCGCTGAGGTGATTGCGCTTTCCAAAGCGATCCTCGACATGCCGGCCGATTGGCGGCTTGGCATTGTGCCGGCTTCTGACACGGGCGCGGTTGAGATGGCGATGTGGTCCATGCTCGGCGCGCGGGGTGTGGATGTGCTGGTGTGGGAATCCTTCTCCAAGGATTGGGCGACCGATATCCTGAAGCAATTGAAGCTTGCCGATGCGCGCGTGCTTGATGCGCCCTATGGCAGGCTGCCCGATCTTGGCGCGGTTGACCCCAAGCGCGATGTGGTTTTTGTCTGGAATGGCACGACCAGCGGCGTGCGCCTGACCAATGCCGATTTCATCAGTACAGATCGTGAGGGCCTCGCGATTTGTGACGCGACCAGCGCGGCCTTTGCGATGGATTTGCCCTGGGCAAAATTGGATGTGGTGACCTGGTCCTGGCAGAAGGTGCTGGGCGGGGAAGCCGCGCATGGCATGTTGGCGCTATCGCCGCGCGCTGTGGCGCGGCTGGAATCCTATTCCCCTCCCTGGCCCATGCCAAAGATTTTTCGCCTGAGCAGCGGCGGCAAGCTGAGCGAGGGTATTTTCAAGGGCGAGACCATCAACACCCCTTCCATGCTGTGTGTTGAGGATGCCTTGGATGGGCTGCGCTGGGCGGAAAGCATTGGTGGCTTGCAGGGCCTGATTGCACGCAGCGAAGCCAATCTGGCCGCCATTGCGGATTGGGTGGCGGCGGGCAGTGGCTATGGTTTCCTGGCGCAGGATGCGGCGACACGTTCCTGCACTTCCATCTGCCTGACGATCACCGCGCCCTGGTTCACGGCGCTTTCCGCGGAAGCCCAGGCAGCGGCGGCGAAGAAGATTGCCTCCTTGCTTGAAAAGGAAGGGGTGGCGCTGGATGCCGGCGCCTATCGTGATGCGCCGCCGGGCCTCCGCATCTGGGGTGGCGCCACGGTGGAGGCCGCTGACATCAAGGCGCTGCTGCCCTGGCTCGATTGGGCCTTGGCCAGCGTGCAAGCCGAAACGGCAGGGGCGTGAGGCCCATGCCGCGTGTTCTGATCTCCGACAAGCTCAGCCCCGCCGCAGTCTCAATTTTTCGGGAGCGCGGCATTGAAGCTGATGTGAAAACCGGCCTGACGCCCGCCGAACTCCGTGCCATCATCGGCGATTATGATGGGCTGGCCGTGCGTTCCGCCACCAAGGTCACGCGCGAAGTTTTGGAAGCCGCGCCGCGCTTGAAGGTTGTCGGGCGCGCCGGCATTGGCGTGGATAATGTAGATGTCACCAGCGCCACGGCGCGCGGCGTTGTTGTGATGAACACGCCGTTTGGCAATGCGATTACCACGGCTGAGCACGCCATTGCGATGATGTTCGCCTTGGCGCGGCAGTTGCCGGAAGCCTCGGCCTCCACCAAGGCGGGCAAATGGGAAAAGAACCGCTTCATGGGGGTGGAGCTTTTTGCGAAAACCCTTGGCCTGATCGGCTGCGGCAATATCGGCGGCATTGTCGCTGATCGCGCCAATGGGCTGAAGATGAAGGTGATTGCCTTCGATCCTTTCCTTTCCGAAAAACGCGCTGTTGAAATTGGTGTGGAGAAGGTGGAACTCCCTGATTTGCTGGCACGCGCTGATTTCATCACGCTGCATGCGCCCATGACGGAACAGACGCGCAATATCCTCTCACGCGAGAATATCGCGCGCATGAAAAAGGGCGCGCGGTTGATCAATTGCGCACGCGGCGGCCTGGTGGATGAGGTTGCGCTGGCAGAGGCGCTGCAATCGGGCCATTTGGCCGGCGCTGCCTTGGATGTGTTTGAGGTTGAGCCCGCCACCGACAGCCCGCTTTTCGCGCTTGAGAATGTTGTCTGCACCCCGCATCTTGGCGCGGCGACGAATGAAGCGCAGGAGAATGTGGCGCTGCAAGTCGCCGAACAAATGTCGGATTTTCTGCTCACCGGCGCGGTTTCGAACGCGATCAATATGCCGAGCGTGACAGCGGAAGAAGCGCCGCGGTTAAAACCCTATATGGAATTGGCGCGCTTGCTGGGTTCCATGGCGGGGCAGCTTTCGGCTGGGCAGGATGATGCGATCAAGGCGATCAGCATTGAATATGAAGGCCATGCGGCGGAGCTTAATCGCCGCCCGCTGACGGCGGCCGCCCTGGCCGGCGTACTGACACCGCAAATGGGCGCGGTGAATATGGTGAATGCGCCGGTGCTGGCGAAGGAACGCGGCATTGATGTCGCGGAAACCATCATGGAACGGCGGGGCGAGTATCAAACCCTGCTGACCGTGTCAGTGACCACCAATCAGGGTCAGCGTTCCATCGCGGGCACTTTGCTCGCGGAAAACAAGCCGCGTCTGGTGGCCATCAAGGGCATTGCGGTTGAAGCGGATTTCGCGCCGCATATGCTTTATGTGACCAACCAGGATAAGCCCGGCTTCATCGGGCGTTTCGGCACGGCGCTGGCGGAAGCAGGCATCAATATCGGCACGCTGCATCTGGGCCGCGCGGCGCCCGGAGGCGATGCTATCTGCCTGGTTGGGCTGGATGGCCCAATGCCGGAAGCGGTGCTGGCCGAAGTGCGGCGCCTGCCCTTGGTGGTGCGCGCGACGCCTTTGCGTTTCTAAGGCTTAGCTACCGAATACGCGCGCGAAAATGGTCTCCACATGACCAAAATCGCGCGCGGGATCCATGGCGCGATCAAGCGCTGCACCATCCATCAGCGCGGCCACGCCGGTATCTTCCAGCAGATTGGTGCGGAAATCCTTCGCACCCGCGCTGCCCAAAGCCTGCCAGGTTGCCATGGCGCAGCGCTGCACGGTGGCATAGGCGTCCTCCCGGCTCATGCCCGCCTGGGTCAGCGCCAGCAGCACCTTCTGGCTATGCACAACGCCGCCAAGGCTTTCGAGGTTCGCCTGCATCCGCGCGGGATAGATGGTGAGCTTTTCCATCATGCCGGTCAGGCGCATCAGCGCGAAATCCAGCGCAATCGTCGCATCCGGGCCAATGACGCGTTCCACCGATGAATGGCTGATATCGCGTTCATGCCAGAGCGCAACATTTTCAAGCGCCGGCACCACATAGCCGCGCACCAGCCGCGCCAGACCCGTGAGGTTTTCACTCAGCACCGGGTTGCGCTTATGCGGCATGGCGGAAGACCCCTTCTGCCCGGCATGGAAAAACTCCTCCGCCTCGCGCACTTCGCTTCGTTGCAAATGGCGCACCTCGGTCGCGAGCCTTTCAATGCCCGTCGCCACCACTGCCAGCGCCGCGAAGAAGGCCGCGTGGCGGTCACGCGGGATCACTTGTGTGGAAACCGGTTCCACCGCCAAACCCAGCTTGCCCGCGACAAAGGCCTCCACACGCGGATCAACACTGGCGAAGGTGCCGACAGGGCCGGAAATGGCGCAGGTGGCCACTTCCGCCCGCGCCGCCACCAGGCGCGCCCGGTTGCGCGCGAATTCGGCGTAATGGCCGGCGAGTTTCAGGCCAAAGGTAGTGGGCTCCGCATGGATGCCATGGCTGCGGCCAATGGTGGGGGTGAATTTATGTTCCATCGCCCGCGCCTTGAGTGCGGCCAGCAGCGCATCCAGATCCGCGATCAGCAAATCCGCGGCTTGCGTCATTTGCACGGCAAGGCAGGTATCCAGCACATCGGATGATGTCATGCCCTGATGCATGAAGCGCGCTTCCGGGCCGATGCCTTCCCCCATCCAGGTCAGAAAGGCGATCACATCATGGCGGGTGACGCGTTCAATCTCATCAATCCGGGCGATATCGGCATCCGTGATGCCGGCGGCGCGCGGCGCGCCTTTTTCACGAATGATACGCGCGGCCTCGGTCGGGATGGTGCCGATTCGGCCCATTTCCTGGGCGGCCAGGGCCTCGATCTCGAACCAGATGCGGTAGCGATTTGCGGGGGCCCAAATGGCTTCCATTTGCGGGCGGGAATAGCGCGGGACCATGGCGGAGACTCCGTAAGGGCCTTGTTCCTCTGGCCCCATAAAGCTTGGAAGGCAAGCAGTGGGCCCGGGCTTGCGGCCTCGGCAAGGCCTCGCTATTGGTTTTGTAACAGAATGCAACCCCCTGCCGGATAAAAATCAAAATGTTGGAAATGTTTCCTGAATGGCTTCAGCCACTTCTTCTGGTCCTGTTCATTGACGTGGTGCTCGCGGGCGATAACGCCATCGTGGTCGGCATGGCAGCGGCAGGATTGCCGGCAGATCAACGGAAAAAGGCGATTTTCTGGGGCATTATTGCCGCGACGCTGATGCGTATTGGCTTCGCTTCCATCACCGTGCAATTGCTGCAAATCGTGGGGATTGTGCTGGCCGGAGGCGTCTTGCTGCTCTGGGTTTGTTGGAAAATGTATCGCGAATTGCGCGATGGCGGCAGCCATGGCGACCCCGCTGTTACAGAACAGCATGAAGGGGTTGAGGCGCTGGAAAACGGCGCTGTCCCAGGGGCACCGAAAAAGACGTTGCGTCAGGCCATCACCCAGATCCTGGTGGCCGATGTTTCCATGTCGCTTGATAACGTGCTGGCGGTGGCCGGGGCGGCCAAGGATCACCCCTATGTTCTGATCATTGGCCTTGCGGTTTCCGTGGTGCTGATGGGCGTTGCGGCGACCTTCATTGCCCGCTTGCTCGATAAGCATCGCTGGATTGCCTGGGTCGGGCTGTTCATCATCCTTTATGTGGCTGGCCAGATGATTTACGAGGGCACCCAACAGGTCACGCAGCAGGTGGCTGAGGCTTATGCCTATCTGTTCCTGCCGCTTGGCTTCCTCGCCTTGCCCGGGGTCTTCCCGGTCTGGCTTTGGGTGGGCGTCACCTTCCTGCAATTGGTGGTCTATACCGGTATCGCCGCCTTTGTGTCCGATGTGGTGCGGCAAGCGCGGCGCGGTTCAACTGCCGCCCATGGCTGACCTGCGGGGCTTCACGCCCCGCCTTTAACC
>JADCEX010000015.1 GCA_020249825.1 Roseomonas sp.
GAAACCGCCCAGCGCGCCATGCCCGTTTCGCGCTGCAGCGCCGCGACCTCCCCCGCATCGGTCACGCCAAACACCCATTCGCCCGCGGCCCAGGGCATTTCCGTGCCGCCGAATTCGCGTTCCCAAATGCGCCGACCAGCGCGCAGATCAATCGAAAGACCAACCCCGCCCATGCCAATGGCAATCACGCTATTGCCAGAAATCACCGGCGCAGCGCGCACACTGCCCACATCGGCAAGGCTTGTCCCACCGGCCGCGGCCAGGCTGTCGCTCCAGATCACGCGGCCATCATTGGCGCGAAAGGCCAGGATTTCGCCGGAAGGAAAACCCGCCACCACCGTATCCCCCACAATGGCGGGCGGGGGCAGGCCAAGCGGTATGGTTGCAATCGCCTGGGCGCGGTAGCGCCACAATACCTTGCCATCCTCAGCCGAAAGCGCGACCAGCGTGCTTTCAAGGGTGGTGACGAAAATCCGGCCATTGGCGAAGGAAGCCGCGCCGCGCATGGGGGCCTGCAAACGCACCCGCCATTTCACCGCACCATCGGCAGCGGACAGGGCCAGCACCTCAGACAGCACAGTGGTGACAAAAACCGTATCACCTTCCACGATCACGCCAACGCCGCCACCATCACCACGTTCATTTTCCGGGCGGGTATCAACGCGCCAACGCCGCGCGCCATTGGCGATATCGAAGGCGGAAACAAAGCCATCCGCATCGCCCATGAAAACGCGATCTGCATTGGCAACCGGGCCGGCAACCACACGGCGGCGGAAGGAAGTGCCCGTGCCATAGCCAGCGGACCAGGCCTGCCGCAGCGTCGCCCCCAGCGCCATATGCCCGCCCGCATGGCTTGCTGCGCCGCCAAGCTGCGGCCATAGATTGACCGCCTGCTGCGCCGGCAGGGAAATGGAAAGCCCGCGCGCTTCGGCATCCGCTTCCACCGTGCGGTCCGGCAAGGTCATCACCGGCTTGCGTTCACCCGTGACGCGCACGCGGCGCTCACCAAAAATACTGTCCAGCGTCTCGCAGCCGGCCAGCAGGCCGGCCGAGCCCAGCAGCCACGCGCGCCGAGAAATATCCCGCCCCGTCATCCTTCAAGCCCCATGGCAAGCCGTTGCGCCCTTTCGCGGACGCCGCGCGGTGCGGTGACATCAGCGGCAAGCGCCTGAAAGGCTTGGCGCGCTTCGACCCGCCGGCCGGCGCGCAGCGCAATCAGCCCGGCCACTTCCCGTGCCGAGGCATTCCAGGCCGATTCGGGCCGGGTCAGTGGCGTAATGCGCGCGGCGAGCATGGCAAGGTCCCCCTGATCGAGCGAACGGATCACCCAAAGCAGCGACGCCAAATCCCGATAGAGCGGATCGGCGCTGCTATCGGCAGCGATGGCATCATAAAGCCGTAGCGCTTCCGCCAAATCCCCCGTTTCGGCCTTCAGCGCGGCGGCGCGCAGCCGCGCCAGATCGCGATAGCCGGCCGGCGCTCCGCGAGAGGCTTCCTCAAAACGCTGCGCCATGGCTTTGAGGTCCGCACCCTCAGCCTCGGCGGCGCGATGGGCGGCCATGAAGGCGATGGCGGCTTTTTCAGCTTCCCGCGCTTCATACCAGCGCCAGCTTTGATGGGCACCGATGCCGGCCAGCACAAGGACCAGCACGCCCAAAACCAGGGTCCCATAGCGCTTCCACAGGCGGCGGGCGCGTTCAGCGCGGAGGTCTTCCGCAACCTCATCGAAAATATCGGGCAAGGCGGTCCTCGGGTCAGAAAGGCGATTTGCCGCAGGGCTAAGCCCTTCTGCCCTGGCGGTCAAACGGGGAATTCCGGGCCTCAGGGCCGGCTTGTTAAAGATTTTAGGAAAAAATTTGCAATTCATTAACTTCTATGGGGTCTTGTAGGCCCATGCGGTTCCTTCGCCCCCTTTCCGTCGTTCTTCTACTATTGGCAGGCTGCGAAAGTGTTGGTGCGCCTGGCGCGCCTTTACTCTCCATTCCGGCGGCGATTGAGGGGGTCTCCCTCGTGACCACCCAGCGCGGGGTGGGCGATAATGTGGTCTCCTTGGTTACTGGCAAGGATTGCTCCTATGTCCGGCTCGCCAAGGGGCAGACCTATTGCGCTTCAGACCCGCCGCCACCGGTCCAGCCCGTTTGCACCCGCAGCCTTGGGCAGGTGGATTGCTGGACCACGCCACCCGTGGCGAGCCCGCCTTACAAGAATGTGCGTGACGGGCCTTATGAATTGAACGCTGAACAGGAACGCAACCGCACGGCGCGCTGGCCGAAGCTGTTCTGATCAGTGCCGCCCGGCGCCTTTCACAGAAACTGCGGCAGCCGATAGAAGCGCGCGGCGCTCCGCCAGAACAGGTCTGCTTTTTCCTCCGCCGAGGCGCCGGCGGCGATGCGCTTGAAGGCATTCCAGCCGACCGCATAGCCATAGCCGCCCTTATCCACCGGGAAATTACTCTCGAACATGCAGCGCTGCGTGCCAAATAATTCAATGCAGCGTTCCATCCAGGGGCGCCAATGCCCTGCCAATTCCTCCGATGATGGCGCAATCGCCCCCGCTTCAAGCCCAAAGCCCGGCAGGCGCATGCCAAGCCCGCCCAGCTTCACCATCACATTCGGGCATTGCGCCAATTCCGCCATATGGCGCGACCAGGTGGCGAAAACCTCATTCCGTGTGCCGGCATAGGGGCCGATGCCGAGAATCCCGCCGCAATGATCCAGCACGATTGGGATTTCGGGGAAGGCGCGCACCAATGACGCAAGGCGCGGGATTTGGTGGAAATAAATCCAGGCATCGAAGGAAAGCCCATTGCGCCCAAGGGCAGCGAAGCCCGCACGAAAGGCGCTGCTCTCCATCATGTCTTCCGCCGGCGTATAGGCCGGGTTGAGCATGGCGGGGTCCGGGTCCCAGGTGGCGATATGGCGAATGCCGCGAAACCTGCCCCCGGCGGCGGCGATATGCGCTTCCAGAACGGGCTGCACCGCATCACCCAGCGTAAGGTCCGCATAACCCACAATCCCCGCATTGGCGGCGATATCGCCATAGATGCCGCTGGCGAACATGGCGGCGATGCCGGTGACGAATTCTGTTTCCCCCACCGGCTTCAGCGCCTCAGGCCCGGTGGCGCGATGCATGGACCGCGCCTGCACATAAACCGTTGCCTTGACGTTATGGCCGCTTTGCAGATCGGCCAGGAATTCATCATGCAAATAGCGCCAGCCCGGCCGATCCCAAAGGTGATGATGCGGATCAATGATAAGCTGCGGGGGGTCCAGAATCTCCTCACGGCGCGCGGCGAGCCAATCCGCACGCACGGGAAGGTAATGCTGCTGCTGGGACATGGCGTGTTCCTGACCGCGTGGCTTTGACCGCATGGGATGGGGCTTTGGCCTGGGCGTCAAGCCTGGGCGAGGCCAGCGGCTTGTTCTATGGTCGGCACAAGATTTGAGGATCCCGCCATGCTCACCCGAAATGCCAAGGGCGTTTTCGTCATTGCGCCCACCCCCTTCCTGCCTGATGGCGCGCTTGATCTTGCCAGCGCCGATCGCATGACCGATGCCTTTCTGGCCGCCGGTGCCCGTGGCCTGACGCTACTTGGCGTGATGGGTGAAGCGCCGAAGCTCGATCAGGAAGAAGCCATCAGCTTCGTCGCGCGCGTGATCAATCGCGTGGCGGGGCGCGTGCCGGTGGTGGTAGGTGCCTCGGCGCCTGGTTTTGCCAGCATGCGCGCTGTGGCGCAGGGCGCGCTTGATCTGGGGGCGGCGGGCATCATGGTGGCGCCGGCACCGGGCCTTAAGGGCGATGATGCGGTGCTGTCCTACATCATGCAGGCCATGGATACGGTGGGCGATGCGCCCTTTGTTTTGCAGGATTTTCCGCAACTGACCGGCATTCATATCAGCGCCGGCATGGTGGCGCGCGCTGCGGCTGACCCGCGCCTAGTGATGCTGAAGGCCGAAGATTATCCGGGGCTTGCTAAGCTTTCCGCCATCCGGAAGATGGAAGCCGAAGGCAAGATGCCGCGCATCAGCATCCTGGGCGGCAATGGCGGGCAATTCCTGCCCGAAGAATTGGGGCGCGGCGCCGATGGCATCATGACCGGCTATGCCTTCCCGGAAATGCTGGCCGAGGTCATTGCGCTAATGGCCGCCGGCAAGCGCGACGCCGCACAGGATGCCTTCGATTTGCATCTGCCGCTGATCCGCAGCGAATTGCAACCCGGCCTTGGCCTTGCGATCCGCAAGCACATACTGGCGCGGCGCGGCATCATCGCCCATGCGGCCTTGCGTGCGCCCGGCCCCAAGCTTTCGCCGGAAACCACGGCGGAAATTGATTTTCTGCTGGCGCGGCTACAAGCACGCGGCGGCGCCAAACTTCCCTAACAATCACACGTTTTACAAACAGGAGGATACCCCATGCCCAAAATCGCCATCGCCGTTGAATTCAAGATCAAGGAAGGCCAGCACGCTGCCTTTGACGCGATCATCCGCGAACATGCCCGCCTGACGCTTCAGGAAGAACCGGGCTGCGAGCGCTTTGATGTGCTGCAACCACTCGACAAGGATGGCGCACATGACAAAAGCCGCGTCATGCTGTGTGAGGTTTATCAGGATCGCGCGGCGGTTGATGTGCACACCAAGAATCCGCGCCTTGCCAAGGTGCGCGATGCCTATTCACCACTAATCGAAGGCCGCACGCTCACACTTTGTGAGATGTGAGGCGGCTTCGCCTTTCTCAGGCTTCGTCAAGCCGTGCAGCAAGGGCAAGATCCTCCGGGCTCATGTCATGGGCCGGGAGGATCGGCACCAGATAATGGGAAGCATAAAGCTCCCCTAATGCCTGACAGTCTCGTAGGACGCTTGCATAAATCCAGCGATAGTAATGCAGGTTCGCGACATGCTCCTTCGCGGCTTGCGCGCCAATCAGGCTGCTGAGCGCCTCAATTTCCAGCCAATTCACAATCAGGTGCAGCTGCGTTGAGGCAAGCGTATCGGCGCCTTCGCCGCGCCCGATGGGCGGGTCAGGATAGCGTTGTTCGAGTGCTTCCCACACCGCACGCCACTGGTCGGTATGCTTGTGGGAATACCAGGTCGCATACCAATGCATCTGCTCGTGGATATAGGTTGCGAGCAAGGCGGTCTCAGTGAACAAGGCTGTATGCAGCCTGATGACCGGGTGGCTGTAAGGAAGCGCCGTCGGCGCTATGCAGACCTCCTTGCAATATTCATAGGTGCTGAGGTCATATTTTGTGCGGAGCGCGATCAGCCTCTCGCGCATCGCCATGGCCGCACGCTCAGCATGCGACAGGTCAATCCCTATCCGAAGATCGGTCATGGCGTGCGCCTTCGATGATTGGGCGCAGCTTGGCCCCATGTAGCGCGAAAGGCCAAGCCTCCAAACCTACCCCGCCAAAGCCGCCTTCACCGCCGCCAAGGCCTCACTCGCCTTGGCCGCATCCGGCCCGCCAGCCTGCGCCATATCCGGCCGCCCGCCACCGCCCTTGCCGCCGACAGCCGCCGAAGCAGCGCGCACCAGCGCCACCGCATCGGCGCGGCCCTTCGCCGACTCAGCCACCGCAACCACAATGCTGGCCTTGCCTTCCGCCGTGCTGATCAACGCAACAACATCCGCCGTGCCGCCCTTTAGAATAGCCTCAGCGAGGCCCTTCAAATCGCGCGGCGGCACTTCGCCCAGATCACGCAGCGAAAGGCGTAGCCCCGCCACTTCCTCAATCTCCGCCCCGCCACCACCGGTCGCGAGCTTCTTGCGCAGCTCCGCCACATCGCGTTCCAGCTTGCGGCGTTCTTCCACAAGTGCGGCGATGCGCCCCGCCAATTCGCCCGGCTGTGCCTTCAACACCGCCGCCGCTGCCGTCAGGCTTTCTTCCATTTCATTGATGTAAGACAGCGCCGCGTCACCCGTGACGGCCTCCACACGCCGCACACCCGCACTCACCGCGCCTTCGGCAATGATCTTGAACAGGCCGATATCGCCGGTGCGCCGCACATGCGTGCCGCCGCAAAGTTCCAGCGAATAGACGCCATGCTTTTCAGTCGCCGCCGGGTCATGCCCCATGCCGACCACGCGCACTTCCTCGCCGTATTTTTCACCAAACAGCGCCATGGCGCCGGCTTCCACCGCCGCTTCCGGTGTCATGAAGCGCGTGATCACCTCGGCATTCTCGCGAATGCGGGCATTCACCTCCGCCTCCACCCAGGCGAGTTCTTCGGCTTCCATGGGCTTATTGTGGGAGACATCGAAGCGCAGCCGATCCGGCGCATTCAAGCTGCCCTTCTGCGCGACATGCGTGCCAAGCCGCCGGCGCAAAGCCTCATGCAGCAAATGGGTTGCGGAATGATGCGCGCGGATATTGGACCGGCGCGCATGCTCCACCGTGGCACTCACCGCCATGCCGGGCTTGGCTTCGCCATGCACAACCCTGCCCAGATGCACGAAAAGATTGCCGAGCTTCTTTTGCGTATCGCGGACCTCGATCCGGCAGGCATCGCCCGCGACAATCACCCCCGTATCGCCCACCTGGCCACCGCTTTCGGCATAAAATGGCGTCTGGTTCAGCAGCACCGCAACTTCGCTGCCCACCGCAGCGTGATCCACCACCTTGCCATCCACGACCAGCGCGGTGATCTCGCCTTCCGCGACTTCGGTGGAATAGCCAAGGAATTCGCTGGCGCCGATCTTTTCCTGCACATCGAACCAAAGGCTTTCGGTGGCCGCTTCCCCGCTGCCCGCCCAGGCCGCCCGAGCGCGGCGCTTCTGTTCGGCCATGGCGGCGTTGAAGCCTTCCACATCCACCGCGCGGCCTTCACCGCGCAAAGCATCCTGCGTCAGATCCAAGGGGAAGCCGAAAGTATCGTAAAGCCGGAAGGCAACCTCACCGGGCAGGGTCTGGTTTGACCCAAGCTTGCCGGTTTCCTCGGCCAAAAGGTGCAGGCCACGTTCCAGCAGGGACCGAAAGCGCATTTCTTCAAGCCGGAGCGTCTCAGAAATCAGCGCCTCAGCGCGCACCAATTCCGGATAGGCCGTGCCCATTTGCCGGATCAGCGAAGGCAGGATGCGATGCATCAAGGGCTCACGCGATCCCATCATATGCGCGTGGCGCATGGCGCGGCGCAGGATGCGGCGCAGCACATTGCCGCGGCCTTCATTGGAAGGCAGCACACCATCGGCAATCAGAAAGGCGCCAGCGCGCAAATGATCCGCCACCACGCGGTGGCTGGACCGGAACGGCCCATCCGGGTCCTGGCCGGTCGCCTCCGCACTCGCCAGGATAATCGCGCGCAGAGTGTCCGTGTCGTAATTGTCGTGCTTGCCTTGCAGAATGGCGGCGAAGCGCTCCAACCCCATGCCGGTATCAATGGAAGGCCGCGGCAGCGGGTTGCGCGTGCCGGCGGGTTCTTCCAGGAACTGCATGAAAACCAGGTTCCAAATTTCGATGAAGCGATCACCATCCTGATCGGCGCTGCCTGGCGGGCCGCCGAAAATCTTGTCGCCGTGGTCGAAGAAAATCTCGGAACAGGGGCCGCAAGGCCCGGTATCCCCCATGCGCCAGAAATTGTCAGAGGTCGGGATACGGATGATGCGATCATCCGTGAGGCCCGCAACCTTCTTCCAGATGGCGGCAGCTTCGTCATCTTCGGAATAGACCGTCACCAGCAGCCGGTCCTTCGGCAGCGCGAAATCCTTGGTCAGCAATTCCCAGGCATAGGGGATGGCCTGTTCCTTGAAGTAATCCCCGAAGGAAAAATTGCCGAGCATTTCGAAAAACGTGTGATGCCGCGCGGTATAGCCGACATTGTCCAGGTCATTATGCTTGCCCCCGGCGCGGACGGATTTTTGGGCTGTGGTGGCGCGGGAATAGGGGCGCTTTTCCTGGCCGGTGAAGACATTCTTGAACTGCACCATGCCGGAATTGGCGAACAGCAGCGTGGGGTCATTGCGCGGCACCAGCGGGCTGCTTTCCACGACTTCATGGCCATTGCGGCGGAAGTAATCCAGGAAGGTCGCTCGAATATCATTGCTGCTGGTCATGTCTCGCCCATCGGGTCCGCGTTTTCTAGAGCATGTTGCGTTCACATGGGTTCACGCAACCCGCTCTAGAGCTTTGTTTTTCGAGCATCTTCACGCGTTCAGATGATTTCATCTGAACGCGATCTGCTCTTAGTGCGGAGAGGTAGCGCGCAGCGCCCCGCGCGTGAAGTGCCTGTCAAAAACGCCCCGGCCAAACCCCTGGCCGCACTGCGAGCGCACAAATCAGCCCATAGGCAGAAATGCCAAGCGCCACGGCGATGAATTGCCCGGTCAGGCCAAGCCCCACGACATCCATCAGCAAGGCGCCCCCCAGTACGGCAAACCCCAGGCGCATCAGCGCCGCAGCCACCGGCCAGCGCATCCGCCCTGCGCCCATGGCGGCGAAGTAAAGTGCCATGCCCAGGCCAAAACCGGGCAAGGCCCAGCCGATGATCCCAAGCGCCTCGGTCGCAATCGCCGCCACGGTTGCGTCACTGGCAAAGGCCGCCGCCACCTGGGCAGGGAAAAGGGCGATGCCAAAGCCAATGACGCCCGTCACCGCAAAGGCCAAAGCGCCGCCAGTCCAGGCGATGCGCCGCGCCTCAGCCCAATCGCCCGCGCCAACCGCGCGCCCGACCAAGGCCGTCAGCGCGGAGCCTATGCCGAAAGCCAGCGGGATCATCAGGAATTCCATGCGCGCGGAAATCCCATAGGCGGCAATCGCCGCCGGGCCGAAAGCGGCGATGCGCGCTGTCACCAGAATGGTGGCCAGATTGGCCAGCGTTGCCATCACGCAGGCAATCAGCCCCACCGCCAGGATGCGCCCAAATAGCGCGCGGCGAAGGGGCGCGCGAAAATCCGGCACGAAACCCGCACCGCCGCGCAGCACCACAAAGGCCATGATCAGCGCGGAAGCACTCATACTCAGCGCGAAGGCCATGCCGGCACCAGGCAAGCCGAGCCCGAGCGGTTCCATGAAAGCCCAAGCGAGCAGCGGAAAGATCAGCCACCCCCCAACCACGCCCCGTGCCGCCAGGGCATGCCGCCCGCCACCGCGCAGGATGGAGGCCAGGGTATTGGCCATCCAGGCCGGCAGCGCCCCGGCACCGAAGGTCCAGGCGGCATAGGCCGCGCCGGCTTCCGCCGCGCCCGCGCCGCCAATCAGGCCCAGGATCGCGCGCGGAAACAGCAGAAAAGGCAGAGCGAAAAGCGCCGCGCCCGCGCAGGCTATGATCAGCGCGTGGGCCGCCAGCGCTGCCGCTTCATCCCGCTTCCCGCCGCCCAAGGCGCGCGCAATGGCCGAGACCACGCCGCCCCCCATGGCGCCGGCCGACATTTGGGAAAGCAGCAGTGTGAAAGGCAGCACCACCGCCCAGCCCGCCAGCGCCGCCTGACCCTGCCGCGCCGCGAGCCAGGGCTCGATCAATTGCGCGATAACCTGGGTTGCCGCCAGCAAGCTGGTTGGCGCCGCAAGGGCAAGGATTTGGCGCAGGCGCCCTGCCCCGCTAGTCACGGGAAAGCCGCCGAGTCGCACCTGAAAAGCCTGTCTGCATGCCCCATCGGAGCCCCCAAGAACCCCGCTGGCAAGGGCGAATCGGGGGTTTTCCACAGTTTTCTTTGGAGTCGCCGATCATAGAACTTGTGTGTCCAGCCCCTTTTCCCTACCGTATCTAGTGTTGGGGAGATCAAAGGGGGTTCTTCATGGATTGGACGCAAGAAGCGATTGAGCGGCTGCGCGCCTTCTGGGCCGAAGGGCTTTCGACGGCGGAAATCGGTCGCCGCATGGGCATTTCAAAAAATGCCGTGGTGGGCAAGGCGCATCGCCTGAACCTGTCATCTCGGCCAAGCCCGATCCGGCGTGACCCGCAGGAACGGCGTACCACGCCAAGCCCGCGCCCGCCGCGTCAGGCGCCTGTCGCCCGGCCAATGCCGAGCGCGCCGGTCATGCGCCCGCAGGCCCCGCCCCCGCAAGCCGCGCCGGTGGTGCTGGTTGCCCCGCCGCCCGCCGCCGTGCGCAACCCGGCGCCGCCGCGCCCGCGCCTTGGTGGGTCGCGGACCTGCTGCTGGCCGATCGGGGAGCCCGGCACGCCGGAATTCCGCTTCTGTGAGGGCGATCCCATGTCCGGCAAGCCCTATTGCGCCGAACATGCCGCTGTTGCCTATGTGAAGCCGCGCGAAAAGGAACGCCGCGAAGACGCGGCCTGAGGGCTTTCCACCCCTCCGCAAGACGGGATGATTGCCGGGCAATCATCCCGTTTTTTTATGGCGCTAAACGGGTTACAGGGCAGCCATGAATTCCGTCCTTGCCGGCGTCCTGTTGCAGCTTTTGGCGCTGGCGCTGTTTGTCGCCATGGATACGCTGCTGAAGCTGATGACGCTGAGCTTCGCCGTGCCGCAATTGATGTGGGCGCGGTTTCTGTTCAGCTTTATTGCCGTCACCATCGCCATGCGGCTGATCACGGGCAGCCTGCCCTGGCGGTCCCGTGCGCCGGGGCTGCAAACCTTTCGCAGCCTGTTGCTGGCCGCCTGCAATTTCCTTTTCTCCTCGGCGCTGGTCTACATCCCGCTCGCGGATGCGACCGCAGTTGGCTTTGCCTCACCACTATTTACCCTGGCGCTGGCAGCCCTTTGGCTTGGCGAAAAAATCGGCCCCTGGCGCTGGTTCGGCATGGGGCTTGGCTTTGCCGGGGTGGTGATCCTGCTCCGCCCGCCCTTCCTATTCGCCGGGGAGCCCGCGCATTGGGCCATGCTGCTGCCGCTGGGGGCTGCCGCGCTTTTCGCCTTCTACCAAATCCTGACCCGCAAGCTGGCCGCGCTGGATGACCCGCGCACTACCATCCTGCATACGTCTTTTGCGGCGACGCTGCTGACCTCGGCCTCGCTGCCCTTTGTCTGGGTCTGGCCGAGCGCGCTGGATTGGGTGGCGCTGGTGCTGCTTGGGCTGCTGGGCGGAGCCTCCCACGGGTTATTGGTGCTGGCCTTTGCGCGCGCGCCGGCCAGCCTGCTCGCGCCGCTTTCCTATACGCAAATGATCTGGGCGGTGGTGGCCGGCGTGCTGGTCTTTGGCGATGCGCCGGATACCATCACCTGGGTTGGCATGGCAGTGATTGCGGTCAGTGGGGTGCTGGTGGCGGTGTCCGGCAAAGACAGGAAGTCTTGACAGATTTAGTGTCAGATTTGGCCAGTGATCCCAAACCCTAGCAAAAAGATTGACGAGACCTTATTTGCGGTGTTCATGCCCTCGCATTCAGGCGCAGGGAATCAGGATTCCAATGGCAAATATCGGTCTCGCCAAGGGCGCAGAAGAACGGGGTCACGCGCGTGAAGCGCTGGATGCCGATAGTGTGCGCGAAGCCTATCGCCGCTGGGCGGGTGTTTATGATCTGGTCTTTGGTGGCGTTTCCGCCTTTGGGCGGAGGCGCGCGGTGGAAGCCGTCAATCGCCTGGCGGGTCCGCGCGTTTTGGAAGTGGGCGTTGGCACCGGCTTGGCGTTGCCGCTTTATCGGCGCGATTTGCAGGTGGTGGGCATTGACCTGTCGCGGGAAATGCTCGCCAAGGCGCATGAACGCGTGGCGGAAGACAAGCTTTCCCATGTGCGCGGCCTGGTTGAAATGAACGCGGAAGAAATGGCTTTCGAAGATGCGTCCTTCGATATTGCCGTTGCCATGTTCACGGCCAGTGTGGTGCCCGATGCGCGCCGGCTTTATGCCGAGATGTCACGCGTCGTGCGCCCCGGTGGGCATCTGCTTTTCGTCAATCACTTCGCGGCGGAAGGTGGGCCGCGCTGGTGGGTGGAACGCGCCATGGCGCCGCTATCGCGTCGCCTCGGCTGGCACCCGGATTTCGCGCTGCGCGATTTGCTGAACACAGAAGACGTAACCGTGGAAGCGATGGAGCCCTGCCAGCCGGCCGGCATCTTCACGCTGCTGAGCGTGCGCAACAATGCGCGTCCGGTGCCTATTCGTTAACAGGACGCCTGATTGAGCGCTCCCCGTTCACCCTGGTTCGCGGGAAGCGCCTTATAACGCCGTTTGATCTCGGCCATTGCGGCGCTGCCCAGATTGCGCGCGGCGCTGGCCATTGCCCCATGCGGTTCTGAGGTCGCGCGGGCCGCATGCGTGGCACCAAGCGCATGCCCGCGCGGCGTTGCCATCAGGCCTTTGATCTATCCTCACTCGGTCTTGCGGGAAAACCGTTCGATCAGCATGCGCAAGGCGCCGGTGGAAGCCAGGATTGTCAGGATCAGGGCCACAATCAACATGAGGCTGAGCGGGCGGGTGAAAAGCGGTTCCAGGCTGCCATGGCTTGCGGAAAGTGCCCGCCTGAATTCGGCATCCGCCATCGGGCCCAGGATCATGCCGAGCACCAGGGGCGGCGTCGGGATGGCCAGGGCACGCATGCCCCATCCCAGAACACCAAAGGCAAACATCACCCAGACATCGAAAATGCGATTATTGACCGCAAAGCTGCCCACAATCGCGAGCAGGACCACCACTGGAAACAACACCCAGGCGGGAACGCCCAGAATGCGCGGTGTCACACGCGCCATCAACAGGCCGAAGATCACCAGAAACACCGCGGAGACCACCATGATGGTCGGGATGATGGTGAAATATTGCGGGCTTTCCAGGAAAAACATCGGCCCCGGGCGCAGGCCATGCAACACCATGCCACCCAGGATCACCGCGGTGACTGCATCGCCTGGAATGCCAAGCGTGAGCATGGGGATATAGGTGCCACCAACGGCCGCGTTATTCGCTGTTTCGGCCGAGACAACGCCTTCGGGCGTGCCCTTGCCGTATTGATCCTTTTCCTTGGAAAGCTGCTTATTGCTGCCGTAACTCACCCAGGCAGCGATATCCGCGCCAACACCTGGCAGCGCGCCGATGATGACGCCGATGACATTGGCCCTGAGGATCGCCATGCGGTAGCGCCAATAATCGCCAACCCGTGTTGATACGCGCCCGATCTTATCCGCCAAGGGCTGACCAGCCCGAATGGAAAGTGCGTGCAAAACCTCGGCCAGGCCAAAAAGCCCGATCATGGCCGGAATGAAGGAAAAGCCAGCTGCCAAATCCGTATAGCCATAGGTGAAGCGCTGATAGCCCCATACGCTATCCATCCCGACAAGCGCGATCATCACGCCAAGAAAAGCGCCGATCAGGCCAAGCGCCATGGAACGACCGCATAGCGCGGCACTGATGGCCATGCCCAAGACTGCCAGCAGGAAATACTCCCAGGCAGAGAATTTGAGCGCGAACTCCGCGATCATCGGCGCGACCGCGAAAAGCACCAACGCGCCGAAGATAGTCCCGATGCCAGATGCAATGGTTGCAAACCCAATCGCCTGCCCGGCACGGCCAGTCTTGCACATCATGTGCCCTTCAAGCGCGGTCGCCGCCGCTGCCGGGCTGCCTGGCACATTGATAAGAATGGCCGATTGCGACCCGCCATAAATGCCGCCGACAAAGACGCAGGTCAGTACAATCAGCGCATCAAGCGGCGGCATGCCGAAGGTGAGGCCCACGAGCAAGCCGACACTCATGGTCACCGTAATGCCCGGCAGCAGGCCAACAATGATGCCCCCAAGCGTGGAGATGGCCATAAGGGCGATGTAGTAAGGCGTAAAAAGCCCCGCTGCGTAATCAAGTACTGTCATGCGCGAAGCACCTTATGGCAGAGGGGTGAGGAAGATCTGCGTAAAGACCCAATGCATCACAAAGGGCAGGATCAGCGCCGCCCCAAGGATCAAGGCGCCTTCCGGCAGCTTCGGCCGCCGGCCAAGCCCCGCAAGCATGAGGCCCGCCGTTGCAAAAATGCCCGCCACGATGAAGCCCATCGGGCGCATCAGCGCGACAGCACCAGCCGTAATCAGGGTACAAAGAATGACCTTACTGACCGAGCCGATTTCCTCCTCAGGCGCTTCGGGCCGAATGGGGCGCCAGCCAAGCACCTCCGGAATGCGCCGAACCAGCACGGTCAAGGCCAGCAGACCAATCGCTGCTGCCGTGATCATGGGAAACAGGCCGGGCGCGGTCAGACTTTGCCCACCGAAAATCGGCATATTCCAGCTTTCGCGAAAAGCAGCGACGGCGATGCCCAGCATCACCGTCGCCACCGCGATATCACGCCAAGGCACGCCTTCAGCTCGGCAAGCGTTCAAGATTGACGCTGGCCGGATCGCGCTGCGAACGACCATTATCGTGCAATAGCCAGGAAATGCGGCGGGTTTCACGTTCCACATGCGCATTGGCTTCATCGCGCAGCATGCGCCCTGCAATTGTCCCGGTGTCTTCCAGGAAGCGCTGCGCAGCCGGATCATTGGCTGCCCTTTGATAGGCCTGCGTGATGCGTTCAATGATTGGCTGCGGCGTGCCGCGCTTGACCGCCGGGCCAAACCAACCGCCAAGCGGGAGCATGTCGTCCATCGAGCGAAGCTCAGGTGAGACACCGGGGATTTCGCCGAAGCCCGCCAGGGTGGTCGGTTGCGCCGCCCAATGGAATACGGGGCGAATACGCCGACCAATGATCAATTCGCGCCCCGTGGCTGCATCGGTGGTCACAATACCAACATCGCCGCGCAGCAGTCCTGTCTGCGCCGGGGCATGGCCGGGGAAGGAAACTTCATTGTAGCGAACCTTCTCGCGCGCGGTGAAGGCGGTCATTGCAACAAAGCCCATGGTGCCTGGGCCGGCTGTGCCGATGGAAAGCCGCCCATCCTGCGCGCGCAATTCGCGGACGAAATCGGTGGCGTTGCGGATGTTGCTGTCGGGCCGGACGCCAAGATAGGTTGTCGCAATCACAAAGACGCCGATCATGTCGAAATCGCGCCAGGTCAGGTTTGACTGGCCCATGGCAGGATAGGTCCGGATCGCATCGGTTTGCAGCAGGATGGTATTGCCATCCGCGGGCTGGTCCATGACATGCTGCTTGCCGACCGCACCTGAGGCGCCGGTGATGTTCACAACCCCGATCGGCACGCCGAGTTCACGCTGCATCAGCGGCTGCAGGGCGCGCGCCGTGCGGTCCGTCAGGCCGCCTGCGGCAAAGGGGACGACAATGGTGATGGGCCCGCGCGGCCAGCC
>JADCEX010000150.1 GCA_020249825.1 Roseomonas sp.
CGCCCAAGCGGCCACAGCTTGCGGGCTTCACGCGCATCGCGCGCAGCACTGACGCGCAGGCCCTGTTTTTCGAGGAAGCGCGAGAGAAGATCGCGGATTTCGCGATCATCATCAACGATCAGGATATGCGGTGCGTTTTCCATGCCCTGTTACATTAGTGCCTTTGTGCCGCCATGCATCAGCCGATGTTGCGGAATGTATCCGGGGCGGTGCCCGTTGCTCTTCGT
Organism: Roseomonas sp.; assembly: GCA_020249825.1. Classification (GTDB taxonomy): domain Bacteria; phylum Pseudomonadota; class Alphaproteobacteria; order Acetobacterales; family Acetobacteraceae; genus Neoroseomonas. The sequence goes on from JADCEX010000150.1 coordinate 228, forward strand.
TTCACTTTGCCATGCCTAACATCTTTTGCCAGCAATATTTGCCAACCATTAATCCAAACATCGGAACAGGGTCAGACCTGCCCCCAACTCACCCGGCCCTGTTTCCGCTGATGCGCCCTGGCCTGCCCGCCGGGGCGCATTTTTTTGTCCGCGTTCACACCGGCTGCAAGGGGCGATGCGGCCTGGCAGGCGGCAGCATGATGATGGGATCACCCACGCGCAGCAGGCCACCTTGCAGCACAATCGCCATGACGCCCGATTTGCGGATCAGCCCGCCCGCGGCGTCGCGCCCGAGCATGGCCGCCATCAGACCGGGGCGGAAATGATCAAGCTGGGCGCAGGGGTTGCGCAGCCCGGTGATTTCAATGATCGCCTCTCTCCCCAGGCAAAGCCTTGTGCCGGTGCCAAGGCCAAGCAGGTCAAGGCCGCGCGTGGTTATATTTTCCCCGATATCGCCGGGGTTTAGCGCAAAACCCTGGGGCGCGAGTTCTTCGAAGATTTCGGCATGCAGCAAATGAAGCTGGCGCAGATTGGGCTGGGATGGATCACGCGCAACGCGGGAGCGATGCTTGACCGTAACGCCGGCATGCGCATCGCCTGCGACGCCAAGCCCGGTGAGAAGTTGCAGGCTTTCCACCGGCTGCTTGCTGAAGCGATGCGCGCCATCACGGGCAAGGGCCTGGATGTAAGGCGCGGTCATGCGCGGCCTTCCGGCCAAAGCGCCGCGAGCTTGCCTATCAACCCGGCGGTGGAGCCATCATGCGGCCTTTGTGGCGCGCCGGCGTTGAGTTCCGGCAGGATGACGTTGGCGAGTTGCTTGCCAAGTTCCACCCCCCATTGATCAAAGGGATTGATCCCCCAAAGCGCGCCGAGCACCGCGACCTTGTGTTCATAAAGCGCCACCAATTGTCCAAGCGTGAAGGCATCAAGTTGCGGCAGCAGCATGGTCACACTTGGCCGATCACCAGGGAAAACGCGATGCGACAGCAGGCGCGCGATATCAGCCTCATGCACGCCGGCAGCGCGCATTTCGGCCGTGACGGCAGCTTCATCTTTGCCCATCAGCAGCGCTTCGGCTTGTGCGAGGCCATTGGCAAGAAGTTTGCGATGGCTATCGGCATGGGTATGGTCAGGCCGGGCCACCAGAATGAAATCCACAGGCACGGGTGTGGTGCCCTGATGCAGCAATTGCAGGAAGGAATGCTGCGCATTGGTGCCTGGCTCGCCAAACACCACGGGGCCTGAGTCACGGTTCAAGGCAGCACCGGAAACAGCGACACGCTTGCCCAGGCTTTCCATTTCAAGCTGCTGCAAATGCGCCGGCAAGCGCGCGAGGCGTTCATCATAAGGCAGCACGGCACGGCTTGGATATCCAAGCCCATTCACATGCCAGACTTCGACCAAGGCCAGCAGCACCGGCAGGTTTTGCGCGAGTGGCGCATCACGAAAATGCTGATCCATCACGCGTGCACCCGCCAACAACCGCGCAAAAGCATCCCAGCCAAGCGTCAGCGCCAACGAAAGCCCAATCGCACTCCAGAGCGAAAACCGCCCACCCACCCAATCACGAAAGCCAAAGACACGCTCAGGAGGAATCCCGAAAGCGCTGGTCGCGGCAAGATTGGTGGAAAGCGCGGCCATATGTTGCGCAGCACCAGCTTCCCCCAGCGCTGCGCTGAGCCATTCGCGCGCCAGCCCGGCATTCGCCATGGTTTCCTGCGTCGTGAAGGTTTTGGAGGCTACAAGCACCAGCGTGCGCGTGGGATCAAGCCTTGCCTGCATCTCTGTCCAGGCATGGCCATCCACATTCGCCAGATAATGCCCGTGCAGCGGTGCCTTATCTGTCCACAATGCGCGCGCCACCATGGCGGGGCCAAGATCAGACCCGCCAATGCCAATATTCAACACATCGGTGAAGCGTTCACCCTTGGCGGTCAGGATGCACCCTTCATGCAGGGCGCGGGTGAAGGCTTCCATGCGGGCACGCACGGCAAGCACTTCGGGCATGACGTCTTCAGTGCCGGCGCGAAATTGATCTTCGGGCGCGGCGCGCAGCGCCATATGCAGCGCGGCGCGGCCTTCGGTGGCATTCACCGAAGCACCCGCGAAAAGCCGCGCGCGAAAGCCCACGACATCGCGTGCCTCGGCCAGTGCAAGCAGCGCCTTCAGCACCTCATCCGACAGCGCGGTTTTGGAAAAATCGAGCAGCACATCGCCGGCTTGGTGCGAAAACCGCGCGAAACGATTGGGATCAGCGGCGAAAAGCGGGCGAATGGCCGTAGCATCCGGCCTGGCCGCCAAAGCCATCAGCGCCGCCCAGGCGGCTTCGCTTGCATTGATTTCCATAATGCCGTGGTGCCATGCCTCCGCGGCGGGACTATGGCAGAAGGCGCTACACTTTAGCCATGCCGCGCGGGCTTGAGCGGCGCCAAAATCGCGGCACCCAGGGCAAGAAACGCCAAGACCGTCGCGAGTCCCCAGGCTTGGCTGCCCGTTGCCCCGGTCACCAAGGCCAGCGCGGCGGGACCCAAAAAGCCGGTTATGCGCCCCGAAAGCGCGAAAAGCCCGAAATGCGCGGTTACTTCTTCAGGAGGCGCCATCTGCGCCATCAGCGTGCGCGAAGCCGCCTGGGCAGGCCCCATGAACAAGCCTAGCGCCAGTGCCAAAATCCAGAACAACGTCTTTTCTTGGGCCAGCAGCAACAGCGTGCCGAGCACGATCATGGCGGCCAGCGCCACCAGTATTGTGGTTTTGGAACCGAGCCGATCCTCGATCAGCCCGAAACCCGCCGCCCCCAGCCCGGCCGTGACATTCATGGCAATGCCGAACAGCAGAATTTCCTCAAAGCCCATGCCATGCACACCGGCGGCGTAAATCGCGCCAAAGGCAAAAAGCGTATTGAGCCCATCGGTATAAAATAGCCGCGCGATCAGAAACCGCGCCATGGCCGGGTGCTGCGGCAGGCTGCGGAGGATATTGAACGCCTCGGCCAGCCCCGCCCGCATGGCTTGACCAATTCCGGGGCGTGGCCCTGCTGGATCGGGCAAGGCTTTCAGCACAGGCCAGCCAAAAACCACAATCCAGGCCCCGACCAGCAGGGCAGTCGCGCGCACATGTTCCGCCGCGCCGCGATCAAGCCCGAAGGGCGAAGGATTGGGCTGGATGAACAGCACAAGCGCCAGCACCAAACAGGCAAGCCCGCCCGCATAGCCAAGCCCCCAAGCCAGACCGGAAAGCCGCCCCATGCGTTCTTGCGGCACCAGGCCGGGCAGCATGGCGTTGTAGAAAACCGTACCGAGTTCAAAGGTGATTGTCGCAAGCCCAACACAGATCAGCGCGTAAAGCGCATCTGCGGGATCGGGCTGCGCGAACCAGATCAGTGCGGTGAAGCTTGCGGTCAGCAGCGTACAGATCGCCAGCATGGCGCGCCGGCGTCGCCCTTGATCTGCAATGGCACCCAGAATGGGCGAGAGCACCGCAATGGCAATGGCGGCCAGAGTTTGCATCCAGCCCCATTGCGCCTGGCCGGTTACCGGATCAGGCGCGATGGCTTGGGTGAAATAGGCGGCGATGACGAAGGTGGAAACCACCGTCGGAAAGGCACTATTCGCCCAATCATACAGCGCCCAGGCGAAAGCCTTGGACGGACCTTGGCGCGGCGCCACTGGCGCTATTCCATGATCCCCTTCGGCCCGCGCGCAATGGCAACGGCGCCGGTGCGCGAAACCTCGGCAAGGCCAATCGGGCGCATGAGCGCGACGAAGGCGTCGATCTTGTCGGCATTGCCGGTCATCTCCAGCACGAAGCTTTCCGTGGTGGCATCCACCACGCGCGCGCGGAAGGCGTCTGCCAGGCGCAGCACTTCCATGCGGTCCTCACCGCGCCCGACAACCTTGATCAGCGCCAATTCGCGCGTCAGATGCGGACCTTCGATGGTAAGGTCCGAGACCTTATGCACCGGCACCAACCGGTCCAACTGCGCCTTGATCTGTTCAATCACCATATCCGTTCCGCTGGTGACGATGGTAATGCGTGAAATCCGCCCGGTTTCGTCCACCGGCGCCACCGTCAGGCTATCAATATTATAGCCGCGGCCGGAGAATAGGCCGATGACGCGCGCCAGCACGCCCGCTTCATTTTCAACAAGCACAGCAATGGTCGCGGCACGTTGGCCGTTTTTCAGATCAGACATCGCGCTATTCCTCAGACCAGGACCTTGCCTTCATCGGTAACGCCAGCAACGCCACCTTCCTGGCCCGGGCCAAGGATCATTTCATTATGCGCCGCACCTGATGGGATCATCGGGAAGCAGTTTTCATCCTTCGCCACGCAGATATCGGCAATCACGGGCTTGTCTATCGCGATCATCTCACGGATCACGCGATCAAGATCATCAATGCCTTCTGCGCGCATGC
>JADCEX010000151.1 GCA_020249825.1 Roseomonas sp.
AAAATTGCGCCGCCCGCCTGATTCTTGTGGCGCGAAAATGCCAAGCCGCTATTGATCTGGCGCAAATACCCCAAACTAGTCGGCTGCCATGGGGCGGCCTGCCCTTCACCAGCAAATGAGGAGAGAGATTTCATGGCGCGTGTTGCACTTGTCACCGGAGGCCAAAGAGGCATTGGGGCCGCCATCAGCGAAGCGCTGCAAGCGGCAGGCCGGACCGTGGTTGCTTCCTATGCCGGCAATGATGCCGCGGCGAAGGCGTTCACCGATCGTACCGGCATTCCCTGCTACAAATTCGATGTCGCCGATTACGCGCAATGCGCGGATGCGATTGCGAAGATCGAAGCCGAAGTGGGGCCGATTGACATTCTGGTGAACAATGCCGGCATCACGCGCGATGCCACGATGCGCAAACTGAACCGCGACATGTGGGATGCGGTAATCGATACAAACCTTGGTTCCTGCTACAATCTTTGCAAGCTGGTTTGGGAAGGCATGAATGCGCGCAAATTTGGCCGCATCGTGAATATCGGTTCGGTGAATGGCCAGGCCGGGCAATATGGCCAGGTGAATTACGCCGCCGCGAAATCCGGCATTCACGGCTTCACCAAGGCGCTCGCGCAGGAAGGGGCGAAGCTTGGCATTACCGTGAATGCGGTCGCGCCCGGTTATGTGGATACTGAAATGGTGCGCGCCGTGCCGCCCGATGTTCTGGAAAAGATCATCGCGCGCATCCCGCGCGGCCGGCTTGGCAAGGCGGAAGACATCGCCCGCGGCGTGGTCTTCCTGACCGCCGAGGATGCGGATTTCATCACCGGGTCCACGCTGTCCATCAATGGCGGGCAGCATATGTATTGAGGCCAAGGGGTATCCCCCTGGCATAAGCGTGGCGCCATGGCATGCTGCCCTTTTCACGAAGGGGACATGCCATGGGCTACGCCATACTTGCTTTCGATGGTGCCGATAAAGCCCGCCGCGCCGCGGCGATGGACCGCCACCGGGCGGTGATCAGCCGCTGGGCTGAGGATGGGCGCATGCCCTTCGGTACACCGCTTTTCACCTCTGCGTGGGAGGCTTCCGGGTCGCTCATGATCCTGGAGGTACCGGATATGGGGGGTGTCAAAGCCTATCTCGCGGAAGAACCCTTCTCGGTTGAAGGCGTTTGGGGGGATGTGCGGGTCCTGCCCTTCCGCATCGCCGCCCTGCCCTATCAGCGCCTGCCCGAGCCCGGCGACCCGGTGGCAACAACGCGCACCCATACGGTTGCCTTCGCCTATGACGGCACGGATGCTGAGGCCCCGGCGCGTCGCCAGGCCGCACGCCCCGCGCATATCGCGCGCATGCAGCCTATGGCCGCCGATGGCACGCTTGCGATTGGTGGCGCCATTCTGGATGAGGCCGGAAGCCGCATGATCGGTTCCATCACCGTCACGCGCCACGCAAGCGATGAAGCCGCGCGCGCATGGATAGCCGAAGACCCCTACATGAAAGGCGGCGTCTGGCGTGACATTACGCTCCATGCCACGCGCTTGGCTGCGCTGCCCTATCGGCCCTTGCCAGGAGGCGCCTGATGGCACTGATTGAATATGCGGACGCCCCGCCCGAAGTGCGCGCGGTGTTTGATGACATCAAGGCCGCGCGCGGGGTCGCTGATGTCAATAACTTCTGGAAGGCCTTGGCGGTGCATCCGCCAACGCTCAAGCGCACCTGGGAAAGCCTGAAGCAGGTGATGGCGCCGGGGGCGCTCGATCCACTGACGAAGGAAATGCTCTACCTCGCCGCCTCAGCGGCGGCGGGCTGCGCCTATTGCACGGCTTCCCATACGGCCGCAGCGCGCGCCAAGGGCATGACGGAAGCGATGCATGGCGAATTGCTAGCCGTGCTTAGCATGGCGGCGGAGACGAACCGTCTGGCAGAGGCGCTGCGCGTGCCGATTGATCAGGGTTTGTGAGCAGGCACAAAAAAACCCCGGGGTCTCCCCCGGGGTTTCTGATCAAGACCCGAAGGCCGTGATCAATCGCTATTGCGCTGACCCATGAAGGAAAGCAGCAGCTGGAACAGGTTCACGAAGTTCAGATAGAGGCCAAGCGCATCCATCACACTCCGCTTACCGGCTTCATCCGTGCCTTCCGCATAGGCGAATTGCACATAATCGGCCTTGATACGCTGCGTGTCATAGGCCGTGAGGCCAACGAACACGACCACGCCAATCACACTGATCGCGAAGGCCAGCGCGGGGGAAGCCAGGAAGATATTGACCAGACCCGCGATCAGGATGCCGATCAGGCCCATGATCATGAAGCTGCCAAAGCGCGTCAGATCCGCCTTCGTCGTGTAGCCATAAAGGCTAACGGCCGCGAACATGGATGCGGTGATGAAGAAGGTGCTGGCGATGGACTGGCCAGTGTAGCGGATGAAGATATTCGACAGGCTGGCGCCCATACAGGCGGCGAAAAGCCAGAACAGCCCCTGCGCCGCGGGGCGCGAAAGCTTGTTGATGCCGAAGCTGAAGACCAGGATGAAGGCGAGCGGCGAAAGCATCGCGGCCCAGCCCAGAATGGTCGGGGAGACGATGCGCGCGCCATTGGCCGCGCGGCTCACGGACCAGAACATCTGCTGCAGTTCAGGCGAATTGCCGATCACATAAGCGACAATGCCGGTAACCAGCAGGCCAGACGCCATCCAGTTATAGACGCGGAGCATATATGCCCGCAGCCCGGCATCAATCGCGGCCGCATCGGCTGCGACGGGGCGACCCCAGCCGGTGGTGAAACGCGTGTCGGGACCAAAGGCCATGACGAGTGAGACTCCTGTTGATGGGGAGGATTCCCCGTTCGATGATAATATGGAGATTTCGTAATCTAGATCAATAGGGGGGCGCCCGCGGCCTGGCGGGCGCCCAGACCTGTCACCGCTCGGCCGGTTCCACCCGAATGGCCACAGCTTCGGCGATGGCAACATCCACCCGGTCACCCACGCTGAGCGTCCTCAGGAATGCCTGCAATTCGGGGGCGCGGACCGCCACGGTACGCTCCACGCGAGATGGGCCGACGAAGCTTACTGTGTTGTTCGCGGTATCCAGGGCGGTGATGCGCACCTGGGCGCGGGTCGCGGCGGCAGCACCGGCGGCGGGGCGGGCGCCAGGTTCAGCGCGGGCGGCACCAACCACGGTTTCAGGTTCCATCCGGCTGCCGCGGGGGGCCATGCGCACGGCCACGGCTTCCTCATAATGCAGCCGCACGCGGTCACCACGGCGGATTTGATCGAAATTGCGGATTTCCGGGCCAAGCTGCAGGGTTTGCGGCTTATTGTCCGGCCCGCGCACCACAATGGTTCGGGTACGGGCATCCACCCGGTCCACCGCCGCCACCATTTCCCGGGTGGAGGAGGCGACCACAGGCGGTTCGGGCGTTGGCGTGGCGCAGCCGATCAGCGCCAGAAGCGGCAGGGCAAGCACGGCGCCGTGGCGCAGGCGCGCGGACAGGGTTGCGAACATGATTTGGCTTTCCTTCCTCAATTGCCGTCAATCAAAGGCGACGGATTAACGCATGCTCATGAAACAAAGGCAATCGGCCGGCAGCGCTTCAGGCCGCCCCTTCCTGCCAATAGCCCTGATGCGGCACCGCGCCTTCTTCTTCCAGGCACGGCCCAACCACCGCCACCTTCTCCGCCGCCGAATCCAAAACCGCCCGGCAGGAGAGTGACAGCCTCGCCGTATGGGGCTGCGCATTGCGCAAATGCAGAATGGCGCAGGATAGCGCATCGGCTGGGGGATATGCGCTAAACTTTTCGCGGATGTGCGAGAAGTAGGCGCATTCGCGCAAGTGGCATGCTATCTGTTGTTGCATGTCGGATAATGGTGACCCCGCGAAGCCTCAAACCATACACCCCTCATTCCTTACGGATACGAATACCCTTTTCATCCCCACTATCAAGACGCGGTCAAACTTCGCACTCCATCATATGCATTCTGCGGTAAAAGCGGCGAGGCGGGCGCACGAAATCGAGATCACGAATTCTGATGAACGGCATGGCCCTTGGCATGAGGAGATGCTGCACACGGTACCTGTAGCCATCATCATGGCCGCCGCAGCCCTTGAGGCGCAAATAAATGATGCTGTTCAGGACATTCTTGACCGTAAAGAGGCCGACCAGCCGGATGCGGCGCTAAGATTACTACTTAAGGAACTCAAGGACAGAGCTGGCTCGGGCAATCTGAACAGCTGGGATAAGTGTATTTTCTGCCTGACTGCGGCATGATGCCGTGAACAGGAGATACCATGACGAGACGACCACGCCGGAACCACAGCCCAGCCTTCAAGGCG
>JADCEX010000152.1 GCA_020249825.1 Roseomonas sp.
CATCACCACCAATGCAGTCTCACCCGGCCCCATCGCGGGGGAAAGAGATGATGAGGCATCGCATCACCACATCGCCAGCATGGTATCGCGCGTGCCGGTGGGAAGGCTTGGGCAGCCGCATGAAGTGGCGGCTGTGGTTTCCATGCTGGTTTCCGAAGGTGGCGCCTTCGTCAATGGCCAGATGATCCAGGTGAATGGCGGCGCGGAGACGTGATTATGGCGGCGTAAAGCCCGGCGGCGGCAGCGCCGTGCCGCGTGGGCCGAAGGCGCTTTGGTTTTCGCTTTTCTCGCAGGCGGCCAGCGCCAGGGCCAGGAACATCACAAACCGCAGGGCCATACCGCGCTCTCCTTAACATGCGCGTCAGGGTTAGCATGAAAGCCCTGTCTGCGCTAAAGGGCCGCACCCTGCCCCTGATGGAAAGCGCGCCATGACCCAGACTGGACCCAGCATCCAACCCATGATCGGCCTGATCGGCGGTTCCGGGCTTTATGACATGGAAGGGCTGGAAGATCGCCGCTGGGTGAAGGTGCGCACCCCTTGGGGTGATCCTTCGGATGAAATCCTGACCGGCCGGCTGCATGGCGTGCCCTGCGCCTTTCTGCCGCGCCATGGCCGCGGCCATCCCACGCCGCCCTCAGCGCTCAATTACCGGGCCAATATTGATGCGTTGAAGCGCATTGGATGCACGGAAATCATCTCCCTTTCTGCCGTGGGATCGCTGCGCGAGGATTTGCCGCCTGGCCATTTCGTGATTGTGGACCAGTTCATTGACCGGAGTTTCGCGCGCGAAAAATCCTTCTTCGGCACAGGCTGTGTGGCGCATGTCTCGGTCGCACATCCGGTCTGCCCACGGCTTGGTGATGCGCTGGAAGCCGCCGCCCGCAAGCTGATGCTGCCCGTCACACGCGGCGGCACCTACCTGGTCATGGAAGGCCCGCAATTCAGCACCAAGGCGGAAAGTGAGCTTTACCGCGCCTGGGGCTGCAGCGTGATCGGCATGACGAATATGCCGGAGGCGAAACTCGCCCGCGAGGCTGAGCTTTGCTACGCAACGGTCGCCATGGTGACGGATTTCGATTGCTGGCACCCTGATCACGATGCGGTGACGGTGGATCAGGTGGTGAAGGTGCTATTCTCCAACGCCGATAAGGCGCGCGCCCTGTTGCAGCATGTCGTGCCCGCACTCGGCGCCAGGCGTGGCCCCTGCCCCGCCGGTTGTGATCGCGCGCTTGAACATGCGCTGATCACGGCACCCGAAAAGCGCGACCCCGATTTGCTCGCGAAGCTGGATGTGGTGGCGAAGCGCGTTTTGGGATAAGGCGCTGTTCAGCCAACTTCCATCGGCAGGCTTGCATCCTTCGCCCATTCATTCATGGAAGCGTCATAGACCGCGATGTTTTCGTGGCCGAGTTGATGCAGCAAAAACGCATCCAAGGTGGCGGCAATGCCTCCGCCGCAATAGATCAGCTTGCGCTTGGCCTTATCCGCGTCAATCGCCGCGAAAGCAGCAGCCACCTGATCGGGCGCTTTCAGCTTGAAGCTGCCCGCTTCAAAAAGGGATGCTGCCGGCAGATTGACGCTGCCGGGGATGCGCCCCGGTCGGCCATAGCGAGGGTTCTCGCCACTATGCAGATCAGGCGCCAGCGCATTGCTGGAACAAGCGCTGGCATCACCAATCGCCGCCAGCATTTCATCCCGCCCCACAAAAAGCCCAGGGCGCGGGCGGGCTTTCAGCGTGGCGGGCGGGTGGCTTGCCTCATCCGTCGAAAGCGGGCGGCCTTCCGCCACCCAGGTATCAATCCCGCCATCCAGAATGGCCACATCATCAAAGCCAATGGCGCGCATCATCCACCAAACGCGTGTCGCCCATTGCGGAGTCTTGCGGGAATACAGCACCACGCGCGTGCCATCCCCAATGCCGCGTGCTGCCAAGCGCGCCGCCAGATCATCCGGCGCTGGCATGGTGAAGTTGAAGCGGCCCGCGCGATCGGAAAGCTCCCCCTGCACATCCAGAAAACCCGCGCCCGGAATATGCCCGGCATCATGATCTTCCCGCCCGCTTTTGATGCTGTAAGGCCGGCCCGTGCCGGTTTCATACAAAAGATAGGTGCTGCAATCGAAGATGCGGAGCTTCGGATCGTCCAGATTGGCCGCGAGCCATTCGGTGCTGACAATTGCTTCGGGATGGGCATAGGCGGCCATGGGTTCTTCCTCCTGATTTTCAGCGATTAGCCTGCACCAGCGCCAAGCGATGCCGCAAGACGATGAATGGTGACCTCTCGGCTGTCGCGATCTTCCAATTCGCGCGTCGTCGGCACGCTATAGCGCGCGATTGGTGCCAGCCCCGCCTTCGGCAAATAGGCGCGGCCCGGATCGGCGATCAGCACCTCGGCCCCCGCCGCCACCAACCCGCGCAGCCAGGGCAGGATATGCGCGGTCATCGGCGCTTCGTAGCAAACATCGCCGGCGAAAATCACATCCCAGCGGCAGGGCGCACCGACCACATCGCCAGGCGGGGTGGCTACCGCAACGCCATTCAACGCGGCATTCATCCGCACGGCGGCTAGTGCGAGGGGGTCAATTTCGGCAGCTTCCACCAACGCCGCGCCGGCTTGCGCGGCGGCAATGGCGGCAATGCCACAGCCAGCGGCGAAATCCAGCACGCGCTTGCCGGCCACCAGCTTTGGATCATCCAGCACCGCCCGCGCCAGAGCCTGCCCGCCTGGCCAGGCGAAGGCCCAGAAGGGCGGCTCGATATTCTGTTCGGTCAACCAAGCCTCTGTCGCCTGCCAGATCGGCGTGATCTCAGTCGCCAAATGCAGCGCGATTTCCGGCACCAAGGGCGCGCGTGCAATCACCGTTTGCGAGGCGACGAATTCCTCTGGCGTCACAGCCGACCCAGCAGAAAGGCCGCGGCAATGGCCAGCCCGACATCTCGATTGGCCTTGAACAGGCGAAGGCAGAGCGCCGGGTCGGCGATATCAAGCTGGATCACCTGCCGCGCCAGCATCGCGCCGGGCAAAGCAAGCCCCAGCAAATACCAGGGCGCCAGCCCCGCCAGCCATCCGGCCAGCGCCAGCAATCCCATGGTCAGCCCGTAGCAAAGGATGAGGAAGGGCCGCGTCTTTTCGCCCAGGCGCAGTGCGGATGATCTGATGCCCACCAGCGCATCATCTTCCCGGTCCTGATGCGCGTAGATCGTGTCATAGCCCAGGATCCAGAAGAAACCCGCTGCCCAAAGCGCGAAGGCCGCTACATCCAGCCCGCCCATCACCGCCGCATACCCCATGGGCGCCGCCCAGGAGAAAATGACCCCAAGCACAGCCTGAGGCCAATCCGTCACGCGCTTGGCCAAGGGGTAAAGGACCACCGGCACCAGGGACGCCACGCCAAGCACCTGCGCCGCGCCGTTCAATTGCAACAGGATCAGCAAAGCCGCCGCCAACACCAGCGCCAGAAACACCAGGGCATGGCGAGCGCGCAACGCGCCGGACGCCAATGGCCGCCCCGCCGTGCGTTCCACCTTGCGGTCCAAATCCCGATCCCACAGATCATTCACCACGCAGCCCGCGCCGCGCATCAGCACCGCGCCCAGGCCGAATAGCGCGGTCAGCCACAGCCCCTGCCGCCAATCCGGCGCCACCATGGCAAAGGCCCAAAGCCCCGGCAGAAACAGCAGCCAGGACCCGATGGGCCGATCCAGGCGCATCAGCAGCGCATAGGGGCGCCAGGCTTGCGGCAGGCGCGCCACCCAGCCGCCACTACGGATATCGGTATGGCCACTCATGCGGCTATAAGGACCGCGGAACCACATCATGTCCACCCCGCGCCTTTATCTTGAAACCCACCTCGCCGCCGGCCTTGAGATCGAGGCTGAGCCCGGCCAGGCGCATCATCTGGGCAATGTGCTGCGCCGGGGCGTGGGCGATGCCGTTGCGGTCTTCAATGCGCGGGATGGCGAATGGGCCGGGCGCATCGCCTCCCTCAAAAAGGATCGCTGCCGCATCGCTTTGGAAGCGCAAAGCCGCGCAGCTGCGCCTGAACCTGATCTGCGCCTGATGGTCGCGGCGCTCAAGCGCGATGCCATGGAATGGTTGGTGGAAAAAGCGACCGAGCTTGGTGTCGCCGCCATTCATCCCGTACTCACGCGCCGTTCTGTCGCGGATCGGGTGAACCAAGCGCGGCTTGCCGCCATTGCGCGCGGCGCCACCGAGCAATGTGAAAGGCTGAGCCTGCCCGTGATCCACGCAGCCATGCCCCTGCATGCTGCGCTGGCCGCCTGGGATGGCGCGCCGCTGTTCATGGCCGCGGAGCGCACCGGCGCACTCGCCCTGCCGCAGGCCCTTGCTGGCCAGCGCCTGCCGCTTGGCCTATTGATCGGTCCGGAAGGTGGCTTTGACCGCGCTGAACTTGACGCCGCCCGAAGCTACCCCTTTGTTAAGACCATCGGCCTTGGCCCCCGCATCCTGCGGGCGGAAACGGCGGCGGTTGCGGGCCTTTCAATCCTGGCCAGTTTGGCGGGTGACTGGTCCTGATTACGTTTCGCGTCGTCCCGGCGGCGCCCCTGGAAGGTTTTGATGTCCAATCCCGGCGAGTCCGATCCCACGCCCATCACCTCCACCCGCCAAATGGCGGAATGGTTCGCGGCTGGCTGCAAGCCCAAATCCGCCTGGCGCATCGGCACCGAGCATGAAAAATTCGGCTTCCGGCTGAACGATTTCTCCCCACCGCCCTACGAACCCCAGGGCATCCGCGCCATGCTGGAAGGGCTGATGGCGAAGGGCTGGGAGCCGATACTCGATCGCGGCAACCCGATTGGCCTGAAGCGCGGTGCGGCTTCCGTCAGCCTGGAACCCGGCGGGCAATTTGAGCTCTCCGGCGCAGCCTTGCCCAATCTTCACGACGTTTCCGCCGAGCTGTTCCAGCATTTGGATGAGGTACGCGAAGTCGCTGCCCCCTTGGGCCTTGGCTTCGCGCCGATTGGCTTTCATCCGCTCGCCAAGCGCGAAGACATGCCCTGGATGCCGAAGGGCCGCTACGCGATCATGCGCCAATATATGCCGCGTGTCGGCGCCATGGGCCTTGATATGATGCTGCGCACCTGCACGGTGCAGGTGAACCTCGATTTCGGGGATGAAGCCGATATGGTGGAAAAGCTGCGCGTGTCGCTGGCGCTACAGCCGTTGGCGACCGCGCTTTTTGCCAATTCCCCGATTTCTGAGGGCAAGAAGAACGGCTACCGGAGCCTGCGCGCCCGGGTCTGGACGGATACGGACCCGGACCGCACCGGCATTCCCGCCGTGGTGTTTGAAGATGGCTTCGGCTTTGAACGCTTCGCCGAATGGGTGCTGGATGTGCCCATGTATTTCATCATGCGTGACGGCCAATGGCTGGATGCGGCGGGGCAGAGCTTCCGCGCCTTTCTGGAAGGGCGCGCGGAAAAGCTTGCTGGCCAATCCGCCACCATGGGCGATTGGGCCGATCATGTGACCACGGTATTCACCGATGTGCGGCTAAAACGGTTTCTGGAGATGCGCGGCGCGGATGCCGGTGCGCCTTCCATGCTGAATGCGCTGCCGGCCTTCTGGGTGGGCTTGATTTATGATGACGCCGCGCAAAAGGCGGCGCGCGCGCTGACACGCGGTTGGAGTGTCGCCGAAATCCGCGCACTGCGCGAAGCCGTGCCGCAACAGGGCCTGACGGCGACCATTCAGGGCCGCAGCTTGCGCGATATTGGCCGTGATGTGCTGGCGATTGCGCGTGATGGGCTGAATGCCCGCGGTTTGGATGAGGCGCTATTTCTTGACCCGCTTGATGCAATTTTAGCCAGCGGAGAGACCCAGGCGGATCGTTGGCTGCAACGATTTGATAAGTTTTGGCATGGCGATGCACGCATGATGCTGCGCGAAGCGGCGATTTAGCTAAATTATAGGCAATCTTCGGCGCGCATCACAGAACTGAAACTTTTTCTTCACCCCCTCCGGCGAAACTCGCGCGACGTTGGTTGGAGGAAATCCCATGGCTATTGCTGCGCGTCGTTTTGCGGGGTTGCGCCCCCGTTTGCTCATACTCGCTCTCGTGCCTGCGATTTTCGCGGCCCTGCTCGCGGCCTTCGGGGCCTTCTGGGCGGTGCAGAATGATCATAAAGCGCAAATGCAGCAGGCGCTGACGCGCGCGATTGGCCTTGCGGAGCGTGATTTGCAGGATGCCGCGCAACGCATGGCCGGCTATTCGGCAAGCTTCGCGCAGCGGCCTGATTTGATCGCGGCACTCGCCGCCGGTGACGCCGCCAAGCTGCGCGATATTCTGGTCCCTGGATTGGCCGCCATGCGCGCGGTCGACCTCACGGTTTCCGTACTTGAAATCACGGATAAATCAGGACGCGTCGTCATGCGCGGGCATGATCCGAACCGTTCCGGCGATAACAAATCACGCCTGCCGGACGTGGCTGCCGCACTGAAGGGCAATGCCATGCTGGGCAGTGAGGTTTCACCTTCATCCGGTCAATTCGCGACTGGCGCGGCGCTGCCGGTGAGGGATCAGGCGGGCCAGATCATCGGCACGCTCAAGGTCGCAACGCGCCTGACGCCAGCGGTGGTTGCGGAACTCGGTAAGGTCGTGGGCGGTGAGGCTGCGCTATTCGGTGCAGGCCGGCTGGTGACGTCCACCGTTGAAGGTCTCACCTTGGAAGCCCTGCCTCAGGCCGTGGTCACCGCGCAGCGCGATGGCCAGGCTATCAGCGGGCTTGATCTTGTGCTCGCAGGTCGTGGTACGCATGTGCTTGCCGTGCAACCGCTTAGGGATTTGAGCGGCAATGCCGCCGGCGCCATGATGATTGCCCTGCCCCGCGCTGCTTTCGATGCGGCGATGGACAAGGTGCTGTCCATCATCGGCTTTGCTGCCCTTGCAGTCCTTGGGCTGACAATTCCAATCTCCCTGATTGCGGCGCGACGTATTGCCAATCCGCTCACGGAAATGGCTGATGCCATGGGCCGTTTGGCCAAGGGCAATACGGCGCTGGAAATCCCCGGGCGTGGCCGCAGTGATGAGGTCGGCGCCATGGCTGAAGCGCTGGAGAAATTCCGCCAGCAGGCGGAAGCCAATGCCGCCTTTGAAGCCGCTGCCGCGATTGAACGCGCGGCGCGGGATCGGCGCCAGGCCATGGTGGAAGGTCTGACGCAGGAATTCGGTGGCTCGGTCGCGTCCATCATGGATCGGCTGCGCGATTCTGCCGGGGGCATGCGTGATGCTTCGGTATCCATGGCATCCGCCACGGAACAGACGCGCAATCGCGTGGCCGATACGGCGGATGGGGCTCAGCAGAATTCCAGCAATCTTGCCGCGGTCGCCGCCGCGACTGAGGAAATGACCGCCTCAGTTACCGAAATATCGCGTCAGGTGGCGGAAGCGGCACGCGCGGCGCAGGATGCGGTGGAACGTGCCAATGCCACCGGGGCAACGGTGCGGGGCTTGGCCGAATCCGCTGATCAAATCGGCGATGTGGTGCGGCTGATCACGGATATCGCGGGCCAGACCAATCTTCTGGCCCTGAATGCCACGATTGAAGCGGCGCGTGCTGGCGATGCCGGCAAGGGCTTCGCGGTGGTGGCATCCGAAGTGAAAACACTAGCATCACAAACTGCCCGCGCGACAGAACAGATCAGCGCGCAGATCAGTGCCATTCAGGCCGCAACCGGCGATGCGGTGGGTGCGGTGCAGGAAGTGGCCAATGCCATTGAACGTGTGAATGGCGTAGCCGGTGCGATTGCCGCCGCCGTTGAAGAACAGGATGCGGTGACGCGTGATATCTCGGCCAGCGTGCAATCGGTTGCGAAGCAGAATGACGAAGCCGCGCGCGCGATGCGGGAAGTTTCCGATGTGGCCGAAGGGGCGCGCGCTTCCAGCGGTACGGTGAAAGCCGCGGCCGAGGCGGTTGCAGATGTGACGGGCCGATTGGGTGAGCAGGTGGATGGCTTCCTGAACGGCATGCGGACCGATTGGGAAAGGGTGGATGGTGCGGGCACACCGATGCTGATCGCCGCCAAGGGTGGTACGGCTCAGGAAGCCGCCTTGATCGAAATCGCGCGCGATGGCGCAAGCCTGCATAGCGATGGCGCCTTCAAGCCCGGCACTATGGTGGAGCTTGCCCTGCCGGGCGCGGGCGCTGCCTTACCAGCGCGCGTGGTGCTCGCGGAAGGCGGGCGCATCGGCCTTGCCTTTGCGCAGAATGCGGAAAGCGTCGCCGCCGTGGATCGGCTGATTGCGGCGGTACGTGGCGCGATAAACTCAGCCGCGCAGGATGTGAAGCGCGCAGCCTGATTGCCGCTGCAGCGAATTGGCGTGATCCGCTATCGGGCGGATCACGCCAGCGCATTTTCAAGCAGAATGCGGGCCGTCCGAAATGCCCGCCAGCACAAGCAATTTCCGCATGACACTCGGCAGGGCCTGCGCCGCTTCCGCAGGCGCCAGCCATTCGCCCTCAGGCCGCTTGGCACGTTTCGGTAGCTGCGTGCGATAAAGTTGCATCGTCAGCGCGAAATGCGTGAAGACATGCCGCGCTTCTCCCGCCACTGGCTCCCAATCAAGCGTTAGGGGCGCTTGCGCCAAGGCCTCTGCCGCAGCCCAAACCTCATCCCGCCAAGACGTACCAGGGATTTCCAACATGCCGCCCAAAAGCCCGCGCGGCGGGCGGCGGCGCAGCCAGACCCGGCCCTGACCATCCGTCAGCAGGAAATGCACGCCATGGCGCGTGGGGCGCTCGGGCTTTGGCGCCTTGCGCGGCAAAGTCTCGGCGATCCCAAGCTTGCTTGCCTGACAAGGCTTCTGCCAGGGGCAAAGCGCGCAGGCTGGTTTGCGCGGCGTGCAAATCCCCGCCCCTAGATCAAACAAAGCCTGGGTGAAATCGCCAGGCCGGGCGCGGGCGGCCTTATCGGCCAGGAAACCCTGCGCCAGGACATCAAGCCTGGGTTTGGCGCCGGGCAGCGCTTCCTCCACCGCGAAAATCCGCGCCGTGACGCGTTCCACATTGCCATCCAGCGGCACCACCGGCGCATTGAAGGCAATGGCGGCGATGGCGGCGGCGGTATAGGGGCCAATGCCGGGCAGGGCGGCCAAGCCCTCTCGCGTTTCCGGAAAGCCGCCCAAGGCCAGGATTTGCTGCGCCGCCGCATGCAGGTTGCGCGCCCGCGCGTAATAGCCAAGCCCGGCCCATTCCGCCGCCACATCCTCCCACGGCGCCTCCGCCAAGGCGGGCAGAACCGGGAAGCGCGCCAGAAAACGCGCGAAGCGCGGCCCCACCGTTGCCACGGTTGTCTGTTGCAACATGATTTCTGAAAGCCACACGTGATACGGCGCTGCCCGCTCCCCCGGCGCGGCGCGCCATGGCAGGATGCGGCGATGCCTGTCATACCAGTGCAGCAGATCGGTGGCGGAAGGGGGTTTCACGGCATGTCCCGTAATGAGGATGAAAGGCGGTTCTTCGGCGGGCCTAGACCCCTCGGCGCCCTGATTCCAGCCCTGACGCGCCCGGCCTTCAAACGCAAGAGCCCCGCGGCGGCGCAGATCATGGCGGATTGGCCCGCTTTGGTCGGCCCGGCACTTGCCGCCGCGACCCAACCGCTGCGGCTGACCTCTGGCAGCCTGACCATCGCCTGTTCCGGCCCTATTGCCTTGGAGCTCAGCCATTTGGCGCCGGAATTGATGGCCCGGATCAATGGCGGGCTGGGACGTGTGGCGGTGGAGAGGCTGCGCTTCGTGCAGACCAATCAGCCGGCCCGGGCCGGGGCAAAAGCCGCCCTACCGCCCCGCCCCGTGGCGCTGCCAAAGCGCGTCACCAGCGCCTTGGAAGGGTTACCCACAGGGGATTTGCGCGAAGCGCTGGAAAGATTGGCGCGCGGCGTCTATCGAAAACAAGGCTGAAGGCGGCCGAGTCGCCCCCCAAGGCCGAATCGGCCCGCGCGCGTCCCCCCGAAAAGGCGCGCCGGTTCCGGAGGAGAAAATTGATGCTCGACCGTCGTACGCTATTCCTGTTACCCTCCGCCCTGCTTCTGGCTGCGCCCGCACTGCATGCGCAATCCGATGACCCAAGGCTTGCTGAACGCAGCCTTGGCCGCGCTGATGCACCCGTGACGGCGATTGAGTATTTTTCCCTCACTTGCAGCCATTGCGGTGCCTTCCACCGCGATACCTGGCCGCGCGTGAAGCGCGAATTGGTGGAAACCGGGCGTGTGCGCATGGTGTTCCGCGATTTCCCGCTTGATCAGGTCTCGCTCCGCGCCCATGCGGTGGCGCGCAGCTTCCCGCCTGAGCGTTATGAACCTTTCATCTCAGCACTTTTTGCCACGCAGGATCGCTGGGCCTATGCGCGCGGCGTGGATCACAAGGCGGAGATCGGCAAAATTGCCGCCATGGCCGGCATGAGCACCGATACCTTCAACGCCGCCTGGGCAGATGACGCCTTGGCCCGCGCCATTCTGGAAGCGCGCCAAAGGGGAGAGGCCGAACATCAGGTCAGCGCCACCCCCACCTTCATCATCGGCACACAAAAACTCCCCGGCGCGATTTCCTTTGAACGCTTCGAAGCCGCGGTGCGGGAAGCGACCCCCCGGTAATGGAAGAAGCGATCCCCCCCTCCCCGCCCGAAACCGAAGCGGAAATCAGCACGCCCGAAGCTGAAGCCAATGAAGCAGCGCGCAGCGAAGACCAGGCGCGCGCCTCACATAACGCGAAACTTTCCCGCATTCGCATCGCCGGCTTCAAATCCTTCGCGGAAGCGACAACGGTTGAAGTGCTGCCAGGGCTTACCGGCATTGTCGGGCCCAATGGCTGCGGCAAATCCAATGTTGTCGAGGCGCTGCGCTGGGCGATGGGCGAAACCTCGCCCAAGGCGATGCGCGGCGGCGAAATGGATGATGTGATTTTCGCCGGCACCGCAACCCGCGCCGGGCGCAATGTCGCGGAAGTGATGCTGTTTTTGGAAGACGCCGCAGGGCTGGCGCCAGCACCCAATAACGACATCGCCGAATTGGAAGTGACGCGGCGGATTTCGCGGGGCGAGGGCAGCAATTTCCGCGTCAATGGCAAGGAATTGCGCGCGCGCGATGTGCAGACAATGTTCGCCGATATCGGTTCCGGCGCGCGGTCCTCAGCGCTGGTCAGCCAGGGCCGTGTTGCCGCGCTGATCCAGGCCAAGCCCGATGACCGGCGCGGCGTTTTGGAAGAAGCCGCCGGTATTGCCGGGCTGCGTGCGCGCCGCCATGAAGCAGAATTGAAGCTGCGGCAGGCGGAAACCAATTTGTCGCGCGCCGAGGATTTGCTCGGCCAATTGGATGCGCAGCGCCAGGGGTTGCAACGCCAGGCGCGCCAGGCCAATCGCTATCGCAATATCTCGGGCTTGGTGCGGCAGGCGGAAGGCGAATGGCTGGCGCTGCTGGCCGCACGCGCCAATACCGCGCTGACCGCCGCCGCGACCGCGCTTGAAGCGGCGCGGGCTGCCACCAGCACCACCGAACAGGAAGCCGAAGCGGCGGCGATTGCATTGCATGAAGCCGAACAAGGCCTTGCCGCGCCGCGTGCGGAGGAAGCCGCGGCACGCACCGCACTTGAACGCCGCCGCGTTGAAGCGGAAGGCATGGAAGCGGAAGAAAGCCGGGCCCGCGCAGCACTTGAAGCCGCCGAAGCGCGCTTGGCCGAACTCCGCCAGGATCTCTCGCATGCCGAAGCTCTGGCGCAGGATGCCGATGCCGCGCGCGCGCGCATCGCGGAAGAAGATGCCGCGCTGGTTGAACGCGAAACCGCCCTGCCCGCGCGGCGCGACGCTGCCGCCGCAGCGCTGGCGGAAGCGATGGAAGCGGTGCGCGAAGCTGAACGCGCCGCCAACCAAGCCACCGAAGCCGCCGCCGCCGGCGCGGCGCAATTGCAGGCTGCTGAAGCGGAATTGGCTGCCGCTGAAACACGGCTGCGCCGCGCGCGAGAAGCCCATGCGGCGCTAAGTGCGGATCGTGATGCCGCCGAGGCGCGCGCGGTGACAGACGCAGAAAAACAAGCCGCCGCGCTGCAGGTCACTGAAGCTGAAGCAGGTTTCGCTGCAGCGCGTGAGGCTTTGGAACAGGCGGAAGCGACGCGTACCGAAGCCGTCGCCAGCCACGCCGAAGCGCGCCGTGCTGCGGAGGAAGCCAGCGCCGAAGCCACGCGGCGCGAAGCCGCGCTGCAGGCCGCTGATGAACGGCATCGGCGCATTGTCGCGCAATATGCAGCGCTGTCGGCGGAACGTGACGCTGCACTCGCTGAACGCATTCCCGAGGTCGCACGCGATGCCGCGCATTCCTCCGCACGCTCGGCGGAAGCGACCCTGATTGGCAGCGCGGCGCGGTTGACTGACGCAGAGGCGGCGCGCGCAGCGGCATCAGAAGCGCTTGTTCAGGCGCGGCGCAGTGCCGCCGAAGCCGGCGCAGTACGCGCACGCGTTGCAGCGGAAGTGGCGGCGCTGACGGAAGTATTGGAAGCGCGCGGCACGGCATCCGCCCAACCCATTCTGGATCAGGTGCGTGTGCCACCAGGGCTTGAAGCGGCGCTTGGCGCTGCTTTGGGTGAGGCTTTGGAAAGCCCCGCCGATGCCTCTGCCGCGCGGCATTGGCGCAACCTGCCGCCGCTTGCTGTCGCACAAGCTTTGCCCGATGGCGCGGTGCCGCTTTCGCGCCTGGTGGAAGCGCCGGCGGCCTTGGCGCGTGCGCTTTCGCAGGTTGGTTTGCTGGCGCGCGGCATGGATGGTGCGGCGCTGCAAGCGGGGCTGCGCCCTGGTCAGGCTTTGGTGACAGAAGAAGGCGCCGTTTGGCGCTGGGATGGCCATACGCATCACGCCGGCACACCCACGCCGGGTGCCGTGCGGCTTGCGCAACGCAATGCGCTGCGTGCGGCTGAAGCGCGGCTGGATCAGGCCGAAGTCACGGCGGCGGAAGCGGAAGCCGCGCGCATCGCCGCCGAAGCCGCGGAAGCGGAAGCTGCCAGCGCCGAAGCCGCCGCGCGCAATGCGCGTAGCGCCGCTGAAGTCGCAGCATCCGCCGCGCGCCGGGCTGAGGGTGAATTGGCCGCACGCGATGCCCGCGCCGAAAGCCGCATCGCCGCGCTTGAACCGCAATTGGCGCGCCTTGCCGAAGACCGCGCCGAAGCTGATGCCGCGCGGCTGGAAGCAGAGGCACTTTTCGCCACCCGCCCCGATGTCGCCTTGCTGCGTCAGGCGGAACAGGCCGCTGCCAGCGCTGAAGCCGAAGCACGCAGCGCCGAGACCAATGCGCGGGAAGCGCGTCGGCGTGCGGAAATGGCTTTGGCGGAATCGCGCCAATCGCAAGCCGCGCTGCTGAACCGTGCGTCTGAGGTGGAAAACCGCCTCGCCGCGCTTGCCCCGCAATTGGAACGCATCGGCGCGGAACTGACTGAGGCGGAAGCAACGCGGGCCAGCGCGGTGCAGGCGCGCGAAGCCGCACCTGATCTGGCAGAGCTTCGCGAAACCGTTGAAGCAGCGCGCGCGAAGCTTGCGGAAGAACGCGCGGCGGAAGCAGCGGCGCGTGATGCGCAAGGCGCCTTGGCGGCCGAAGCTGGTTCCATCGCCGCGCGCCGCGCAAGCCTTGCCAATGAAGCAAGCCTTTGGGCCGCGCGGGCTGAAGATGCCGCAGCACGCGTTGCTGATCTGCGCCGCCGTGATGCGGAAGCTGATGCCGAACGTGATGCGCTGGCCGCCGCACCAGAAGCCGCCGCGCTTCGCCGCGCGGAAGCTGCGCGGTTGCTGGAACAGGCCAGCGAAGCCCATGCCACCGCCGCTGCCGCACTGATGGCCGCGGAGCGGCGCGTGAGTGAAGGCAGCCAGGCGCGCCGCAACGCCGATACCGCCTTTGCGCTGGCGCGTGAGGAGCAGGTGCGCGCGCAAGCCGCGACGGAAGCGGCGGAAACCGCCTCAGCCGCTGTGGCCGCGCGTATCGCCGAACGCCTGGGTGAGGGCGCGGAATTGCCGCCGGCGCCTGAAGAACTCTCCGATGTTGCGGAAGACAAGGCGCGGCGCAAGGTTGAGCGCCTGGTGCGTGAGCGCGACGAAATGGGCCCCGTCAATCTGCGCGCCGAGATCGAGATCAGCGAAATCGAAGAACGCATCAGCCAGATCACTACTGACCGTGATGAGGTAATGAATGCCATCGCCAAGCTACGCGGTTCCATCGGCCATTTGAACCGGGAAGGCCGTGAGCGTCTGCGGGAGGTATTTGACCGTGTGGACAATGAATTCCGCAGCCTGTTCACACGGCTTTTCGGCGGTGGCCGCGCGCATCTGGCGCTTGTGGGTTCCGATGATCCCCTGGAAGCCGGGCTTGAAATTTACGCCGAACCGCCAGGCAAGAAACTATCCACCCTGTCCCTGCTATCCGGTGGCGAACAGGCGCTGACAGCGCTTTCCCTGATTTTCGCGGTCTTCCGCTGCCATCCCGCGCCGGTCTGCGTGCTGGACGAAGTCGATGCGCCCTTGGATGATGCGAATGTGGAACGCCTATGCGATTTGCTGGACGCGATGGCGGCGGAAAGCGGCACGCGCTTCCTGATCGTGACGCACCACCCGCTGACAATGGGGCGGATGCATCGGCTTTATGGCGTGACGATGCAGGAACGCGGCGTATCACGCTTGTTGAGCGTTGACCTTGGCCGTGCGATTGAATTGGCGGAAACGTCTTTGCTGTAGTGGCTGGGCAAAAGGGTTCGTCTGCTACCGGGACCCCTCCGGCAAGCCGAGGATAGTAGTGATTGTACCTTTCGTTGGCTGTGCTGGGTTCAAGTAATCCCTTACGAAATTTGTCGCCCGGTTTCTTCAACTGAAGCAGCGTGAAGAATTCAGTGATAGTGCTGACTGGCTGAGCGCAGGAATCCATGGGGGCGGTGCTCCGATTAGGCTGTGCGGGATCCTTAGAGCGTGTTGCGTTCACACGTGTTCACGCCACCCGCTCTACCTCGTTGTTTTTCGAGCATCTTCACACGTTCAGATGATTCCATCTGAACGGGATCTGCCTGTCTTATGACTTTTGCCGCTGATTGGGCTGTAAAGGAACCGCCGAGAGGAGGTTCTGGCCTCCCCTCAGCGGCGAGGGACGGATCGTGGATCTGCTGGCCGTTTGACGGGCCGAGTTAGAGTTTGATCGCCCTCGTCTTTTCCCTCAGGCCTGAACGGATACCAGGGGTTTAGCCCCGGATGACAAGCATAGGCAGGGCAAAAGATGACAGAG
>JADCEX010000153.1 GCA_020249825.1 Roseomonas sp.
AAGGAACGCGCCGTTGGGCAGGAGGTGATCCGCTCCGTCTCCCCCGCGCAGCAGGTCATCAAGATCGTCAATGACGCTTTGGTGGAAGCGCTGGGTGGCACTGAAGGAGCGCGCGGGCGTGATTTGAATGCGCCCGCACCGCTCGCCATTCTGATGGTGGGTTTGCGGGGTTCGGGCAAGACCACGACCTCGGGCAAGATCGCGCTACGCCTGAAGGGGCGCGAGAAGAAAAAGGTGCTGCTGGCGTCACTCGACGTGCATCGCCCTGCGGCGCAGCTGCAATTGCAGCAATTGGCCGAGCGTGCGGAAGTGACCAGCCTGCCGATCATCGCCGGCCAGCGCCCGCTTGAAATCGCCGCGCGCGCCATGGATGTCGCGCGGCGTGAGCTTTACGATGTGGTTGTGCTGGATACCGCCGGCCGGCTTGCGATTGATGAAGCGCTGATGGCCGAAGTGGCTGAGGTGAAGGCCGCCACCAAGCCGCATGAGACGCTGCTGGTTGTGGATGCCATGACCGGGCAGGATGCGGTGAATACCGCCAAGGCCTTCCAGGAAAAAATCGGCGTCACCGGCATTGTTATGACCCGCGTGGATGGCGATGCGCGTGGCGGTGCGGCCCTTTCCATGCGGGCCGTGACCGGCGCGCCGATCAAGCTGTTGGGCGCTGGCGAAAAGCTGGATGCGCTGGAAGATTTCCATCCCGATCGCATCGCAAACCGCATTCTTGGCATGGGCGACATTGTCTCCTTGGTGGAAAAAGCCGCCGAGACAATGGATCAGGCGGAGGCTGAAAAGCTCGCCGCGCGTATGCAAAAAGGCCAGTTCACGCTGGATGATTACGCCGCGCAGTTGAAGCAGATCGGCAAGATGGGAAGCCTGCAAGGCATTCTTGGCATGCTGCCCGGCGTGCAAAAGGTGAAGGCGCAGTTGGAAGGTGCCAATCTGGATACCGCCATTCTGAAGCGCCAGGCCGCGATCATTTCCAGCATGACGCCCAAGGAACGCCGCGCGCCTGATCTGCTGAAGGCATCGCGCAAGCGGCGCATCGCCGCCGGGTCCGGCACCACGGTGCAGGATGTCAATCGCTTGTTGAAGCAATTCGACGATATGTCCGCCATGATGAAGCGGATGAACAAGATCGGCCAGAAGGGGCTGATGCGTGGCGGGCTTGCTGCGCTGCTCCCCCAAGGCCGGAGGCCGTTCTGATGACGGCCACCACCAACCTCAAGTCTTTAGTTCTGTAAAGAAAGGAATACCCGGATGGGTCTCAAGATTCGCCTTGCCCGCGCTGGTGCCAAGAAGCGCCCCTATTACCACATCGTGATTGCCGATAGCCGCAGCCCGCGCGATGGCCGCTTCATCGAAAAGGTGGGTTCCTATAACCCGATGCTGCCGTCTGAGCATGCGGATCGCATTCGCCTGCAGGAAGATCGGCTGAAGCATTGGATCGGCAATGGCGCGGTTGCCACCGAACGCGTGGCGCGCTTTCTGGGCCGTGCGGGGCTGATCGCCATGCCGGCGATCCCGGCGCAGACCAAGCAGGCCGCGCCGAAGAAGAAGGCGCAGGAACGCGCCGCCGCGGCGGCTGGCTGAACCTAGCCAAAGGCACCTCGGCACATGGTCGGCAAGCGCATTATGGTGGGGGAGTTCGGCAGGCCGCATGGCGTGCGCGGGCTTTTGCGCCTGCGTGCCTTCACCGCCGATCCGGCTGCCATCACCGCCTATGGCCCGCTTTCCGATGAGGCTGGCACACGGCAATTCCGCCTGACGCTGAAAGGGCCTGATCTGGTCGCTGTGGAAGGTGTCTCGGACCGAGACGCTGCGCAGCGCCTGACCGGCACACGCCTTTTCGTCGCGCGGGAGGCTTTGCCCCCCACTGAGGAAGAGGAATTCTACCTCGCGGACCTGATCGGCCTGCGGGCCGTGACAGAAGCGGGTGAGGTTCTGGGCAACGTGCGCGCGGTGGAAGACCATGGCGGTGGCGCCTTCCTGGTGGTGGAAGGGGCGAGCGAAATGCTGCTGCCCTTCACGCGCCAAGTGGTGCCTAGCGTGGATATCGCCGCCGGGCAGCTTGTTGTTGTGCCGCCCGCTGAAGTGCTGGTGATGCCCGAAGGGAAGGAGGAAGCGGCATGACCTGGCGCGCCGATATCCTGACACTGTTCCCGGAAATGTTCCCCGGCCCGCTGGGGCTTTCCTTGGCGGGGCGTGGCTTGCGGGAGGGGCTTTGGTCGCTCTCGGCGCATGATATTCGTGATCATGCGAAGGACCGCCATCGCAGCGTGGATGACACGCCCTTCGGGGGCGGCGCCGGCATGGTGCTGCGGCCGGATGTGGTGGATGCGGCGATTGGCGCGGCCTTGGCCGAAGCGCCTGCCCGGCCGGTGATCTATCTGACACCGCGCGGGCGCTTGTTGGATCAGGCGCTGGTCCGGGAATTGGCAGCGGGGCCGGGACTTGTGTTGCTCTGCGGGCGTTATGAAGGCGTGGATCAGCGCGTGATTGAAGCGCGTGGCATGCTGGAAATCTCGATCGGCGATTATGTGCTGAGCGGGGGGGAATTGGCCGCGCTCACGCTTTTGGATGCTTGTGTGCGCCTGCTGCCGGGCGTTATGGGCGCGGCGGAAAGCGCTGCCGAGGAAAGCCATGGCGCCGAGGGGCTTTTGGAATATCCGCATTTCACGCGCCCCGCCGAATGGGCCGGGCGCGCCGTGCCGGAGGTACTGCTTTCGGGCCATCACGCCGCCATTGCGGCTTGGCGCCGGGCCGAAAGCGAGAAGATCACCAAGGATCGCCGCCCCGATTTATGGGCGCGGCATGAAACGCAGCGCGGGGGCGCGGGGGCCATTGCCGGCCATCCCGCCGCCGCCTAAAGAAACCGAAGAAAGGGTACCAACATGAATATCTTGCAGCAATTCGAAGCTGATCAGCAGGCGAAGCTCTCTGCCGCCCGCACCACGCCGGAATTCGGCCCGGGCGATACCGTGCGCGTCATGGTGAAGGTGGTGGAAGGCGAACGCATCCGCACCCAGGCCTATGAAGGTGTTGTGATCGCGCGGTCCAACAAAGGCGTGCAGAGCAACTTCACCGTCCGCAAGCTTTCTTATGGCGAAGGCGTGGAACGCGTGTTTCCGCTGTATAGCCCGAATGTCGCGGAAATTCAGGTGGTGCGTCGTGGCAAGGTGCGTCGTGCGAAGCTCTATTACCTGCGTGGCCGCACCGGCAAATCCGCACGTATTGCGGAAAAGCTGGGCATGAAGGCTGCTAGCCCCGCCAAGCCTGCCGAAGGCTGAGTTAAACGCGCCGCGCTGAAAGGCGCGGCGTTTTCATGTGATGCAAGGGGGAAGATGAAATGTCAGCGCAAAAGCCGCGCACGTTGTTCGACAAGATCTGGGACGCGCATGTTGTTGAAACCCTGCCGGATGGCACGGCGCTGCTCTACATTGATCTCCATCTGACCCATGAAGTGACCACGCCGCAGGCCTTTGATGGCCTGCGCGCCGCAGGGCGCAAGGTGCGCCGCCCGGATGCGACGCTGGCCGTGGTGGATCATAATATCGCGACCGATGACAGCCGCCGTACCGGCATTGTGGACCCCGAAAGCCGCTTGCAGGTTGAAACGCTGGAAAAGAACGTCGTTGAATTCGGCGTGCCTTACATCCCGCTGCTCGATGACCGTCAGGGCATTGTGCATGTGATCGGGCCCGAACTTGGCCGTTCACTGCCGGGCATGACGATTGTGTGTGGCGATAGCCATACCTCGACCCATGGCGCCATGGGTGCGCTGGCCTTTGGCATTGGCACATCCGAAGTGGAACATGTGCTGGCGACGCAGACGCTGCTGCAGAAGCCCGTCAAGAACATGCGCGTTTCCGTGGATGGCAACCTCGCTTTTGGCTGTTCCGGCAAGGATATTGTGCTGGCGATCATCGGCAAGATCGGCACGGCGGGCGGCACCGGGCATGTCATTGAATATGCCGGGGATGCGATCCGGGCACTCGACATGGCAGGCCGCATGACGGTCTGCAACATGACCATTGAAGGCGGTGCGCGGGCAGGCATGGTGGCGCCGGACCAGACCACGTTTGACTACATCGCCAAAACACCGAATGGCCCGAAGGGTGAGGCCTTCAAGCGCGCGATGGAATGGTGGAAGACGCTGCCATCTGATGCGGGCGCGCATTTCGACAAGGAATTGCGCTTGGCCGCGCATGAAATTGCGCCGCAAGTGACCTGGGGCACTAACCCGGAAGCGGTGTTGCCCATCACCGGCATTGTGCCGAACCCAGCGGATGAGGGCGATGAAGCCAAGCGCGCGCAATTACAGCGCATGGTTGACTATATGGGCCTGACCCCCGGCCAGCGCCTGACCGATTTGAAGGTGGATGTGGTTTTCGTCGGTTCCTGCACGAATAGCCGCATTGAAGACATCCGCGCCGCCGCTGCCATCGCCAAGGGCCGCCGCGTGGCGGATCATGTGCGCGCGCTGGTGGTGCCGGGTTCGGGCCTGGTGAAGAAGCAGGCCGAAGCGGAAGGGCTTGACCGCATCCTAAAGGAAGCCGGCTTTGAATGGCGCGAAGCGGGTTGTTCCATGTGCCTTGGCATGAACCCCGATAAACTCACGCCGGGTCAGCGCAGCGCCAGCACCTCCAACCGCAATTTCGAAGGCCGCCAGGGCCCCGGCGGGCGGACCCATTTGTTGAGCCCTGCCATGGCGGCCGCGGCGGCGGTGGCCGGCCATTTGGCCGATGTGCGTGATTATCAGCCGAAGGGAGCACTGTAATATGCAAGCCTTCACCAAGCTTACCGGTATCGCGGCACCCTTGCCCAAGGCGAATGTGGATACGGACCAGATCATCCCGGCGCGCTTCCTGAAATCCATCAGTCGCTTGGGTTTTGGGAAGAACCTATTTGCCAATTTCCGCTACAAGGAAGATGGCAAGGAAAACCCGGATTTCGTGCTGAACCAGGAACCCTACCGCAAGGCTGAAATCCTGATCGCGTTTGAAAATTTCGGCTGCGGTTCTTCGCGTGAACACGCGCCTTGGGCGCTGCTTGATTTCGGCATTCGCTGTGTGATCGCGCCTGATTTCGCTGATATCTTCAACAATAATTGCTTCAAGAATGGCGTTCTGCCGGTGCGCCTGCCGCGCGAGATTTGCGAAAAGCTGATGGAAGACGCGAAGATGGGCGGCAATGCGCGCATCAGCGTTGACCTGGAACGCCAGGTAGTTGTGCGTCCGAATGGTGAGGAAATTCCCTTCCAGACAGACCCGCTGCGCCGCCATCTGATGCTGAATGGGCTGGATGATATCGGCCAGACCATGCAGCACGCGCCCGCGATTGATGGCTTTGAATCGCGCCAGCGCGCCGCCCAGCCCTGGCTTTACGCCTGATTGAATGACGCCCCGGCGCCAAACCGGGGCCTTGAGGAAAACGCCATGTCATCGAACAAGAAGCTTCTCATCCTGCCCGGCGACGGGATTGGCCCCGAGGTGATGCGCGAAGTACGCCGCGTGGTGGATTGGATGGATCGCCGCCGCCATGTTTCCTTCAACATCGAAGAAGGCCTGGTGGGCGGTGCGGCGCTGGATGCCCAGGGCACGCCCTGTTCGGATGAAACGGTGGAACGCGCCAAGGCTGCTGATGCCGTGCTGTTCGGCTCCGTGGGCGGCCCGAAATGGGATTCCATGCCCTTCGACAAGCGCCCGGAATTGGGTGTGCTGCGGCTGCGCAAGGATCTTGGCCTTTTCGCCAATCTGCGCCCCGCCGTGGTGCTTGATGCGCTGGTGGATGCTTCTTCGCTGAAGCCCGATCTGGTGCGCGGGCTTGATGTGATGATCGTGCGCGAAAGCACTGGCGGCATTTATTTCGGCGAACCGCGTGGCATCCATACGGACGCCAATGGCAAGCGCACCGGCATTGATACGGAAGTCTATACCGAAGACGAAATCGCCCGCGTCGCGCGCATTGCCTTTGATCTGGCGCGCAAGCGTCGCAATAAGGTGACCAGTGTTGAGAAGGCGAATGTCATGCAATCCGGGCGCCTATGGCGCGCGGTGGTCGGTGAAATCGGCAAGGCTGAATTCCCCGATGTCGAACTTGAACACATGTATGCCGATAATTGCGCCATGCAGCTTTGCTCTCGCCCCAAGCAGTTTGACGTGATCCTGGGGTCCAACCTGTTCGGCGATGTGTTGTCTGATTTGGCCGCGGCGCTGACCGGCTCACTCGGCATGCTGCCGTCGGCAACTTTGGGCGCGGTGGATGCCTCTGGCCGCCGCCATGCCTTGTATGAGCCCGTGCATGGCTCGGCGCCGGATATCGCGGGCAAGGGCATCGCCAATCCCTGCGCGCAAATTCTTTCCTTCGCCATGCTGCTGCGCTGGTCCTTCCGCATGGAAGAAGATGCGCGGCTGGTGGAAGCGGCGGTCGAAAAGGTGCTCGGCGGCGGCTTGCGCACGGTGGACATCATGCAAGCCGGCATGGCGCGTGTTGGCACCACGGTCATGGGCGAAGCGGTGGTGCGGGAGTTGGATAAACTCGCCGCGTGACAGATTGGTGACGGCTTCGGGGTTGCGCCTTTGGCGTGGCTCCGCTATCCGTCCCCTTACCAAGGGCGCCCGTAGCTCAGCTGGATAGAGCACCAGACTACGAATCTGGGGGTCAGAGGTTCGAATCCTTTCGGGCGCGCCATTCCTTCCTTTTTCCAGATACTTGCGCGCTCAGCCCGCGCCTATTCGCGGTAATGGCACGCAACCGAATGCCCCGGGCGCACTTCGCGCAAGGCTGGCACTTCATTCCGGCACCGCGCGCCATCCGCAATGGGGCAGCGCGTATGGAAATGGCAGCCCGATGGTGGGTTGAGCGGGCTTGGCACATCCCCCTGCAACCTGATCCTCTCGCGCTTTACCGTCGGGTCAGGGATCGGCACGGCTGAAAGCAGCGCTTCCGTATAGGGGTGCAGCGGTGTAGTGTAGAGTTCCCGTGCCGAGGCAATTTCCACAATCCGCCCAAGATACATCACCGCGACACGATCGGAGATATGTTCCACCACCGAAAGATCATGCGCGATGAACAGGAAGGTCAGGCCGAATTTTTCCTGCAAATCCTCAAGCAGGTTCACCACCTGCGCCTGGATGGAGACATCCAGCGCCGAGACAGGTTCATCGCAAATGACCAGCTTGGGCGAAACCGCCAAGGCGCGGGCAATGCCAATGCGCTGCCTTTGCCCGCCCGAGAATTCATGCGGAAAGCGCCGCATGTGATCCGCATTGAGCCCGACCGTCTCGAGCAATTCCACCACGCGGTCTTCGCGTTCACGCGGGGTCTTGGCAAGCTTATGAATGATCAGCGCCTCACCAATGATGGCAGCGACCGTCATGCGTGGATTGAGGGAGGCAAAGGGGTCCTGGAAAATGATCTGCATATCGCGTCGGAGTGCGACCATCTGCTGATGATCAAGCGCGGTCACGTCGCGGCCTTCGAACCAGACCTTGCCGGCGGTGGGTTCAATCAGCCGCAGGATAAGGCGCCCCGTGGTGGATTTGCCGCAGCCTGATTCGCCCACCAGGCCAAGCGTCTCACCCTTGTTGATGTCGAAGGAAACGCCGGAGACCGCATGCACTTCATTGACCGTGCGTTGCAGGATGCCGCCCTTCACGGGGAAGCGCTTGACCAAGCCCTGCACGCTGAGCAGCGGTTCTGTCATGCGATTTCCTCCGACCTCAGGCAGGCAACCTTATGGCCGGGGGAGACCATCTCAAGCCGTGGTTCAATCTCACTGCAGGACGGCATGGCATGCTTGCAACGCGCGGCGAAACGGCAACCAGGCGGCGGATGCAAAAGGCTTGGCACCACACCGCCAATCGCCTCCAGCCGCTTATGTTCAGTCGCCGCCAGATCAAGCCTTGGAATGGAACGGATCAAGCCCTGCGTATAGGGGTGGCGCGGCGTCGCGAATAGCGCCTCCACCGATGCTTCTTCCACCACGCGCCCGGCATACATCACCACAACGCGCTGCGCGGTTTCCGCAACCACGCCCATGGCATGGGTGATCAGCAGCACAGCCATGCCAAGGCGCTGCTTCATCTCATTCATCAGGTCGAGGATTTGCGCCTGGATCGTCACATCCAGCGCGGTTGTCGGCTCATCCGCGATCACAAGCTTCGGGTTGCAGGAAAGCGCCATGGCGATCATCACGCGCTGGCGCATCCCGCCCGAGAATTGATGCGGGTAGTCATGCACGCGCTTTGATGCATTTGGGATTTGCACCAGATTGAGCATCTCGGCCGCGCGTTCCATGGCAAGCTTGCGCGACAGACCTTCATGCTGGCGCACCGTTTCGGCGATCTGCTCCCCCACCGTATAGACTGGGTTGAGTGAGGTCATGGGTTCCTGGAAGATAAAGCCGATTTCCGCGGCGCGGATCGCGCGCATGCGCGCGGGCGGCGCTTCCACCAGGTTTTCGCCGCGCCAATTGATCTCACCAGCGACAATCTTGCCAGGCGGCATCGCGATCAGCTTCAGGATCGTCATGGCGGTCACGGTCTTGCCGCAGCCTGATTCGCCCACAATGGAAACGGTCTCGCCAGCGGCCACGGAAAGATCCACGCCATCTACCGCACGCACCCAGCCATCATCGGTCTTGAAATGAACCTTGAGGCCGGAGATTTCCAAAAGATTGTTCATCGCCGCGCTCAGACCACGCGCCTTGGATCAAGCGCATCCCTGAGGCCATCACCCACAAAATTGATCGTGAGCACGGTCAGAAAAATCGCAAGCCCCGGAAACAGCGCCCAATGGGGTGCGAAATCCAGATGGTCACGCGCATCATACAATAGCCGCCCCCAGGTTGGGATGTCGGGCGGGAAACCAAGCCCAAGGAAGGACAGCGTGCTTTCCGCAATGATCGCCGCCGCGACATCAATGGTCGCCGCGACAATCACGGGCCCAAGCGAATTCGGCAGGATATGGCGTACGGCAAGACGGAAGCGCGATGCGCCAAGCGCGCGCGCGGCTTCGACAAATTCTTTCTCCCGCAGGGAGAAGAATTGTGCACGCACCAGGCGCGCCACCTGCATCCAATTGAACAGGCCGATGATGATGACAATCAGAATGAAGACCCCAAGCTCCGGCCCCACAATCGCCTTCAGACTGTCGCGAAACAGGAAGATGATCAGCAGCAGCAGCGGCAATTGCGGCAGGGACAGGAACAGATCCGTGAGCCACATCAGCGCCGCATCGGTCTTGCCCCCCGCAAGCCCCGCAATCGCGCCAATCAGAATGCCGACACTCACGGCCACCAGCATGGCGGTAAAGCCAACTGCGAGCGAAATTCGCCCGCCATAGAGCATGCGCGCGAGCAGATCCTGCCCCAGATCATCCGTGCCCAAGGGATGCGCCAGGGAAGGCCCCTGCAGGATCACGGAAAAATCAATCTCATTGATCGGCACGCGCCATACCAGCGGGCCAAACAGCACCGCCATAATCAGGAAACCCAGCAAAACAGCACTCACCACCGCAAGCTTATGCTTGCGAAAGCGCCGCCAGGCTTCAGACCAGGGGCTGGTCAGGGGCCGTGGAGCAGCGCTAGCGGAAGCTGATGCGGGGGTCGAGCCAGCCATAAAGGATATCCGCCAAAAGATTGAAGAAGATCACCAGGCACGCGAAGACAAAGGTCACCGCCATGATCACCGGCGTGTCATTGGCAAGGATCGCGCTGATCAACAGGCTGCCAATGCCAGGCACGCGAAAAATCTGTTCGGTCACAATCGCACCACCGAAAACCGCGGGCATTTGCAGCGCCACCAGCGTGACAACCGGGATCATGGCATTGCGCACCACATGGCGCATGGTGATCTTGCCTTCCGGCAGGCCCTTGGAACGCGCCGTGGTCACGTGATCCAACCGGATCACATCGAGCACGGCGGAACGGACAAAGCGGGTCCAGGCCGCGCCCTGAAACAGGCCAAGCACCATGATAGGCATGATGGATTGGCGGAATTGTTCCCACCACCAGCGCCAGCCTGTCGCTTCAATATTCGTGCGATACACAAAGGGCAGCCAATCCAGATAGATAGAAAACAGCAGGATCAGCAGCAGCCCGGTAAAGAAAGTGGGCAGCGAAAAGCCGATGAAGGCAAGCGTATTCGCGATCTGATCAAAGACCGAATAGGGCCTTGTTGCGGCATAAACCCCAACCGGCAGCGCAATCGCCAGCGCCACAAGCTGTGACAGGCCAATCACGTAAAGCGTGGTGGGGATGCGCTGGACAATAAGCTGATCAACAGGGATGCGGCTGACAAAGGAATAACCCCAATCACCGCGCAACATGGAAGTTAGCCAGGCGATATAGCGCATATGCACCGGATCATCGAGACCGAGGCTCTGGCGCAGCGCCGCGCGCACATCGGGCGGCACGGCAGGGTTGGTCGCCAACTCCTCAAACGGGTCGCCGGGTGCCAGCGCAAGCACGGTGAACAGCACAATGCTGATCCCGAAGATACTCGGGATCGCAATGAGCAAGCGGCGAATCAGGTATTGGGTCATGGGGCGGTCATGCTGCCTTGCTGACCGCCCGGGTGGCAGGCCCCATCAGCTTTGACGCCACCAATCCTGGATCATCCACATGGTGATGTCCCAGCCGGACAGAACATGCCGAAGATTATTCACCGAACCCGAAACGGTCGGGCGCATCACCAGCGGAATGACGTGGTTCGACCCAACAATCAGGTCATTCATGCGGATGAATAGCGCGGCGCGTTTCACCGGGTCCAATTCACCTTCGGCGGCGCGGAAGGCGGCGTCATATTCGTCATTCCTCCAGCGCACGATATTCCGGCCCTGCCAGGAATTGGAACGCTGTGCCATTTCCCAGGAGACATATTGGTTCATGAAGCGCTGCGGGTCCGCCTGCGGCATGGTGGTGGTGTACATCTGCATATCGGCCCAGAACTTGATGTAGGTATCCGGGTTTGCGACATCGGATGAGAAAAACACCGAAGCGACGACAGATTTGAGTTCAAGATCAATGCCGGCGCGCTGGGCGGCTTGCTTATAGATGGCCTGAGTGCGCTGGCGGGGCGAATTGACCGAGGTTTGATACACAAAGCGCAGCCGCACCCCGTCCTTGGCGCGAATGCCATCCGATCCACGCACCCAGCCGGCCTGATCAAGAATCTGATTGGCGCGTTCAACGCTGAATTCCATCCGCATATTGGGCGAACGGAAACGCGGCGGGTTGTTCAGGAAATTCGCCGTGGCCGGGCCGCCGCGGCCATAGATATGCTGCTGCAGCGCCTGGCGATCAATCAGCAGCGCCATGGCCTGCCGCACGGCAGGGTCCTGGAAGGCGGGATGGCGCGAATTGGGATGAGCGCGTTCGCCTTCCACTTCGCGATTCGGATCGGCAGCATTGAGCTGGACGAATTCGATATTCCCACCTTCAATAATATTCACCCGGCCACGACCGGCGGCTTCCAGGCGCTGCAGGATGGCGTCCTCAACCTGCAGATTCCAGGCATAATCGAAATCGGCCGTTTGCAGCACGGCGCGCGCGGCCGATGCCGCATCGCCACCACCCTTGATTTCCATGGAATCAAAGAAGGGCCGGTTGTTCATGTGGTAATTGGGGTTGAGTTCGGCCCGCAGCAGATCGCCTGGGGCGAAGCTTTGCAGCCGATAGGCGCCCGTGCCCACGGGGCGAATATTGGTGGGCGCATCGCGCGAATTGGCGCCGGCGAAATCGCGGAACAGATGGCGCGGGATGATCATCCCGATGGAACCTACGAAAGCATCGGCCCAGAAGGGCGTCGGCGCCTGGAATTCAACGCGTACCGTGAAATCATCCACCTTCACGACATTGACATCGCGATATGAACCGGCAGTGACAGTGGCCACCTGCGGGCTGCGTGCATATTCCCAATTGAACACCACGTCATCGGCCGAGAAATCCTGGCCATCATGCCATTTCACGCCGCGCTTCAGCTTCCAGGTGACGGAACGCCCATCCCGCGCCAGACCGCCATTTTCGATCGAGGGGATTTCGGCGGCCAGGATCGGCTGCAAGGTGCCATCGGCGGCCCAGCCGGCCAGGGGCTCATAAAAGACGCGGCTCGCATCCTGATTGGTGGTGCCGGCGGCAAAATGCGGATTGAGCAGTGTGGAGGCCTGCCAATACAGAATCTTTAAATGCCCGCCACCGCCGCGGCGCGTGCCGCCAAAGGCCGGGACGCTTGCCGCCGTGGATTGCGCATTGGCAGCCCCGGTCATGGCAAGAAGCTGCGTCGCCATGGGGGCGGTAAAACCAACCGCCGCCATGCGCCGGATAAAGCCGCGGCGCGACATGGATCCATTCCGGACGCGACCAATCAGGCCGCGCAGATCGTCTTCGTTCATGTTGAAGCCTCCCGAGCGAAATTATGAACCGGACCCTTATTCTGGCCTTGGATGCCACGTATTCTAAGGGTGTCCCCAGATGTTTTGAGAATACTCTCTGCGCTGGCCGTCTGTAAACGCCTGCGGTTGGCCCGCCTTATGAGCAAGGCTCGGCTTGTGGTAGTGCTCAACCTGGTCGGTGCACCATGGCGTTTCCGATATGACATGCGGTGCGTTTATTGCCGGTCACGCCTCGTCTCGCCGTTGACTTTTTTGATTTCACGAGGCTGCCCCTGTGGCTTCTTTGCCAATTCTGCCAGAAAAACTCCGCGACCAGCCCTTTTGCGGTTGGTTGGTGTTGACGGGTCCCAGCGTTGCAACTGCGCTGCTTCGTATCGGTTCGGGCCTATACTCTCGCGCAATGATTGTGCGGGCTGCCTGAATTCAACATCAGGCTCCAAGCCTGCTCGTGCATGCTTCACCATAAAGAGAACTGGGCGCTCAGGCTTCCATCATGTCTGGCTCAACTTTTCCGCAAATGCCTGGGGTCAACCGTAAATTTGTCGCCCTCTGCTCAAATTATAGGAAGAACCCCTTGGACTTGTGCAAAAGTCAATGGTGAACAGGGGCATGGCTTTGCGAATTCCCGATTCGGAAGTCCCGGAATGGTCGCGTCGTTTGCGTAGGGCGCGGCGCGCCAAGGGGCTTTCTCAAGTGGCGCTGGGCGACCTCATTGGCGCTTCCCAGGCGACTGTTGCCGACTGGGAAACCGGGAAAACACGCCCCCGTCATGAGACCTTGAAGCGCCTGCTGCTCGCGCTGGATCTCTCCTTGCTTGAATTGATGCCGGATATGCCGCGGAGCGCTTCCGAAACAGTCCTGCAAGCCCCGCTTTCCGCTGGTGAAGTTGCCGATCAGTTTGGCGCCTTGCTGGAAATCGTCTCCCGCGAATTGGACGGCATCGGCCATTCCTCCAGCCTGACCAGCAAGGGGCGCTTTGCCTTTCAGATCTGGCGGAGCGCCGGCGGCAGCATGACCGAGGCCGCCGACCCGGAAGCAGCGCGGGAACAATTGGCCGCCATACGCGCCCTGCTGGCTGATATGCGTAAACTGACCCCGGAAAGCTGAACGACCGAAATCAGGGCTTGACTTAATAACGGAAAATCCGGTAGATTGATTATCGGAGGTTGGGTCATGTCTTTCGCGTTCAATCCACCCGCTAGATTCTCTCTTTTTAGTGGCAATGGCCGCGCAGCCAAGGCCTGTGCGACAAAGCCACATCTGGAAGGATTGTCCATTTCGCCGGAAAGCGTCGCATCACGCCGCGCTGATTCGCTGGCCGGGTTGGTCCTTTTTCTGCTTGGACTTGGCTTTTTTGCAGCGACCACGTTTTTCATCACCGCGCTTATCACCATCACGCTTGGCTAACCCTGCGGCTTGCCGCGCCCGGCGCGCGGTTGCACAATCCCCGCGATAAGGGGAAGGGAATGCCGCCATCATGATTACCCCCGCGCGCCGCGCGCGGTTTCGCGCCATTTTGGCCGGGGGAGCCTGTGTGCACCCGGCCTCAGTCCATGACCCGATCGCGGCGCGAATCGCAACCGATCTTGGCTTTGAAACCGCGATGTTTGCAGGCTCCATCGCCTCCATCGCGGTCCTTGGCGCGCCTGACCTTATTCTGGTGACGCTCACGGAATTCGCTGAACAGGCGCGGCGCATCTGTCGCGCCGGGGCGCCGCCGCTGATGGTGGATGCCGATCACGGCTATGGCAATGCGCTGAATGTGATGCGTACGGTGCAGGAATTGGAAACCGCCGGGGTCGCGGCGCTCACCATTGAAGATACCGACCTGCCCCGCGCCCATGGGGGTGGGGAGCCAGGCTTGCTTTCGCTCGATGCCGGGCTCGGCAAGATCCATGCGGCGCTGGCGGCACGCGAAGACCCCGGCCTCGTGATTGTGGCGCGCACCAGCGCGGTCAATCTGGTCAGCCTGGACGAAGCCGTGGCGCGCACCCGCGCCTATGCCAAAACCGGCGCCGATGCCCTATTCTACACCGGTGTGACCGATTGGGCGCAGCTCGCCGCGCTGCAAGCCGCCGCCAATGATGTGCCTTTGATGTTGGGCGGCACGCCGCCGGCCTTGGCCGATAAGGCAAGGCTTGCGGCGCATGGCGTGCGCATCGCGCTGCAAGGACATGCGCCAAGCTTCGCCGCCATGGCAGCGGTGCATGCCACGCTGAAGGCCTTGCGTGATGGCACGCCGCCCGGGAGGCTGCCCGGGCTTGCCGATGTGGCGCTGATGAAGGCCGCCATGCGTGAAGATGATTATGCGCGTTGGTCGCGCGATTTTTTGGCCGGTTGATCATTGAGGAAGACATCAAATGTTGAGTGAAACTGAAGGCAAATTCCTGACGATGCACGAATTCGCCAAGGCGGCGAAAAACCGGCTCGATGCCAATATCTGGGATTACCTGACCGGGGCGACGGAAACCGAAACCACCATGCGCCGCAATCGCCTGGCGCTGGACACCCTCGCCTTTCGCCCGCGCGTGCTGCGCGATGTCTCGACCATTGACACAACCTCCGAGATGTTCGGCCAAAAGCTTCGCCTGCCGGTCGCGCTGGCGCCGGTGGGTGGCCTGGAAAGCTTCGGCGCCCATGGGGCGGCCACAGCGGGGCAGGGGGCTGCGGCCTTTGGCGTGCCGCTGATTGTCTCCTCCGTCACCAAGCCAGGGCTTGAGGAAACCGCGGCCAATACGCCTGGCCCCAAGATCTTCCAGCTTTACGTGCGCGGCGATGATAGCTTCATTGATGATTACGCGGATCGTTCGGTCGCTGCCGGCTATGATGCCTTCTGCTTTACCGTCGATACTGCGGTCTATAGCCGGCGCGAACGCGATATCGCGCGCCGCTTCGCCAAGCCCTGGCGCGCGCGCGTGCAGGGCATTGAATTTCAGGCCGCCCTTTCCTGGAAGCAGATTGATCGCTTCAAGGCGAAGTACAAAATTCCCGTGATCCTGAAGGGAATTGCGACCGCCGAAGACGCTGCGCTCGCCTGTGAACATGGTGTTGATGTTGTCTATGTCTCCAACCATGGCGGGCGCCAGCTTGATCATGGCCGGGGTGCCATGGATGTGCTGCCGGAAGTTGTGCAGGCCGTTGCTGGCCGCGCCAAGGTTTGGATTGATGGCGGGTTTTCGCGCGGGACGGATGTGGTGAAGGCGCTTTGCCTTGGCGCTGATCTCGTCGGGCTTGGGCGGCTCTATTGTTATGCGCTGGCAGCCGATGGCGCGGCGGGCGTTGAGCGCATGCTCGAAATTCTTGAGACGGAAATCTACACCACCATGGGCTTGCTGGGCGCCACGAAGTTCAGTGAACTCAATCCCAGCTTCATCCATTCGGGCGCATTGGCGACCAATGCGCCGCATGTCTTCAGCGCTTTCCCGCTGCTGCATTTGGGTGATTCCGGTTATTGAAAGAAGGCGGGTAGCGCGGCGTCATGGCTGATCCCGCGCCACTCAAGGTTCTGCTTTCCGACCGCGCCTTTCTGAAACTTTGGGGCGCGGGTGGGCTTACCAATTCCATGCGCTGGGTGGAAATGCTGGTCAGCGGGCTTTACGCCTATGAGCTGACGCGTTCCGCCTTCGCCGTATCGCTGGTGCTCATGGCGCGCGCTTT
This sequence comes from Roseomonas sp., assembly GCA_020249825.1. Taxonomy (GTDB): domain Bacteria; phylum Pseudomonadota; class Alphaproteobacteria; order Acetobacterales; family Acetobacteraceae; genus Neoroseomonas. The sequence continues at coordinate 16,054 of JADCEX010000153.1, forward strand.
GCCAATGCTGCTGATGGGCGCGCTTTCGGGGGCGGTGGCGGAAAGCCTCAATCGCAAATATCTGCTCATGGCCGGTCAGGCTCTGACGGCGCTTGGTGCCATCACCATCGCGATCCTGGCCGCCTTGGGCTGGCTTTCGCTTTGGCATTTATGGGTGAATGGCCTGATCGGTGGGCTGGTCTGGACCAATGAACTCGCTACACGCCGGCGCATGGTGGCGGAAACCGCAGGGCCGGAGCGCATTGTCCCCGCCGTTGCCTTTGATACGACCACCGGCAGCACGACCCGCATGATCGGCCCCATGCTGGGCGGCCTGTTCTATGAGACAATTGGCGTCACCGCAGCCTATGTCATCGCCTCTGCGCTTTATCTCATTGCCTTGGGCCTGGTCTCGACCGTGGAATATAGCCAGCCGCGCCGGGCCCTGGTGCCGCGCCGCCTATTCGCTGAGGTGGCCGAGGCTTTGCGGATCGCGCTTGCCCATCCCGCCTTGCGTGCCGTGCTTGGCGTGACTTTGGTGATGAATATTTTCGGCTTTTCCTACAATTCCATCCTGCCCGCCTTTGGCGACCGCGCCTTTGGCGCTGGCGCGATTGAAATCGGCCTGCTGGCCGCAGCCGAGCCCTTGGGCGCGCTGATTTCGGGCCTTGCTTTGGCGCTCAGGCGCGGACCACAAGCGGGGCGGCGGCTTTTCCTGCTTGGCTCCACGGCCTTTCTGGCGGTGCTGGCGCTGGCGGCACTCGCCCCTTCGCTCTGGGTCGCGGCGCTTTTGCTGATGCTGGGTGGTTTCGGCACAGCGGCCTTTGCCAGCCTGCAAACCGGCATTGTGATGATGGAAGCACCGGTGGAAGCGCGTTCGCGCGTCCTTGGGCTTACCACCACTTGCATTGGCACTGGCCCCTTGGGCGTGCTGGTGCTCGGCGCCTTGGCGGATGGCATCGGCCCGCCCTTTGCGATTGCGGGCTTTGCGCTTTTGGGTTCGGTTTTCCTGGCACTCGTCGCTTTTGCCACCAGACGATGATGCCCTGCCGCATTCCTGCCTTGTAAAGCGCCGATACACCTCTTGCGGGGTTGCGGCGCAAGGCCGAAGCTTCGCGTGAGGCTCACGATTGACCGATTGGATTCGCGATGCAGGTCTACCTGCCTATCGCTGAAATGAGTGTGGATGCCCTGCTGCTGCTTGGCATCGGCTTTGGCGTGGGCTGGCTTTCGGGTTTGTTCGGGGTGGGCGGCGGGTTTTTGCTGACACCGCTGCTGATGCTCATCGGCATTCCATCCGCCGTGGCTGTGGCTTCCGGCGCCAATCAAACACTGGGTGCCTCCATCTCTGGCCTGATTGCGCAATGGCGGCGCGGCAATGTGGATTGGCGCATGGGGCTTACGCTTTTCGCCGGCGGGCTTTTGGGTTCCGCGCTTGGGGTGCAGATTTTTGCCCTGCTGAAGCGCTGGGGCCAGGTGGATGTGGCGGTGTCACTTTTCTATGTGGTGATCCTTGGCATTGTCGGCGCGCTGATGGTGCGTGAAAGCGTCACCGCGCTGCTCCGGCGCCGACGCGGCACGGCGCCGCGGCGCAAGCTCCATGAACATACCTGGCTGCATGGCCTGCCCTTCAAGCTCCGCTTTCGTGATTCCAGGCTGTATATTTCGGTCATTCCACCGCTGGTGATCGGCTTTGGCATTGGCATGCTTTCCGCCATCATGGGGGTGGGCGGTGGCTTCATGCTGGTGCCGGCCATGATCTATATCCTTGGCATGCCGACGGCGATTGTGATTGGTACGTCGCTGTTTCAGGTGGTTTTCGTCTCGGCCAATGTCACGCTGCTGCAAGCCTGGCAGGTGGGCAGTGTGGATATTGTGCTGACGCTGCTGCTGCTGGCCGGCGGCGTGGCGGGGGCACAATTTGGCGCCGCCATGGGCACCAAACTGCGGGGGGAGGAAACGCGCGCCCTGCTTGGCCTGCTGGTGCTGTCGGTTGCTTTTGGCCTGGCCTGGAACCTGCTGCAAACGCCGAGCCGCGCCTTCACCCTTGGCCCGATCCCATGAAGGCCCTGCCGCGCGCGTTGTTCCTGCTTGGGCTGCTTTGCGCCCCCGCCTTTGCGGCTGCGCCACCCATCACGGCAGAGCTTTCCACAGACCGGGTTGAAATCAGCACCGGCTTCACCGGCGCTTCGGTGCTGGTTTTCGGCGCGACGCAAAACCCGCTGGGCAGCGACCCGCCGGAAGATTTGATTGTGGTGGCGACTGGCCCGACTCAGGGCGTTGTGGTGCGCCGCAAGATCAATGTGCTGGGCATTTGGCTGAATGGCCCATCTACGCGCTTTCCGGATGTGCCTGGGTTTTATGCGCTGGCCGCCACGCGCCGGGTTTGGGAAATCCTGCCCGAGGATGAGCGGCGGCAATATCGCCTGGGCTTCGATAATCTTCGCCTGCGCAGTGAAGGCAATCGCAGCCCGGCCTTCCGTGCCGCGCTGCTGGAATTGAAGCAGGCCGATGCGCGCTGGCAGGAATATGCCGCCCCGGTTTCCCGCGCCGGGGAGAGGCTTTTCAGCGCGCGCATCGCCTTTCCCGCGACCGTGCAGACCGGCGATTATCAGATTGAGGTGTTGCTCGCGCGTGAAAACCGGGTGATCGCGCGGCAGGAATTGTCCTTGCGTGTGGAACGCGTCGGCACGGCGGCTGATATTGCTTCCCTCGCGCGTGGGCAGCCGCTGCTTTATGGCGTGCTATGTATTGTCTTGGCGGTGCTGGCCGGCTGGCTTGGCAGCGTGCTGTTCAGGAGAAATTGATGCCCGATACTGAAGAAGCCGCCGCTGCCGCAACCAAGGCCAAACGCGATCGCGTTTTCCTGGTGGTGGTGGATGACAGCGCCGAACAGGCGGTGGCGCTGCGCTATGCCTGCTTGCGCGCCCGCAAGGGTGGTGGGCGCGTTGCGCTGTTGCGTGTGCTGGAACCGGTGGAGCTGGTGGAATGGGCCGGCGTTGGCGTGATGATGCAGGAAGAACGCCGTGCGGAGGCTGAGCGCCTGCTGGCTGGCCTTGCTTCTCATGTCAGTGAAATTACCGGCGGCATGCCCATGCTGATCATCCGCGAAGGCGAAGCGCGTGAGGAATTGCTCTCCTTGATTGAAGAAGACCCGCGCATTTCCATCCTGGTGCTGGCCATGGCGACCGGCAGCGGCGGGCCGGGGCCGTTGATTTCGGCACTCACAGGCCGCCATGCCTCGCGCCTTAAAATCCCAATGGCGCTGGTGCCGGGCGGCATGACGGAACAGGAATTGGACCGGGTGACATAACGCGGATTTTTACGCTATTGGCGAAATTCAACTTGCTTTACTTTTCGCCATCAGCGAAACTATAGCCATGGTGCTTTTGCTCTCCCCCGCTGCGGTGAAGGCCCTGATTGGCATGCCTAAACGGGAGAGGGCCCAACTGAAGGCAAGGCTCGACAAGATCGCCGCTGCGCCAACCGAACTCCACGCGAGCGTCACCGCGCTGCAAGGGGAACCGCGGGGGCGCTTCAGGCTTCGCCAGGGCGATTATCGCGCTGTGTTTCGTCTTGATGGCCAGGATGTGGTTGTGGACCGCATCGGCCATCGCTGGGAGGTTTATGAGCGATGAATCATTTTAGACCTGTGGCCCAAACGGCAGAAACAGTGACGCTAACGCGTCGCGATTATGAGGCGCTGGTCGCCGCCGCCGAGGATCGCATTGATCATCAGGCGATCAATGAACAGGAAGCGCGAGAAGCCGCCCTTGGCAAAGCTGCGGCGCGTGCTGATTACTTGCCCGGCGCGCTCGTGGATCGGCTGCTTGCAGGTGAAAACGCTATTCGAATCTGGCGCGAGCATCGCGGCCATACGCTAAGCGCCTTGGCGGCCATGGCGGGCGTTTCCGTGAGCTACCTTTCTGAGATTGAGTTGGGCCGCAAGCCCGGCAGCGCCGCAGCCAGGCGCGCAATTGCCGGCGCCTTGCGCGTAACGATGGAGGATCTTGCCTGACGCGCCTGGGCACCAACGGTGCCTATGATCAAGGCCCCGGTATCTCGGCGGCCAGAACCTGCCCCGATTCGCTTTCCGTAATCAGCAACGTCACGCCGTCAGGCGCGAAGCAGCAATTGGTAGGCATGCGCCCGAAAGGCCGGCAATCCAGCGCAAATAGCGGCACACCATGCGCATCCACACCCCAGACCATGCCATGGCCGGGATTGGCGATGAACAGCCGATCATGCACATCCACCGCCATGCCATCTGGCCCGGATGTCCCGGCCGGTGTGCGGAAAAACAGATTGGCCTTGCCGACAATGGCGTCCGCGCGAAGCGCGAAGCGCCAGACCTCACAAGAACGGGTCATGGCCACATAGCAATGCGTGCCCGCCTTGTTCAGCGCAATGCCATTGGGGCTGGGGCCGTTGGAGATCAGCCGATCCAGCCGCCCATCGGCGCCCAGCCGATAGACCCGCCCGCGCGGGTCCTGCAGCCCGGTCTGGCCTTGGTCGGTGAAGAAAATCGCGCCTTGCGGGCCAAGCGTGACATCATTCAGGCCGAGAAACCCCTCACTGCCCACGGTTTCCAGCAGGGGCGCAATGGAACCGCGCGCCGGGTCCAAAGTCAGCAGGCCATGGCGGTAATCGGCAATCAGCAGCCCATCATCTGCGCCAAGCGCCAGGCCATTCGGCCAGCCCTCATATTCCGCCAGTACTTCCCACCCATCGCCGGGGCCGACCAGCAGAATGCGGCCATTCGGGATATCAGTCACCAGAAAGCGCCCCGCGCGATCAAAGCAGGGGCCTTCCAGGAAACTGTCAATCGGCGCGCCGGCGCGATTGGCATCCGCCCAGGATGATCGGCGCAAATTCCGCAAGCGATCCGGCAGGCGGGCGAAGGGGCGGAGCGGGAGCTCCTTGGGGGCGGGAAACCACATGGGCGGAGCCTACGGGTTTCCCCAAGGCCTGATCAAATCTTGGTCTGCCCCGCGTCCTGATTCGGGTTCTGGTGGATGTGCTTAAGGCGCCAGCCAAGAGTGACCATAATGGCGCCCATGATGATCGCCTCCAGCGCCACCATCCAGATCACCGCGAGCAAGCCCGGCCCGGGGCGCAGCAGCATCCAGGCGCCGATCACGATATTCAAAGCGCCGAGCAGCCCAAGCAGCACCGAGGAAAGCCGGAAGGCCAGCATCAGCCGCGCCCCGCCGGACAAAAGGAACCAGGCAGCCGTCACAATCAGCAGGCCAATGGCCGAAACCCCCGGTGCCAACAGGATCACCGCTGCCGCCAGCAGGGAGATGATGCCGTCAATCCAAAGCCAGGTTCGGCTGCGCTCCCCGGTTGGGTGACCGCCCTTTACGGCCTGGAATATGGACCCCATGCCATCGAACAGCATCCAGGCCCCCAGAAAGGCCAGGATGAACACCAGGCCAAGCCCCGGGAAGAGGAAGATCAATAGCCCAAAAATAATGGCGGCCACGCCGCGGAGCATGAAAACCCACCAGCTTCCTGCCGTCTGTTTCACCAGTTGCATGCCAAAGCGCCCGGTCAGGAGCATGGAATCGGGTGTTGGTGGCTTTGCCTGATCTGACACGAAACTTGCCTCTCCATTTTTAGGGTGGGGGTAAACTGACAGGGTGGCGCCTTCGGCGCAATCGCCACCGCCCCGACGACAATTCCTGCCCGGCTGGGCCTTCCCCCCTTTCCATCCCACCCCCACCTGTTGAATGATAGTCTTAACGCGAAACAAGGAGTACCTCGCCATGGCAAAATTCGGCCTCAGCCAATCCATTCGTCGTGTCGAAGACCCAAGGCTTTTGAAAGGCGATGGGCAATACACCGCCGATATCAGCCTGCCCGGCGAAGCCCAGGGCGTGGTGCTGCGCAGCCCCCATGCCCATGCGGCGATCAAAAGCATCTCCAGCGCCGCCGCCAAGGCGATGCCGGGGGTGCTGGGGGTTTATACCGCAGCCGATCTGGCCGCTGAGGGGCTTGGCCCACTGCCTTGCCTGATTCCGCTCAAGAATAGCGATGGCTCGCCACTATCCTCCACGCCGCGCCCGGTGCTGGCGGATGGCACGGTGCGCCATGTGGGTGACCCGGTTGCCTTTGTTGTGGCGGAAAGCGCCAAGGCGGCGCGCGATGCCGCCGAGGCGATTGAGGTGGATTATGAAATCCTGCCCTCCGCCACTGACCTCGCCAGCGCGACCAAGCCAGGTCAGCCGCAAATCTGGCCGAGTGCGCCGAATAATACCTGCTTTGATTGGCATGTCGGCGACAAGGACAAGACCGATGCGCTGTTTGCCAAGGCTGCGCATGTCACGCGGCTGACCGTGGTGAATAACCGCGTTGTCGTCGCCAGCATGGAAGCCCGCGCGGCGGTGGCGGATTATGATGCGGCCAGCAATAAATGGACGCTGCACACAAATACCCAGGGCTCCTGGTTGGTGCGGAAGCTGCTTGCCGGCAGCGTCTTCAACCTGCCGGAAGATCATTTCCGCGTTGTCACCCCCGATGTCGGCG